>NZ_JAPEOX010000004.1 GCF_026340675.1 Streptomyces sp. NBC_01264
GCGCCGGGCGGCCGGCACAGTGCGGGCGGCGGGCGGGGCGCGCCGAGAGGAGCCGTGCGGGCGCCCGTGCGGCCACCAGCCACCACAGCGATCAGCGGATGCCCGCGCGGCGCGGGCCGGCAGACGGCGCGACGAACGGCGGCCGGCACCGGCGGGACAGAAGGAGAAACCCGAATCCCCGGCCGCGGGCCCCGCGCCGGCCGGCCAGGAGCCGCCGGCACCGCACCGGACGCGGGCCCGGTACCCCCCGGCCGTGCGGGGACACCATGGATCTCCGCCAGACGGCTCCCCCACCGGGAACAGCCGGAGCCCGGCCGGCCCCGGCCCAGCACGGCCCCCGCTCGGGAGCTCGGCAGCCGGCGGACGAACCTCGGCACCGGAGCTCGGCGGCCGGGCCCAACTCCGCGGCGCCGGCGGAACAGCGAGACAGCCGCCGGGCGGGCGCAGCGGCCGTACGGCGCCCTGCCGGCGACGAACAGGCTGGCGCCGCTCCGCGTCGGACGCGGGCGCCGCAGAGAGCCCGCACGGCGCCCAGGAAACCCAACGGGAGCCGCCCGGGGCGAGACGGGCGCAGCGCCCCGCAAGGGGCCCCCCGCGGCACAGGAGCTCGACGGGCGGGCGAAGGGCCTGCGCCGGATCACGGCCGGCCCGAGGGCCGGCGGCACGACCGTCCTGGACGCCGCGGCCCGGAGCCCGGTGCCCGGCCGCGGGCGAGGGCCAGGCCAGCGCTCGGTGCCCCACCACCAGGCGGACGCCGCCGGACATGGGCCGGCGGGCGGGCGCGGGGCGTCAGCACGTGAGCCGGCGGGGCGCAGCGACGGGCACGGCCGGCGGAACACGGCGCACCCCGGGCCGGCAGGCGCGCCGCAGCGCAGAGCGCACGACGTCGACGTCGACGAGCAACTCGGCGCCCCGGCCCGGCGGCGGCACCGAGGACTCAAACCGGGGCCCCACCGTGCCCCGGGAGCGGCCGGCCTCGACCGGAAGCCGGGCGCAGCAGTGCGCGGCCACCGAGTACCCCCCGGGTGCCGGCGGCGCGCCCTGGGAATCCGTCCGCCAGGACGCGGCAGGCTGGCCGCGGCGTACGGCGCCGACGAGGAGCTGGGCACCCCCGGCCGGCAGCGGCGGGAGCCGCGGGCCGGCGTCGCACTCCGAGCGCCGGCCGGGGCGTACGTCGTCCGGCAGCCCCTGGAGCGGGGACCGCCGGCGAACTGGCCGGCCGGGCCGGGAGAGCAGCTCCGGCCGGCAAAGCGGTGGCGGGCGGCGGGGCCAGCGGCGGCGACGCTCTCCGGCTTTCCGAGGCGGCCGTCGACGGGGAGCAGCGACATCGCCCAGGAACCCGGCACCCGGGTGCAGCAGGGCACGGCGGGAGTACGGCGCCGCGGCGGGCAGGGTCCGCCGGCGGCTCAGCCGGGGGCGGTCCCGGGGCCCTCGGGTACAGCCGGCCCGGTGGGCGCCGCATCGTCGTCGGCGGGCGCCAGGTGGCCGGCCACGACCTCCTCCAGCACCTCGTACACCGCGGCCGCCCGGGTACTGCGCGCGCTGCCCAGAACCTCCCTCGGCGCGCTCAGCAGCGCCTGCCAGTGCTGCCCGCTCATCCGGCCCCGGCCGGCCGCCCTCAGCGCGAACACCAGCCGGCGCTGCGCCTTCTCCTGCAGCGGCCCCCGGGGCGGCGTCACCAACCGGTGCGCCGCCATCGTCAACTTCTGGCGCAGCGTCGGCGCGAGGTCCCCCCACAGCGGATCGTCCGTGGCGGGGAGCAGCAGCCCTTCCGCCGCCCCCGCCGCCGCCCGCACCGGCGGCCCGGCCGGTTTCCCGGAGCGCTCCGCCACCGCGGCGGCCGGCTCCACGCCCTCGGTGTCCCCCCGCCCGGCGCCTGCGGCCGGCGCCGCTCCCCCGCCGGCCTCCTCGGCGGCCTCCTGAGCTCCTTCCGCGGCCGCGGGCGCCCCGGCGCACCCGCTCCCCCGGACATGCGCGGCCAGCCCCGCCGGCGGCCCCGCGTACGCGCAGCCCGCACACCGCACCCACCCCGCCTCACCGACCGCCGCCCCCACCACCGACACCTGCGGCCCGAACCCCGCCTGCACCAGCCGCTCCGGCAGGCTCAGCCCCGACACCGCCCGCAGCGCCGCGGCCGCCGTGATGTCGTGCCCCCGCACGAACCACCGCCCAATCCCCGCCTCACCCCCGCACCCACAGAAACAGTCCCCCGTCGGGATCAACCGCGCTTTCCTCGTCACCGTCATGCGCGGCAACGTACCGGCCCCGGCCCCGCCCCAGGTCACGAACACCACACCCGGACCACAACCGCCCACAACGCGACCAGAGCCGACCACTCCACGATCGAGAATGACCAGCGCGCACCTACAACACGCCCCGCTTGCACGCCCTGACAGCGTGCACGTCAGCGCGTACGAACAGCGCGCTGTCACAGCGCGCCCGTCCTGCATGACCAGGCAACACGCACCACCGGGCGGCAACCGGTCATGCTTCACCGGCACGCACCCATATCACGCCACCGGGCCGGTCCCGGGTGCCGGACCGGCCCGCACGCCAGACCACACCGTCCACCGGGCACGACCATCCAGCGCGATGGCCGGCAGCCCGGGCAGCAGCAACGGACAGCCGACACGCGGCCGAACGGCAGCGACCAGGTATCGGCCGCCCGGCCCCGGCTCGACGACCGCGGCCACGGCCAGCCGGCGGCAGGAGCGGCGCCGGCGGACTCCCGGCCCGAGGAGCAGCGACGGTGGCGGGCGGACTCGACGGCGGCGGGTGCCGGGCGGCCAACCCGACCACCCCCGCTCCGGCGCAGCGAGGCGACCGCAGCGGACGGCGGCTCGGGGCGGCCGGACCGGTTCGACAACGGGCCAGGGGCCGGCGGAGCGGCGAGGCCCGGGCGGTCCCGGAGGTGTTGCCGGTGCCGCAACACCCCACCGAGCGGCCGGAGTCCGGCCCCCGGGACGATCGCCGGGCGGCCTGGCCCCGGGGGCGGGACGGGCGCAGCAGCACGGCCGCCACACGGGCGGCGGTCAGCAGGTCGATGTGGGTCGGTGCGCCGTCAGTCCGGCACCGGGTCATGGAACCCGCGCCGCCGAGCTGCCCCCGGCCGACACCGCAGCAGGCGTGCCAGGGCCAGCCGGCCGCCGCGCAGCGCGCCGTGTCGGTGCAGAGCCTTGACCGCGTACGTCGAGCAGCTCGGCGTGTACGGGCAGCAGGCGGGCCGGACGGGGCTGACTGTCGTCCGGTAGCGCCGCACCGCCCCGTACAGCACGCCCGCGGCCCGGCCGGCCGGACGGGGCGCCGCTGGATCGGTGCTTGCCGGGCTGGCGGGGCCGGGCCGCACGGCGAGCAGGGCGAGAGAGGCCAGCCACATCTCGGGGCAGCACGTCCGGTTCCAGTAGCAGCTATCCGCGCACGCCTCGGCGCAGTTCTCCTTGCGGTTCGCCCTGCCCGCGCCGTTTGCGCCGTGCCTCGTGTTCCCGCGCTGCCGTGCCACCCGGTCCCCCTCACCTCGGTTCGGTCATGATCGTACGGATGGCGGTCCACCGGGCCGGCGAGCGCGTCACCGCGAAGGCGACAGCCGGGCGGCGGGCCGGAACCGTTTACGGGCAGCCGGACGTGCGGCACGGACGGTCCCGGAGGTGTTGCCGGTGCCGCAACACCCCACCGAGCGGCCGGAGTCCGGCCACCAGGACGACCGCCGGGCGGCCCCGGCCCGGCCCGGGCGCGGGACGGGACGGCGGCGCGGGCGGGCGGGCGGGCGCAGCAGCACGGCCGGCGTACGGGCGGCCGCCACCACCTCGACGAACCAGCGGGGCAGCCGGCAGGCGACGGACCTGCTCCACGGCGGCCAGGCGGACGCGGGCGGCGTACGGCCGCAGCTGCCGGACTACCCGGCGACGTGGAATGTTGCGGACGCCGCAACACCCCACCGAACCAGCCGGATCCCCGGCAGACGGCCGTCGAACCGGGTGCCCGTGGCCGGGGCCCGGCAAGCGGACAGGGAGCAGCGGCGGCCCGGCACCAGGCAAGCGGTCACCCAGGGCCCGGGCGGGCAGATCGGCAGGCACCACGTCGATGAACTGCGGCCGCGGCCAGCGGCGGACGCCGGGAGCTCCCGCGGGCGGCCGGCGCGGGACCGGGCACCGGCGGGAGCTCCCCCGCGGCCAGGGGCAGGCGCAGCACGGTGTCCTCGCCCCGCCTCGCGCCCGGTCGGGGCGCGGCATCGCGCCGGACCGCGAGGCCGGCCCGGGACCAGAACGAGGACCGGCCCCCCGCCCCGCGCGTCGGGCGGTGAAGTCCGGGGCGCGGGGCGGGCGGGCCTCGGTCAGCCGCAGAGCAGGACCACCACGGTGGCGTCGTCCCGGTAGCCGTCTGCGTCGGGCTCCGCCGCGGCCACCAGGGCGTCGGCGAGGGCCTGCGGCTCGGTCGCGTACGCGCGGCACAGCCGTACGAACGTCTCCCGGTCGACCTGGTCGGACACCCCGTCGGACACCAGCAGCACCAGGGCGGCGGCCTCCTCGGGGATCTGCACCTGCCGGCACGTCGCCGCGCTGGCCTGCGCGAGCCCCAGGCGGGACCAGTTGTCGTGCCTCGCCGCCTCGAGCTGCACGGCCGCCCCTCCGTTCCGGCGCAGCCACTGGCCCATGGTCTGGTCGTCGGACCACAGGGTGAGCCCGGCGCCCTCCCGCCAGCCGTACGCCCGGCAGTCCCCGATCCAGTGCACGGACGCCGGCTGCCCCGGCTCCACGCAGGCGTACACGGCCGACGCGTGTGGCGGCTGGTCGTAGGCCGCGGCCATCTGCCCGGCCGTCATCAGCCCGGCCAGCCCGCCCAGCGCCGTGCCGATGTGCGTGATCACCGCCGGGGCGATCGCGGAGTACCGCACGGTGTCCGGGTGGTGGCCGGCGCCGTCGACCACCGCCGCGGACACCCTGCCCCCGCACCGCTGCACGTCCACGCCGTCCGCGCACGGCGGCTCCGTCCCCGCCCGCTGCGCCAGCCCCACCACGACCACCGGGTTCTTGATCGCTTCCATCACCATGTCCTCCTTCGTCCGGGAGCCGATCGGCCCCGCCCCTACAGGCCCGACCGAGAAGAAGAACGCGCTCGATACCACTCGATGACGCCAAACGACACAGAACGGCCGTACGCAGCGGGACCAGACCCGAACGGCGACAACACGGCGAGACGACCGCGTAGCGGCGGCGGCCCCGCGAGCAGGCGGGCAGGGAGCACGCCGGACAGGGCGCGCGGTCGGCGGCGGCGGGCGGCCGGGGCGCGCCGGCGGACCGGTATCGGGCCGGACGCCGGAGTACGGCGGCGCCGGGCCGGAGGCGGGCGGCGCGGGACCGGGGCCTTGACCGCGGGCAGGAGGTGTTGCCGGCGTGGAGCAGCGACGAGCCGGAGCGGCCGCGGGCCGGCGATCGGTTGGGGGCGGACGGCGCGGACGGGCGGCAGCTGGCCCGCAGCGGCAGGGGCCCGGCGCGGGACCGGGCGCCGAGCTCGGACGGCGTCCCGGCGCCGGGCGGACGCCGGAGCAGCGGGCGGCGGGGGCGGGGCGCGGCACTGGGGCAGGGCCGGCCCCGTCTGCCGACGACCAGCGGAGCAGAACTTCGACGGCGGTGCCGGGCCGGCGGCAGGACGAGCTGGGCGCGGCGGCCAAGGCGGCGGGCACCGCGCGGCGCGGCCGGGCGGGACGGCACGGGGGCGGAGCGGCGGCCGCGGGCGGCGAGGCGTACGGGCAGTCCCCGTGTCGGCGAATCCCGCCCCGGCCGGCCCCACCAGCCGCTAGGTTGGGACGGCGAGCTCCTGCCGGCCCTCGGCCCGCAGCCGCTCATCTCCTCCCCGCCGTCGCGGGGTTACGGCCTCCCGCCGTACGACTGCCTCCCTGCTCGGCGCAGGGACGACACCCGGTCCCGTCCCGGGTGCATCGCCCCCTGCCCCGCCATCGAGAGGCCCTCGTCGTGAACCCTGCCGAGCAGACCGCCGCCACCGTCACCGCCGCGTACCCCGGGCTGCGCCGTACCTCCCCGCTCCGCCCCGGAGCGCCCCTGACCGAGGTCGAGCTGGACCACCGGCTCACCACCCGCTACAGCTGGCACGGCTACGAGGTCGACGTCCACGTCGGCCCCCCGGAACACCTCAACCGCGAGGACGTCGAGGACACTTCGCTGCAGCGCCAGGTCCGCGCGGTGGCCACCCTCGTCGTCCTCGACGTGCAGGGCGCCACCACCCCGGGCCATGTCGAGTGGGACCTCGCGAACACCCGCCCCGAGCTGGTCTTCCCCGCCGCCTCCAGCGCGGCCGCCGCGGACACCGGTGACCCCCGATTCGCCAGCGCCGTCCTGGCCACCGTCGCACGGGCCCTCGAGCACGCCCGTATCGCGACCGCGGAAGCCACGCGCCGCGCCGCCACCGCCGCCGAGGAAGCCCAGTGGGAACGGGAACGGCCCGACGGAGTGAGCCGGCTGAAGTGGTTGCGCCTCAAGCGCGAGGAACGCGACCAGAACGCCGCAGCCACGGAGACGGCTGTCCCGGCCGGGGAGACCAGCACCCCCACCGGCTGACACCCGCGACCGCCCCGGCCCTCACGGACAGCCGCGCCTCCTGTTCGGCGATGTTCGGCGGCGGCCGGGCGGGCGCCGGGACGGCCCGGGGCGGAGCCGGGGCGGCGGTTCACTGCGGGTCGTCGCTCCGCGGCAGCCGGCGGGTCTGCTCCAGCAGCAGTTCCACCTGCTGCACCAGTTCCCGCGGCAGACTGGGGCGACCGTACGGGTCCAGCCCCTGATCCCGCTGCGCGCGCATGGCGTCGACGTACCGCTCCTTGTCCCGCAAGGTCCGGCGCACCTCCATCGCCCTGTGCGCCTCGACCATCAGCTCGGTGAACGACTTGGGCAGCTCTCCCTGGTCGACCGGCAACTCCTGGTGGTCCTGCTGAGCCAGTGCGCCAGCGTCGGCGGGCGGCCCGCTCGCCACGGCGATCGCGGCCGGGGCGGGCCGGGTCTGGTCCTCGGCGAGCATCCGCACGGCTTCCTCACGGCCGGCCTGGTCGAGCTTGGCGGGCAGCTGCCCCGTGTCGGCTGCGGCTTTCACGCGCTGCAGGGCCTTCTGGTAGCCACAGCCGGTCAAGCGGTTCAACCCGCGGGCAATCCGCTCCTGGTTGGTGGTGTTGTGGGAGGACGGGGCCATAACTTCTCCTTCGTCGCGTTCTGGCGTTGCGGTTCGTCCCACCACGAGCATGGCCAGGGTGCGCGGTTCGGAAGAGGGCACCGGTCGTCGCTCGCACCCGCGCGGCAGCACGGTTCACCGGTATCCGGGGGTGGGCCCGGAACGGCACGCACAGGCGAGGTGCGCTGCGCCGAGCATAGTGGTCGCCCCCGACAGCACCCGGGGCGCGGCCGTTCTGTCAGGAGGCCTGCGCCGCCCCAGACTCGTCGGCCAAGGCGTCCAGCTCCCCGCCGGGACCGTCCGCGTATGCGGTGGCGTACGACGGCTCGCCCGGGTTGTCGGCCCACGCAACGACACGGCGCGCACGCTCACGCCACCCCTGTGCCGCCTTCACCCGGTCCCCCCACCGGCTACGGCCCTGCGCGCACACCGTGCACAGCAGCCGGCCGTTCACCTCCCACACCTCCGGATCGGTGGTGAAGCAGACGGGGCAGCACCCCTTCGACCACGCCGGAGGATGGCACGGCTTGGCCATCATCAGCAGGGCCGTGATGATGATGTGGCCGCAGTACGCGCACTCGAGGCCGTACAACGCGTTCCGGTCGCAGCGGGGGCAGTGCTCACCGGCCAGAACCTCCGCCCGAGTGACGGCGGCCTCGGAAGTCCCTGTCGGCGCGAGCTCGGCAGCGGCGTACTCGATCACGTGATTCTCCTCAGTCGGCGGCCCCTCCGCCAGCACTCACTAAATTACCCACACGCCCGCATCAGGTCAAGTTTTACGCGCCGCTTTCGGTGGTTCGGCCCCGCTCTGGGAACGGGCCCGACGCCGGAGCCGGCCGAAGGGGCAGCACCTCAAGCGCGAGGAACGCGACCGGAACACCGCGGCCACGGAGACGGCCCCGGCCCGGCCGGTGCAGCGGCACCCCCGCCGGCTGACACCACCCGACTCCCCCGGGCCGAGCAGCAACCCGGACCGCACAGCGCAGCCCGGCGACCGAGGCACCGTACGCAGCAGCCGGGGCCACCGGGCCGGACCCTGGCGGCGGGGCAGCCGGGCACCGGAGGGGACCACGCGGCCGGGCGGCGTCGGTCAGCCCCCGATCACTCCCGAGCCGGTGCCCGGGCCCCGGCCGGGGAGCCCTTCCGGCGCCGGCTGGGCGACGTCGACCTCCCCGGCTTCGACCAAGGCCAGGCGCAGCTGCTCGGCCTGCGCGGGCCGCTCGGCGGCGGGCCCGACGTCGGCGGCCCGCAGCAGGGCCCGGGCGTGCCGGCGGACCTGGGCGTCGTACCAGGGGTCAGGAGCGGGGCGGGTGAGCAGCCGGGCGGCCAGAAGCAGGGCGTCGGGGCTGCGCGGGTGGCCGGCGGCGCGTTCGGCGACGTCGCCGGCTTCGCTCTGGGCCGGGGTGTGGGCGGCGCTGGCCCGGGCCAGGGGCAGCCACACCTCATCCGGGACGGCGAGGTCGGCGAAGTTGCCGGCGCCGGCGAGCGCGCCGGGCGGCAGGCCGGCGTCCAGCGCGGCCGTCCACCACACGAGGACGGCGTCCACGGCTGCGGGGGCAACGGCGGCTCGGGGCGCCGGGGCCGGCACGCCGCCACCGGTGTACGGGCGGTGCGGCGCGTGCAGGGCGAGGGCCGCAAGCAAGCGGGAGGCCGCCGCGGCGCCCCCGGGGCCGGCCGCCAACTCGGCCCAGGCAGCCGCGGGGTCGCCGAGCAGGCCCAGGTGGCCGCCCGTCAGCGCGCGCGCCACCTGCGCGAGCGCGCCGGGCAGGTCCTCGCGCACGGCGGCCAGGAGCCGGCCGCGGTCCAGGGCTCCGAGGAGCAGCGGGTCGTGGCCGCCCCAGCGCAGCCACGCGGTGGCCGGCGAGTGCCGGCCGGGGTCGAGGGCGTAGAGCTCGGGGTGGGCGGCGGTGAAGGCGGGCGCGCGCCGGTGCAGGGCCGGCAGGTGCACGCCGATCGCGGTGGCGACCGCCTCGTCGCCGACGCGGGCGGCGAGCACGGCAGCGACCAGGTCGAGGACGTCGGCGGGCATCTCGCCCCCGGCGTGCGCCTGGTGGGCGGCGTACTCGATGAGGGAGCCCAGCGCGCGGACCGCCGGGTGCGAGCCCAGCAGTTCCCCGCCCGGCCCCTCTTCGGGGCCCGCTTCTTCGCCGCGCAGGACGGCATCGGCGGGGCCGGCCTGCGCGGAGTCGGGCTCGGGCGCGCAGGGGGTGTCGTGCGGGGGGCCGGCGGCGGTCGCCGGCGCGGCGGCGCGGGTGAGGGGCTCGGCGAGGTCGCGCAGGTGGTCCAGGACGGCCGGGAGTTCCGCGCCGAGATCGGCGCCCGTGCGCCACACCACGCCGAGCAGGTCGAACAGCGCCTGATCGGCGAACAGCACCGCGGTGGAGGGCTGGTGGCCAGCCGCGGCGGGCAGGGCGCGGCGCAGCGTGAGGGCGGCGAGCGCGGCCGCTGCCGGGCCGGCCGGGAAGGCGCCGGGGGTGCCCGCGGCGGTGGCGGCCGCAGCGAGGTAGAACGCGCCGAGGTCCGGACGGGCCAGGGCGGCAAGCAGCTGGGGGACATCCGCGGTCCAGGCGTCCGGCGCCGCCTGGACCAGGCGGTGGAGCTCGATGGCGTAGCCGTCGGCGCCCGCGTCCTGGGCCGCGGCCAGGGCGGCGGCCACCGCGAGCGGGCCGGCCGTGGCGGCCAGCTGCAGCAGGTCTTCCGTCTGCAGGGCGACGGACTGCCTGACCGGCTCCGGACGGGCGGTGGCGCGCGGGTCGGACGGCCCGGCCGGCTGGAGCCTGCGCAGCGCGGCCAGGAGCGCAGCGAAGGCGGTGAGCAGCGGGGCGGGCAGGACCGGCGACCAGTCCCACACCCGCAGCCAGGAGGCGAGCGGCTCGACACAGCCGTCGACCTCGTCGGCGCCGGCGGGCAGGAGCCGGTCGGCTTCCTGGGCGGTAGGGGCCGGGCCGAGCGCCGCGCGCGCCCGCTGCTGAAGGGCGGCGGCCCGCTCGGCCGGGCAGTCGCGCAGCACCAGGGCGGCCAGCCGGGCGCCTTCCGCCGGCGGGCGGCCAGCCAGCAGCCGGACGGTGACCTCGACCGCCCGGTCCCACCACTCCCCCACGTCCGCGGCCTCGGCCGCGCCACCGGTGCCGGGGGTGGGCGGGTGCGCGGCCAGGTGGGCGGCGAGCAGTCGGTCGTGCAACCGCGGGTCCTCGGCGGCGATCCGCGGCCATCCCCGCAGCCGCTCGCCGAGCCGGACACCGGCCGCGGCGTCCGCGGCGGCCAGGTCCAGCACCGCCCGGGCCAGCTGCGGCCCCATGAAGGCGAAGACCGGATCGCCGAGGCGGACCTCGTCCAGGTCGACGTCGAAGACCACGTGCCGGGCGGCGCCGGGTGTCGCGTCGAGGTCACGGCGCAGCAGGCCCGCCGTTGCGTTGCGGGCCGCGCGGTCCCAGCCGAACGGCTCACCGCCGGCGGCGCCGCGGTGGACCGTGGTGACCATCTCCCGCAGCAGGACCGCGACGTCGTGGCCGGGCAGCCGCTCCGCTGTCAACCGGGCGATCTCCTCCTCCAGTTGCAGATCAATCAGCGCCTCCTCGCGGGCGCGCCCGGCGGTGTCATCCGGGTACGCGCCCGCCGCGGCCGCTTCCCGCTCGCCCCCGGGGCGCCCGCTGGCGCCGTCCGGGCCCGCGCCGTCCGGGCCCGCGCCGTCCGCGACCGCCTCGCCGGCGGCGGGCGGGGGCGCGGCCACGGCCAGCAGAGCCCCACGGCCGGCGTGTTCGGCGTCCACCGCGTCCTTCAGCAGCCCCTCGGCCACGACCAGCCAGTCCCCGTTGCGTTCCGCGACCGGCAAGGTGCGCGCCCAGCGGGCCGCCAGCCGGCGCGACCATCCCGCCTGCCCGGCCGGGGCCCCGGGCCGGGGCGGCGCGGTGACCTCGGGCAGCAGCAGACGCACGTCCGCGGGGGTGAGAGCGCCGTCCAGGGCCAGGCGCAGCAGCGCGTCCAGCACGCCCGGGCCGGCGGCGGCGAGCTCAACGGCGCGGCCGGCCAGCCATGTCCGGGCGGCGTGCGGGGCGTGGGCGGCGAGGTGCTCGAGGAACGGGGCAGCCGGCCAGATCCCGGTCTCCTTGTCGGCCAGCAGCAGGTGCGGCGCGTGGTCGTCCAGGACCTCGAGCCAGGTTGCGGCCGGGCCGGAGCGGAAGAAGTACGCCTCGGCGCGCGGATCCGCCCAGCCGGCCAGCTCCGCCGCTTCCTTCCCGCCCGGGCCGGTGAGCGCGGCCAGCTCCAGGACGCGGGCGGCACGGCCGGGCAGCGGCACCAGCAGCTCCCGGGCCGCCGCCAGGAGAGCGGTGTACAGGCGGGCCGGCCGGTCTTCCTCGGCGCCGGCGCCGTGCAGGGTCCCCGACGCCTTCGAGTACAGGTCTCCCCACGCGCCCAGGGCCTTGTCCTGCGCGGCACCGAGCCGCAGGCCCATCAGCCGCTCGGCGATCCCCCGCGCCTGACGGCGCCGGTGGCCGCCCGGGATGGCGATCTCGTTGCGCAGCACCTCAGCCGCGCCCCGCATCCGCTCCCACTGCGCTCCATCCGCTTCCGCCGCCCCGGCGGACTGGGCCGCCGGAGCGGGAAGGGCGTCCACCTCGTGCAGCAGGCCCTTCGCCGCGGACTGCAGGCCGGCCGCGTCCTTCGGGGCCCCGGGCAGCTTCAACAGGGCATCGGCCGCGCTGCGCACACACGCCTCGACGATCTCCCCGGGCCGCTCCAGGCCGCCGGCCCCGGACAGGATCCGGTGCGCGTCCCGCACCAGCCCCAACGCCCGCACCCCTTGGGCCCCCTGGTCCAGCAGAGCCCGGGCAAGAACCTCGTCGACCTCGGGCAGTACGTCCTCGCCAGCCGGCGGCGTCTGGTTGCTCACCGGTGCACCGTAGAGCCCGCGGGCCCGCGCCCGGGGCGAAACCCGACAGCCCGACCACCCGACCACCCAGCCACCCGACGCGCACCAATCCCACAACAACCGGACGCGGGCGACCGAGGACCACCACCGGACCACCAGCGGAACGCCGCGGACCGCCGGCGCAGTGGCGGAGCAGCAGCAGCGGGGCGGCGGAGGAGGCGCGGCAGACGGCGGGCGGGCGGCGGCCGCGGAGCAACGGCGCAGCAGCAGCAGAGCAGCAGCGGCAGCGGGGCGGCGGGCGAGGAGCGCGGAGCGGCCACGGGACGGGGGCACGGCGCGGCGGCAGGCAGGGGGCGGGCGGCAGGGTGGCCGACGGGGCGGCGGCGGCCATCTCGCTGACGCTGCGGGTGCGGACCTGATCTCCGGCATGTGACGGGGCTCATACTCACGCCGAGCCCCCTTGGAGAGGTGTTCCACGCGTAGGCCAAGGACGGTACAGAGCACACCCGCCACCGACCACGAAGGAGCCCACGCATGTTCCACACCCCCGGCACGCGCACACGCTGGACACCAGGGAACCGCTTCACCCTGTGGATCACCTCGGTCGCGCTGATGACGATCGCCACAGCCCGCCGGGCCACCGACCGACGACTGATGACCCCCACCGCCCGCCGGACCGCCAACCGACGGTAAAACCCGGGACGAGTAACCGCCGGGCCCCCCGGGGCGGGGCAGCCCGGCGGGCGGCACGGGAGAACGGGGCGCAGCCGGGCAGGGTGACGCGGCGCGGCGCAGCGGCGGGAGGTGCGGCCGGCTCGGCCAGGGCGGGAACGAAGCGGCACCGAAACCGGGCGGGGCCGCATGCGCCGCGCGGCCGAACGGGGAGGAGGTGTTGCAGGCGCCGGGGCGAGCGGGGGCCGAGCGGTCCGGGCCCGCCAGCGCGCCCAGGCGGCGCGGCGTACGGACACGAACGGCACGCCGCGGCCACGCCGGCGGACGCACGGGCCCCGCACAGGGGGGACGGGCCACGTGGTGAGGGTGCCCGGAGCTGCGGAGCGGCCAACGGGCCGGGGGCGGAGGACCGCGCCCCGGACGGCACGGGAGAACGAGGCCCAGCCGGGCCGCGGGGAGCGCGGTGGAAGCGGCCGCGCCCGGACGGAACGGCGGGCGCGCGGGCGCCGGACGCCGGGGGCCGGACGCCGGGGGCCGGACCGGCGGGGGCCGGACCGGCGGCGGCCGGACCGGCGGCGGCCGGACCGGCGGCGGCGGCGCGCGGCGGGCAGGCGCGGGAGGCGGCGGACCGGCAGGACGGCCCGCGCGGGCAGCGGCCGAAGGCGCGGGGCGGGCAGGGGGGCGGCGAGGCGACGGCCGGACCCCCGGGACACGGCGGGCCGGGAGGACCGGCCGGGCGGGGGCCCTGCCGGGACGGGAAGCGAGTCGGTGCACGGCATGGGGAAATCCGTACGGGTCGCATGTCCCGTCCCGGCAGAGCGGGGGGCACCGCACGGGGTGAGGTGAGCGGTGAGCGCTCCTGCGGGGACTCGAACCCCGTTTCCCGGGTCGACAACCCGGTGCCCTACCTATGGACGACAAGAGCCTGCGTGAACGTGCTGCGTTGCTGCGTACCCTCGGCGGGATTCGAACCCGCGGCCTCCCCATGGAGAGTGGGGCGAGATGAGCCGGACTACTCCACGAGGGCGTGGCTTCCCGCCGACGGCCGGGGACCGGATCAGATAGGGCCCGCGAGGGGCTTGCTCGTCACCTTCCCCGGCCGGGGCGGGGCCGCCGTCGACTCCTCCCCAGGGGCCTCGGGCGACGCGTGCCAGCGGACCGGGTCCGCCGGGGGAAGCATCACCTTCCCGCTGGCACGTCGTGAACTCTGCGGGTACTGCTCCCGCTCCTCCCCCAAACGGGGGCGTGCTGCTGACACCACGAGTCCCAGAGAGCGCGCTTTCCCTCCTTCAACCCGCCCGGGGATCAGCCGGGCAGGCCCGTTCTGCTGCGCTGGTGCGCGCCCTCTCAACGGGGACGTCGCCTCTGGAGGGGCGCACACCAACACATCGCGATCCGAGGGGACTTGAACCCCTGACCCTCCCCCGGCGTGGGGGCCGCTCTACCAAACTGAGCTACAGACCTGCCAGACGGAACGAATCGGCCGCTCCGTACCGCCCAGCATCGAAGAGGACCGATCGACCCCCTTTGACGTCTCTAACTTTACACACCTCTCCCGACTTACGTCAAGTTTTACGCGCCATCAATTGGGGGCGTCCACGCCGCCATCAGAGCCGCTGCGGCCGGCCGGAAAGACATGCCGGACAGACGGGCCGGCCAGCGCGGAACACCCCGAAGGCAGGACGGCGCCGGGACGGGCAGCAGGCACGGAGGCGGGGTACGGCAGGCGGCCGGTGGGGCGGCCGGTGGGCCCGGGGAGGACCGGCAGGGGCCGGGCGGCCCGGCAGGCAGCAGGCCGGGGCACGGCCGCCCGCCGAACAACGCCGAACAACGCCGGCCGGACGACGGGCGACGCGGCGAAGGCGCCAGCCCGGAGCGAAGCGAAGGGCTCTGTCCACAGGCGGACCGCGCCAGGCTCTGTCATCTGCACTGACCCCTACGGGTTGAGCAGAAGTTCCCGGAGTTCCCGAGCTGGAGGAGACACGATGAAACCCGAGCTGTACGCCTTGCAGTGGGAGGAGGACGAGACGCCCCTGCCGTGCAGGTACTGCGGCGTCCCGACGGAGCACGATGGTGAGCTGCACGTCTTCGTGTATCCGTTGGACCAACCGAGCCGGATCGCTTGCGCTGCATGCCACGGTCGACTGCCGGGTCCCGTACGCCGTCTCTATGAAGCGACCCTCGACGTTGGAGTCGCCGTGTACGAACGAACGCACCAAATCATGGACATACCACCTGACGTGAGCGACGAGGAACGGGAGCAGATCACTCCAGCGGTCCCGTTCGAACAGGCGGTAGACGCCGCCATGTCCGCCCCCGAAGTCGTCAGCGCCCTCTCACGGCACGACACCGCGCGCGCGGAAGCCAGTGAGTTCCTCTTCATGCCCACAAGCTGACACTCGAGTCTGACTGGTCGTGGCCCGGCGCCGGGACGGGCGGCACCGCCGCTTCGGAGAGCGCGGCTACGCCGCCTCGCGACGTCGTGCAGCCGCAACCAGGTCGCGACCGCGCGGGCCACGACGGGTGACCACCACCTCGACGAACCAGCACGCGGACTACGGCGACAGGACACCAGGCGGGACAAGCGGGACGGCGGGGCCACGGGAAGTGACGCGGGCGCCGGAATGCATCGGCCGGGGCCACGGCGGCGGACTGGGCCCGGAGCAGCGACGAGCCGGAACGGCCACAGGCGGACGCAGCCGGACGACCGGCGCCGACGACGACCGGACGCCGGGGTACGGCGGACAGCGGGGCGCAGCGGGCGCGGGCAGCCGGGGCGGCGAGGCGACGGCCGAAGCGGCGGGGTGCGGCGGGCCGGGAGGGCCAGCCGGGCGGCGGGGTGGCACGGCGAAGGCGACGACCGGGAGCCGGGCGCGGACGGCACGGCAGAGCGCGGCGCAGCTGGCGGGGCGGCGCGGCCGGGCGGGGCGGGGCTATGTCGGCGCGCTACCGCCCGTCGAGCCCCAGCCATCCAGGAAGTCGGCCAGGGCGCGGCGCTCGACTTCCTCGCGCACGAGGGTCTGCCGGTGGATCTCGGGGTTGCGGTGGGCCTCGATGGCCTCGCGCACGATCGCGGCGAGGATGTCGGGTGGCAGGGCCTCGGCCTGGGTGGTGGCCGTTCCGGAGAACGACCTGCGGTCTGTCGCCTTGGGTGGTGCGGTCGGCAGGTTGTGGGCCACGACCTGTTCACCGGTGACCGCGACGCGCTCGAACTCCACCTCAACGCCTGCGGCCTCGGCGAACGCGACCACGTCCTCGGCCAGTGCCGTGAACATGTGCTCGCCACTCTGGTCGTAGTCGCCGATGTGCAGCACCCTGGTTCTGAGGTCCCCTGCCGCCGCCCGGACGGCTGCTGCATGCTTGCCGGCCAGGCCATCGAAGCCGCCACCGGAGAAGCAGGAGATACCGAACTCCGCTCCGATCCGGACCAGTTGAGGGACCATGCCCGCTGTTTCGCACCATAGTTCGAGCCGGATCGGTTGGCCGGCTTGGCGGTCGACGCGGTAGTCGTCGGCGGCCGACGCGACGGCCGCCCAGAAGTCCGCGGGGCTGGCGAAGGCGGTCGGGGCATCCACGGCGATCTGGGTGTCGTCGCGGATCACACTCCAGGGAATCCGGCCTGAGCGGCGGGCCATGCCGACGTACTCGCACATCCGCTTGTAGTCGCACTCCGTCTTCTCCAGCACGCCGTCGCCGAGGAGGACGTAGAACAGCTGTCGCAGGGAGACGGGAAGGTGGTCCCGGTAGCGGTCGAGGACGCAGTCGACCGCTGTCAGCACCCGGACGGTTTCCCGCTTGGGCCGCCAGAGGGGCTGCGGCCCGCGGGGCCGCTTGTTCGGCATCTCAGCTGCGCCTCCCGTCCCCCCGCCTCCAGAGTCCGCCCTGGCGTCCTTTCACTCAAGAGCCTGCTGACCTGGCGATATACCCCTGGTGCGTGGGCACGTCGCGTCCGCGGCTGAACTGGGCCATCAGCCTGCGGTGGGCCGCGCAGGCGGGGCGGCGGACGGCGCCGGGGCGCGCGCGGCCGGGGCCGGAACTGCGGGCGGCCGGGGCCGATGGCGAGGCCGGAGCCGGCGCGCGGCGGGCAACACCGGCGGGCCCGGCGCGGCGCGGCCAGCGACGGTGAACGGGCGGCCGGGCGGACGGCGGGACGGACCGGAGCGGCCGGGGCGCGCCGGGGCGGCGGCACGGCCGGGCGCAGACGCGCGCCGAACACCACCGAACAACGCCGAACACCGGCGGACAACACCGGACGGCACGGCGGCACGGCGGTACGGGACGGCGGGAGGACGCGGCCGGAACGGGCGGCGGAGGGGCACGGCGGGCGCGCGGGGCCCCGGCGGGACAGGCCGACGGACGGCGACCGTGGCGACCGGGGTGGCGGCAGGCCCGGCGGCGGGTGCCGAACAACGCCGAACGCCGAACGGACACGGACGACGGCGCGAACACCGGCGGACAGCACCGGGCGGGGCTGGCGGGCGGCGCGACGGGCGGACGGCGGAGGACGGGGGCCACGCGCCGAACACCACCGACCACCGGCGGACTGGGTGGTGGGGCAGTAACTAGACGCGTATAACTTGACTCTTCCGCACTTGGCGGGTAAATTAGTAACCATGATCCACACCGACCGCATCGACTACATCTCTGCTCACGGCACCGGCCGCCTGCCCCGCACGATCCGCCTCGCCGATGACACGACGATCTCCGTCCACGCCGGGAACGGCGCATACTCCACACCCCGCCCTCGCGACCGCATGGTCCACGAAGGAGGGGCAGGCACTGTGCCCGCCGACTACCCGGGCCCCTACTCCGCACTGGAGGTATACGTCGTCGAACCCCTTACCGCGCCCGCCGAGTGGGCGCCGTATAACGCCGACGACAACCCCACGGCGGGACTGTTCTGCCCGCTCCCCGTGGACCTGGCCCGCGCCCTGGTGGTCGAACACGGCGGCGAACACGTCGCCCAGGACACCGAGGACGACATGTGGAAGGCTCTCGCCGAGTCCTTCATGCAGAACCTCCGAAAGCCCCCGGCCGAGTAGCCTGCGGTCGCCCCCGCCGCCTCCTGCCCGAAACAAGTGTCGGCCGAGCCCGCTCACCCCGACCTCTGCAGTGCGGAGCGGAACCTCGAACAGTTCGGGAACTGGCGGGGCGTGCGTCGAGGCTCGCAGAAGCCGAGACCAGTACGAGAGCGCCAGCCGCAGACGGCCCGGGGCAACCTGCCGCGAGCACCAACCCAGCAGCCACCCATCGCACCTCTCGGAGGCACAATCAGCATGCGCTACCGCGCCGGCGACACCGTCCGTATTCTGCATCCCCAGCATCACGGGGAAGTCCTCCCCGTCTCCTGCAAGTTGGACGGCCTCCTGTTCTTCCCCGGTGTCGACGGCGGCATCTGGCCCGACCAGGTCGAGCTCGTCCGCGAACGTACCGGCAACCCGTGCGGCACCCCCTGCGAGCACGTGTCGGGAGACTGCCGGCACTGCCGGGGCCTGTGTCAGCAGCCCTACGGCGAATGCCCACCGCGCGAGGGCGAGGCCCCCGCTATCACCTTCACCGGCCCCCGCTGGTAGCCGAACCCGTCGGACAGGCTCCGACTCAGCTCTACCGGCCCCGAGTGGTCCCATGTAGGCGGCCAGCGCTTTGGCCGCCCGGTGGGGGCGAAGCGCGGGGGCGGCCCGGGCGGCATCTCGTAAACGGCGTTTCGCCGGGGAGGTTGGCCGGGGCCGGAAGGCGGCGCGCGGCAGGGAGCCCCGCGGCCGCAGGACGAGCAACGCCGAACACCGGCGGACGACGGCGGTGGGCAGGGCGACGGAGGCGGCGGGATAAACGGGCGAAGGCGGGCGGCGGCGGGGCTGCCCCGGCTCAGACCTCGTCGACGTCGTCGAAGCCCGCCGCGGCCTTCTCCTTCCACGCGTGGAGGAATGCCTCCCTGGTAGCCGCGCAGTCGCCGTCACAGGGCAGGGCGAAGTACCCCCCGAAAGCGGTCACGTAGACCGTGAGGGCGGGGTTGTCGCGCCAGTCGTGGAGCTCCCGGTTGAAGACCAGTTGCTTCGACACCGGATCGAATCCGTAGACCTCGGTGAGCACGGCCGTGATCGTGTCGCGCGCCTCCCGGCGTGAGCAGCCGTCGACGAAGATGAACTTGGTCGCGGTCCGCGGATCGACGCTCGGGTCGCCAGGCGTCGGCGGCTCGGCACCGGGATCCAGGGGGATGATCCCCGGGTGCCAGTGGGCCGCCGGGATGCTGTCTGCGGCGCTGTCAGCCATGAACTGCTCGTCGGCAGCCCTACCGAGCGCGCTATCCGGATCGGCGGTCAGGCCCAATACGCGCAGAGCATCGTGCAGGGTACGGGGCGGCTCAGGACTACTGGTCATGAACCGCACCCTAGCGACGCCCGCGGCCCCGGTGTCCCGATACCGGCCACACCTAGCGCCTGTCCTGCCGGTCCGCGCCCCCCGTACCTCGCATCCGGCCATCCGGCCTCATACCGCGTGTCCAGTGGGCGGAGCAACCGGAGCGCAGCTGCCGCGAGCGTGGGCCCGGCGGGCGGAGCGAGCGGCGGAGGCCGGGCAGGGACGGACGCGGGGCCGGGCGGGGCGGGCGGAACGACCGTGCCGGGCGGCGATCTCGCCGCTTACCGTGCGCCGATGGTTGCCGACCAGCCGCTGCGGCTGAGGTGGCAGGTGCCCTCCGGGTCGATACGCACCGCTGCGCCCGAGACGGGCAGGTCGCCGTCGATGACGAGCCAGGTGCGGATGCGGTCCAGTTCGTCCCACAGCTTGCGTGGGCCGCTCTGGTGGACGGTGGGCAGTTCCCGGGATCCTGGTGCCGTGGCCCGGGCCCAGGAGCCGTCCGGGTGCAGCATGTAGGCAGTGCGGCTACCGTCCCTGGCCGTCTCCATGCGGTGCTCGATGCCGGGGACGGTGAGTTCCAGGGTGGAGCGCACGTCCCAGGTGCTGCTGACCCGCATCACCGGGTAGCGGCCGGTGGTGATGCTGTCGCCGTCGGCTTTCTGCGCGGTGGCCCACAGATCGGTGGTGTCGGGGGTGGGGGGGTAGTCGTCGCCGTGCCGGGTGCTCATGAACCCGGCGGGCTCGGGGGCGACCTTGCCGGTGGCGCCGCCATCGTCGGTCTTGTCCGCGACGATGATCAGCCCTGTTCCGGACAAGGTAGTCACCATCCGGCCGCCGGGGTTGAGCGCCATGAGCCAGGAGGCAGGGATGGCCGGCATCGAGACGGTAGACACGATGCGGTCGTAGGTGCCAGGCAGTTCGCCGGTCACGTCGCAAACCTCCAGCCGCGGCCGGTGCCCCGCCGTGGCCAGGCGCTCCCGCGCCGCCTGGACCAGATACGGGTCCACATCCACGCTCGTGACCCGGTCGCCGCCGAGGCGCTGGCACGCCAGGGCGGTCCCGTAGCCGCTGCCGCAGGTCACCAGAAGGCGGGAGTCGTCGGCGAGGAAGGCGTGCTGGTACATCTTCACGACCAGCGCAGGCAGCGTGGCCGACGAGGTCGGCCACGCCTCCGGGACCACGGCTGCGGGCGCGGCGTGATCGGCGTGATGAGGGCCGACGCGGGTGATCAGGCTGAGGCTGTTGTCGTAGGCGCTGCTCATCCACGCGGCGGGGGCGCTGGCCCCGTCTCGCAGTTCGTAGACCCATGTCCCGTCCTGCTCGGCCGGCGTCCACCACCGGGGCACGAACAGGTGCCGGGGCGTGGCGGCCAGGGGCCGGTGCCAGCGGGACTCGGGTCGTACGGTCGCATCGGCCATCTGGGCGGCACGGGTGTTCCAGCCCGCTGGCGTCCGGTCCATGAGGAGGGGGCCCTTTCAGAGGAGCGCGGGCACGGCGGCCGCGGGCTGGCCCGTCATCGCGGGTGCGTAGCCCATCGGGTCGCAGGGATCGTTCTTGCCCGGGTCGCAGGAGTCGCTGTTGGAGGGCTGGCAGTCGGGGTGGCAGGCCGTCAGGTCCGTCCGCCGCGGGATGCTCGCGCTCGCCTCGGCCCAGCGCGGGCTGGACAGGACCGAGGCCAGGCCGGCGTTCAGGACGCTGCCTGCGGTCAGGAAGCGGCCGATCTCGCAGACCGCCACATCACCGCTCGGCAGGACCGTGGCCCTCTGGTCCCCGCACCGTCCGCACAGCTCGGCGGTGGACGGCAGCGTAGTGCCTGCGGCGTTGCCGACGGCCCGCACCTTCCCGACGTGGACGTCGTGAACACCGAGAGTCTGCAGCTCCGCGCGGGCCCGCTCTGCGCGCTCGTGGTCGCCTCCGTCGAGGACCGCGACGTTCAACGGGATGCCGCGCCTGATGGCCTCGACGATGTTGGCGCGCGTCGCCTTGTGCGAGCCTTCTCGGCCGGTGACCTCGTCGTGCTCGGCCGCAACGCTGCTGTGGTATGTCGTCGCCAGTCGGACGCCGGGGTGTTTCAACAGGCGCCAGTGCTCGTCGCGGATACGGAAGAGGTTGCTGTAGACCCGCACTCGCAGGCTGGCGTCCACCGCGCGCCGGGCGATGGGGACGAAACCGGGATGGAGAGTAGGCTCGCCGCCGATCAGCTGGATCTCCTCGACGCCGAGCGCGACGGCCTGGTCGATGATCCGGAGCCAGTCGTCATCGCTCATGGTGCCGTGGCTCCGCGTCGGCCCGGAGGCGGCGTAACACAGCGACGGGCAGGAAAGCTGGCAGCGGCCGGTGATTTCCAGCGACAGGAACCGCAGCCTGGTGAGGGCCTCCCGGACGATCGTCATGACGCGATCGTAGGCCGCGGCCCCTCAACCCGTCCTGCGATGTGGCCACTTCGGCCGAAAGGAGCCCTTTCCCAATCTCGGACCGGGACCGGCTCGTCGTACGCCCAGAGGAGGCGCCGCCGCCACATCCCCAACACGTCGGCCTCTCCTCAGTCGCCGTCGCCCGGGCCCCGGCCGTGACGGCCGACTGCGGCGACCAGCGCTACGGCCGCCTGCCGGAGACGTCGAGGGTGAGATCTAGTCGGACGCCGGGTTGGTCTTCCGTCGGTGCGCACTGGTCCGGGCAAAGGTAAAAGGGAACGAGGTTGATCGACGTCACGCACACCCCCTCATGCTCGGCAACCCACCGGCCAGCGGCGGTGAGTAGTGAAGCGACGTCGTCGCCGATAACGGACACCACCTCGATGTCGCGGGTATCGACCTGGATCTGGGGTGGGACGGGGGGCATGCGTCTCCTTCATGAGTAGCGGACGGTGATCCGTCAGAGGCGAGACTTACCGCACGCCGGCATCGAGGACAGTGGTCGTGGTGGTGCCGTTCACGGCGACCTTGAACTCGAGCAGGCAGAAACCCAGTATGGCGTTTGCAGTGACCGCAGTTCGCGCTTGAAGGCGACCCCGGCGGCGACCAGGTGGCCAGCAGACGAGGCGGGGCGCAGCGGTCAAACGGCGGCGGGCCTGGCGGGCGGCGGACGGCGGGGCCGTGGACGTGCGGCAGGACGCCGGACGCCAGGGGGCCGACCCGCGGAGATCGCCCCGGGCTATGTCACCTGCACGTTGTCTTCGTAGAGTCGGACGAATGATCCCGAACCACACTCCCGACAACGACGAACTCCTGCGCGGCACGTACGCCCGACTGCTGCCCGTCAACTCGATCACCCGTGAGATCGCCGGCTCCCTGCGCTACGCGCGCCTGGTGGCCGACGGCCTCGTCTTCGCCTACGCCCTCGACCGGCCCACCGACGTGCGGGTCCTCACCGACCCGGACGTGGAGCGCGTCGGCCTGGAAGAGCTGGGGCGGGCTGCGTACGAGAACCTGATGCGCGTTCCCGTCACGCACGAGGAGATCCCCGTCGAGGGGACGATTCTGCACTCCTTCTATGGTGACTCGCCCTTCGTCGGGAGCCTGGCTCTGTACCTGTCCGCAGCCGTCCTGCGGGTCACCGGCGAGTCGCTTCCGCAGGCCGGCGCCCTGGTCGTCATGCCCAGCCGCCACAATCTGGTGTACCACCCGATCGCCGACGGCACGGTGATCGACGCCCTCAACTCCCTGGCCAGCTACGCACTTGGCGCCTTCGAGGACGGGCCGGGGGCCCTTTCACCGCAGGTCTACTGGTGGCACCGCGGTGGACTTACGTCGCTCACGGTCATCGACACGGACACCCGATCCTTCTCCATCCAACCGCCTCAGCCGCTGCTCGGCCTGCTGAAGGGGCTGGTCCGTCTCAGCCGCGACGGCCGCCTCGCCACCCGTACCGCCGCCGAGCGGGCCGCTCCCGATCCGGACGGGATCACCCGCGCCGCAGCGGAGGCGATAGCGGGTCTCGCCCAGGATCCGGGCGACGGGGTGGGAGACGCATTCGCCTCCGTTCTCACCCTCGCGCACGCCCGCTGCGCCACCGACCCAAGGGCGTCGCAGGTCGAGACTTGGGATGCCTGGGCCGCCGCCGTACAACTCGGCGCCGCCCTGTTCACCGGCGCGCAGCCGCAGAACTGCCACCTGGGCGATGACCTCGCCCAGCGGTTGCCAGCCATACCCGCCGTGCCACCCGCGGATGGCCGTGCCTGGCTCGACGCCCTTTACGTGGCGATCGTGTGCCGGCAGGGGGAGCGGATCCGCCGGCTGTGCCGGGTGCCGCTGGAGACGCTGCGGCGGGACGACAGCGTCGACGCGTACGTGCTGCACTGGATCGACACGCTGCAGACGTACTTCTCCGAGCACGGCTCCATGGACGAGGTCGTGGAGAAGCTGGTCGCCACCATGAAGGCGTCCGGGCCCGGTGAAGCGTTCCATGCGCCCATGGAGTTCGTGAATGGGATCGACTACCAGCCAATCGCGCTCTTCCACCGTCTCGTCGCGCGGGACCACGACACCTTCGCCAAGACGCTCGGCGAAGCCCTGACGGAGCACGGCACTTACTGGGGCGAGTCGTCGGCGCCACGTGCGCGGGTGGCTCTGGGGCCGCTGGCCATGGCATGCCTCGCGTTCGACCATGGGTTCCCCATCGCTCCGGACCAGCCGTACCTGCCCCTGTACCTGCTCAACCGTGAACGCATCGAGGAGATCCCCAGGCCCTGACCCCGGCCCCGGCCCGCCGGTGCCTGTGAGCGGCATCGGCTCGCCGTGCCGGAGTCGGACGACTAGCGGGCACCGGGCGCGGAACGAGACGGCGAGGCGCAGGACCGCGGCAGCCAAGCAGCGCGCGGGGGAGCAGGCTGCGCGGCAGCGAACGGCGGAAGCGCACCAGGCGGGAAGATCGCGGAAGGCGTACCGCAGAATCCGCCCGCGGCCGGCACGCGGCCATGCTGGGCCGGGAACCCGACCATCCGGACTAGGCCGCGCGGTGGTAGCGGCGGGCATGGGCTCCACGCTCATTGGCCATGGCGTCGTAGCAGTCGGCGTCATCGCAGGACAGGCCCAGACTCGCAATCATCCAGCCACCCGGCGCGGAGGTTGTGCCGCAGTGGTCGCAGTGCTTCACCGACGGGTCGGAGGGACAGGCTGCGGGCTCAAAGCGGAGGCGCTTGGGCGGCGTGTACGGCAGCGGCGCCCACTTGTGGCGCTGGTACTCGCCACGGGCGTCGGACAGGCGGTAGTACCGGCCGCCCCGGTCGTCTGGCTCGTACCCGCCGTCGTCCTCGTACACCCCCGTGGGGCGGCCGTCGCCGTAGGTCTCGACGTCCCAGACGGTGACGGTGGTGTCGTCGCTGAGGGTCAGCCGGCGCTCCACCAGTCGGAGTCGGGTGGAGGGGTCCACCCCCTTGTCGAACGGGGTGGCCACGTCGACCGACCCCTTGATCCCGAGACGCTGCACCCGTTCCTGAACGTCCCGGGCAGCCCGGCGCTCTTCCTCCTCGGCGGCCCGGCGCTTGGCCTCCCGCGCCTCGCGGTCCGCCTTCCGTTTCGCCTCTCGCTTCTGCTCAGCCTCCTGCTGCTCCTCGCGCTGCAGGCGCAGTTCCTCCTGGCGCTGCGCCTCCTCCTCGGGGCTCGGCCACCGCGCGCAGTCGCCGCGGTGACGGGCCTCCCACCTTTGCCCATACTCCGAGTCGCGGACCTGGACCCACTCGGCGGACCCCTGCACGCAGGCGATCCCGCAGAGCGCGCAGTCCTGCCCTGTCACGAGCTGGGCGGGCTGGCGGCACAAGCGGAGCGGGTGCTCGACCTCAGCCTCCTTGCCGTGGCCGACGACTCGTCCGGCGCCCTGGGCCACCTGTACGCCGCACCAGCGGCACGGCCCGGCCGCCCAGTTCGGCCGCCCTGGGCCCGGCTCGACCTCGCGCACGTTCAAGTCCGCTACGGGTGGGTGGGTGACCAGGTGCTTGGTGATCTGTCCGGCTCCAGAGGAGCCGAACGCGCCCTTCTCGGAGGCGAACTGACGGGTCCAAAGAGGCTTGTCCCGCAGCCCGGTCTCCTCCACCAGCAGCAGTGTCAGCGTCGCGTTGTAGGTCATGTAGCGCTTGTGGCGGCCGTCCTTGTAGCCGGTGGGGCGCTTGTCCATGACGAGCAGTAACGACCCGGCGGGGGTCTCGATACGGGCACCGTGCCCGACTTCGGTCCCTTCCAACCGCTCCCGGGCCTCGCCCTGCTCGCGGATGCCGGTGACGATCCACCGTGCGCTGCGGTGTACGTCCGCGCCTTCGTCCCCTGGCACCTTCGGCACCACGATCTCCACCATGTCGTTCCTCCTCGGGCTTGTCATCAGGATGACGGGGGCCACTGACACCAGCGCCTGATCAGCCCAGGACCGTTCAGTACGGCAGGGTGGTCGTTGGAGGGGCGTGGTCGGGACTGGGGTGGCCCCTGCCCGCGGCTCTTCGCCCGCTCGGGCAGGTTCCCCACCCCTTACCTACGGGATGGGCATCCCAGTGGCCCGAGCCGGCGCGGTGCTCCGCACCTGCTGCGGATCAGCCCGACTTCGTGGACCGGAAGTCCGCCACCGCCCGGTTGCGTAGATCGCGCTGTGTAAACCGGTACCAGCCGTCCAGGTCGTTCAGTGACGCTGCCGGATTGGGGCCTGCCTTCAGCTGGGCGGCGACCGCACTGCGCAACTGGTCCGCGAACCGGGCCGGGACCGTGATCAACCTGTTCACCGACACGATGCCGCTCTGCGCATCGGTCAGGTGGACCGCCAACGTGAAGGGGCCGCCCGGCGCCCCCGGCACCCCGGCCTTGTAGCCCGCCTTCTCCTGGGGGTCGGCCACCCACTCTGCATCCGACCACCGCGCTGGACGGCCGTCGGGGAAGTCGAAGCGGAACATGAGGAGCAGAGCGTGGTCGGAGTGGACGAGCGCGAAGTTCGCCTTTCCGTCCCGGAACGCGTTGGTCGTCGCCTCCCCCGGCCCGCCCAGGAACACCTGCAGGGTGCCCGCGGTCGGCGTCAAGAGCAGTTGCGAGTTGTCGGGAATGGGGAACACCAGGGCACCCGGGTAGGGCTGGCCTACGACCATCGCCGTGCTGGCCTGCTCCGAGCCGCCCCGGGCGCCTTCCGTGACGCCGTCGGAGTACTCGTCGTCCTCGTCTTCCGAGATCACACCCAACACCTCGTCGTACGGAATGTCCGCGACGATCCAACCCCCCTCGATCCGCCACGGGCAGCGCAGGATGAGTTTCACTGGTGCGAGCGCCAACTCCTGGTTCGGGTCCGCTTCCGGCTCCCACAGTGACTCGATCATGACGGCGAGGGAGTGTCCCGAGGACGGCTCGTAGAGGTACCAGGGGGCCAGCTCGTCAGGGAGCGGCGAGTGGTAGGTGCGGCCGGGCACCCCGTGATACCCGGCCCTCGCCATCGCCGCCTTGGTGTCGGGGTTCACGTACTCGCTGCGCATAGTCGTCCATCCTGTAGTAGATCGGGCAAGGGGAGTCTGCCAAAGCGCACTGACAGCCCGGGATGGAACTACGTGCCCCTCCAGGGTGGGCGAAGCCCAGCGCATCGCACTGTCCAGACACCTCGGCCGCTCGGGCCCCCGCGTTCGGCCCCGGCCCGAAGCTCGCAGCTGGCTTGCAGCGGTCGCGCCCGGTCATGCCGGGCCGAGGCCGGTCTCGGGCACCGCCGACTACGGTCTCGCATCCAGGAAGGCCTCGAGCAGAGCCGGGTCCAGCAGGTCGGTCCACTCGGTGCCCGGGGGTAGCGGCCCCAGGTCTGCTTCGAGTTGCTCAGCCTCCTGGGCGGTAGCCGGCTCCATCGCGCGGCGCAGTCCGCGGGCGTGCCGGTGGTCCATGGACAGCGGGGCCGCATGGTGGTCCAGTCCGGACAGGTAGCGGTGTGCGGGCGGGGTCAGTACCACGGCCTGGACGGCGAGGAAGTGCAGCAGTTGCTGCAGGGTGCGCTCGTCCGCCGCGGCGGACTCCGGAGGGCAGGGGGCGGGCAGGCTGATGTTCTCCGCGATCCGCTGCCATGCCTGGGCCCGGGTGGGCGCCGCGTCGTCCGGGTCGGCCCTGCTGGCGCCCAGAAGCAGCGAGCGCAGGGTGACCACTCGCATGGCCGGGTCGTCTCCGGTCAACGGTTGCCGGCGCGGAACCAGCAGACGGCCGGTGAAGCTCTGCCGCAGCCCTCGGGCGCCTGGCAGGAGTTCGGCGATGGTCTGTTCGGCTGCGAACCGGGCGAGCGCTCGGGAGGGCTCGGTCGCGCAGTACCCGGCCTGTCCCTGGAAGGTGCCGTCGGGCAGCGGCCATCCGACCTCCCATCGCCAAGCCTCCCTGGGCGGCGTCCAGCTGGTGCCGTCGGCGGGCCATACTGGCCGGTCCCAGCCCGGGAGCAGCGGACCCTTCGGGTGAGCGGGCTGCAGGCGGGCTTGGAGGCCGTGGGAGGAGGCGGACACGGGCTGGTGGGCGGTGAAGCCCTTGCCGTCAGCGACCCATTCCAGCGACGCCGGGGTGAAGCGGGAGGCCCTCAGCAGACCGTCGGCGGCCTGCGCCAACATCTCCAGGACGGCGCCGCGCAGCGCGTCCTCGAATACCAGCGGCCAGTTGGCCGGGTCCTCGGCGGCCAGTTCGGGTACCGCCAGCGTCCACACCCGAAGGGCGGCGGTCCAGTCCGGGCCTGCGGCCAAGGCCTCGTGCAGCGTGCGACCCGCCCACCCTGCCGATACGTCCGGTTCGCCCCGACTATCCTGATCTTCGGCATTCTGCAGGCGGTGCACGAGCGCGCCGGCTTCAACCCCCAGCCCGGCCGCTACTTCGCGCAGTCGGTGCACGGTCAGCGGGCGCAGCAGGTCCACGAACCGGTCCACCAGCGTCGCCGCCTGCCATGGGGTCACCGGCACGGTGACCGACAACGCCGGCCAGTCCTGGGCCGCGATCGTGAGGTCACCGGTGCCGATCTCGTGCCGCGGCACCCGGTCCACGACCGCGAACGCCGCGCGCAACAGGTCCCGGGCAGGGCCGGGTTCCGGCGTCGGGGCGCCGGTGAACGCGGCCACCGCCGCAGGGAGCAGCTCAGCCGGGCAGTCCAGCGCCGCTGCTGCGGCCCGGATTCGCGAGGGATCCGGGGTTGGCGATGGGATTTTGAATGTCACCCCACCACCGTACGGATCTGATCGGACGACCATGGGTCGAATCAGCAGGCCGAAGGGGCGCGTGAGGAGCCGTGGAAGCCGCGCAGGGGATGTGACTGAACACCGCACTCTGCGAACGGACACCTCTTCTTGGGGACCGGCGTACGAGGTGGGAGGAGGTTGGATCCGTGCAGGGGCCCGGCCCGCATCCCGGGCGGAACGCAGGGCCTTGCATGCTGCCGGCGCGGCGATCGGGCACTTGCCTGAACTGCAGGCCAGGCCCCTCGGCGGCCGCCGCAAGAGCACTGAGGGTGGGTAGAGGCCGACTAGGGTTCGGGCATGCGTACGAAGAGGATCATTGCGGCGATAGGGGGCCTGACCCTGTTCCTCACGGCCTGCGGGGTCGGTTCGAAGGACTACAGCGCGCAGGACTACTCCTTCCCCGAGCTGCCCCAGGCCGTCGCCAGTCCGGTCCGGCAGCCGTCCGACCTTCTGATGCCGTTGGCGCAGCCCGGGGACGTCTTCCACGAGGTCGTCGCCGTCGGCTTGCGGGGGAAGACTCTCGACATGGCCAACACCGACGGGGAGACCACCGCCCGATGCCCTGCCGACCTGGTCCTGAAGGACGGCGGCGAGGCTGTGTGCGTGAGCACATTCGAGGGCCTGGAGGTCGAGTGGGACGTCATCGTAGGCAAGGCCACAGACGCGCACGGAAGGCCGGTCCAGTGGAGCGCTGAACCCCGCAAGGGCATTCTCACGCGGGACGGTGCCGCCAACCAGGTCTACAACAACTATGGCGGGCCCGATCTTGTGCGCTGCAGCAACATCCCGAAGGCCGTCCTGGTCCCGATGCTCGGCATATCCGGCTACAGCTGCCAGACGGTGGTGGGCGGGAAGGCAGGAAAGCCCATGCCGATCGAAGTCGGTCTGGTCTACCCGAAGTTGCAATGCGGACACCGGACTCGCGAAGCCTGCGTAGGTTGAGCTGGCTCCTTCACCGGGCCGTCTCCTCGGCGCTCTGGCCAGGATCGACAGGAGACCGGCGCCAGCCCGCCGCCCCCAACCGGCCCAGGAGCAGGTGCGGGGGCGTCGAGCCCGCCGGCGCGGCTCCCGGGCGGGGGCGGTACGGGCGGCGGTCAGGGCTACGTCTCGTCGACGAGGTGCAGGACGACGGTGCGCCGGACGCCGGCCTCCAGCATGGCCTGGGCGCGGTGCTGGCCGTTGATGTAGCCAGTGTCGCTGGAGGGTTGGATCGCGTCCGCCGTGTTGAACAGGGTGGCCAGCGCCTCCGTCTCCCACCGGGTGGCACCGGCCGTCGTCGCGTGGGCGACAGCGAACTCCTCCATGTCGTCGGCCTCCACGGACAGCGCGCGGGCCCGCTGCAGGACCTCCCGCGCCATCGCGTTGACCGTGTGCCAGTCGCCGCCGTGGTACCAGCAGCAGGTACGGGCGGTGCGGCGCGGCAGGATCTGACGTGCCCAGCGCCGCCACGCGGGCACCCCGACCGGCATGCACGCCGGCTCGCGGAACGGACGCGGCCGGGCGAGGTGGGCAACAGCGAACTCGGCGAACACCAGCCGCGGTCCCGGCTCGGCGGGCCGCGGCACGTAGTCGGCACCGCGGTCGGTGGCGACGGTTGCGCCGAGTAGATCCTGCAGTTCCTCTTCTGTGATCACTGACCAGCGCGGGCCGTGCGGGCGGTAGCGGTCGGCGCCAGCGAACACCACGCGCCGGAAGCGGGTCTGCTGACGGGAGCCCTCCGGCCAGATCTGCCGCTCCACCCACACCGGCGGCAAGTCTTGGTCGGGGCAGTGCCGCTCCCACACCGCGCCCGCGAACCTCTCGGCCCCGTTCATCAGCCCCATGCCCTCCGCGAGGGCGATCTGGGTCGCCACCGCGACCGGGCGGGTCCCGGGAGCAGTGAACAGCTGCAGCCGGAACGTCCCCGGCAGCATGGGGGCAGTGAACATGTGGTCGTCCACGCTGAGCTGGCGCGGAGCCCGCAGGGATCCCAGCTCGTCCTGGTCGTGGGGACGCGGCGCCGGTTGGGGGGCCGGGCTGGCGGGGAGGTCGTCGGTCATCCCTCGATCATTCCCGACGCGGCGGCGCCTGGCCGGTCAGTCGTCTGCGCGAGGTCCACCTCGCCTGCTTCGACCAGGGCCCGGCGCAGCTGTTCCGCTTCGGCGGGACGCTCGGCCTCGGGCAGCGCGGTGGCGGCCCGGAGCAGGGCCCGAGCGTGCCGGCGGACGTCGGCGTCGTACAAGGGGCCGGGGGCGGGGCGGGTGAGCAGGTGCGCGGCCAGGAGCAGGGCATCGGGGCTGCGCGGGTGGCCGGCGGCGCGTTCGGCGACCTTGTCGGCATTGTCCTGGGCGGGGGTGTGCTCGGCGCTGCGCCGGGCCAGGGGCAGCCATACCTCGTCCGTGAAGGCGGAAAGGGTGAACCAGCCGGCACCGGCGAGCGCTCCGGGCGGAAGGTCGGCCTCCAGCGCCGCCGTCCACCACGCGCGCGCGATGTCCTTGGGGGCTCGGGCGGCCGGGTCCCCCGCGGCGTCACCGGCACGCGGGCGTCCCTGCAGGGGAAAGGCGAGCGGCATGAACAGAGGGGAGACGGCCGCGGCGCCGTCCGGGCCGGCAGCCAACTCGCGCCAGGTGTCCGCGGGGTCGCCGAGCAGGTTGGGCGGCTCCTCCAGCAGGAGAGCGAACGCGACGCGGGAAGCCGCGCCGTACACGTTCGCGCGCACTGCGGCCAGGAGCTGGCCGCGGTCCAGGGCGGCGAGCAGCAGCGGATCGGTTTTGCCCCGGTCCAGCCACGCGGCGGCCGGTGAGGGGCGTTGGGGGTCGAGGGCGTACAGCTCGGGGTGGTCGGCGGTGAAGGCGGTGGCGCGGCGGTGGAGGAGTGGCAGGTGCGCGCCGATCACGGTGGCGACGGCCTCGTCGTCGGGGCGGGCGGCCAGGACGTCGGCGACGAGGCGGAGGACGTCGCCGGGCATCGCGCCGTCCTCGGTGGCGTGGCCGGCGGCGTAGTCGAGGAGGCAGTCCAGCGCGCGCACCGCCGGGTGGGTGTCCAGCAGGCCGGCGGGCAGTTTCTCCTCATCCCCGGCTGTCCTGTCGCCGGCCGGGCCGGCGGCGCGGGGAGCGGGTGTTGCCGGGGCTCCCGCGGGCGGTGGCGGGGCGGCGGGGCGGGTGAGGGGCTCGGCGAGGGTGTGCAGGTGGTCGAGGACGGCCGGCAGGTCACCGCCGAGGTCGCCACCGGTGCGCCACGCGAAGTCGAGCAGAGCCAGCCACGCCCGGCCGGCGAACTCCGCGGCGTCGGGGACATGCGGGCTGGCGGGGGCGGGCAGGGCGCGGCTCAGCTTAAGAGCGGCGAGGACGGCCTCGGCCGGGCCCGTGGGGAAGGCGTCAGGGTGGCGCGCGGCCCTCGCGGTGGCGGCGAGGTAGAACGCGCCGAGCTCCGGCCGGGCCAGGGCGGCGAGAACCTGGGGGACGTCGGCGGTCCAGGCGGCGGGAGCGGCCCCCACCAGGCGCTGCAGCACGCGGGCGTAGCCGTCGGCGCCCGCGTCCGGAGCACCTGCGAGGGCGGCGGCGGCCGCGAGCGGGCCGGCCGCGGCGGCCAGCTCCAGCAGGTCCTCCAAGGCGACGACGGTGTCATGGCGCGAGGGCGGGCGGGCTGCGATTCGCGGGTCGGGCGGGCCGGCCGGCCCCTGCCGGCGCAGCGCGGCCAGCAGCGAGGCGAAGCCGGTGAGCAGCGGTGCGGGCAGGACCGGCGACCAGGCCCAGATGCGCAGCCAGGAGGCGAGCGGCTCGGTCCGGCCACTGGCCTGGGCCGCGTCGGGGGCGGCGGGCAGGGCCTGGTCGATCTCGTCGGCGGCAGGGGCCGGGCCGAGTGCCGCGCGTGCCCGCAGGTTCAGGTCGGCGGCCCGGCCGGGCGGGCAGGTGTTCAGCACCAGGGCGGCCAGCCGGGCGCCTTCCGGTATCGGGCGGCCGGCCAGCAGCCGCGCGGTGACCTCGACCGCCCGGTCCCACCACTCCCCCTCGCCCGCGGTGTCGGTGCCCGGGGCCGGTGGGTGCGCGGCCAGGTGGGCGGCGAGCACCCGGTCGTGCAGGTGCGCATCCGCGGCGGCGATCCGCGGCCAGGCCCGCATCCGCTCGGCAAGGGGGAGGCCGGCCGCGGCGTCCGCCGCGGCGAGGTCGAGGACCGCGCGGGCCAGGAGCGGGCCCATGTCGAGGACCGGGCCCAGGAAGACCCTGGCGTCCAGGACGTGGACCTCGTCCAGGTCGACGGAGGCGGGCCAGGACTGTCTGACGGGCGCCTCGATGTCGCGGCGCAGCAGGCCCGCCAGAGCGCCCCGGACCGCGCGGGCCCAGCGGAACGGCTCGCCAGCGCCGGCGTGGACGGTCACCACCAGCTCCCGCAGCAGGCCCGTGACGTCGTGGTCGGGCAGGCGGGCGGCCCACTCCCGGCGGAGCACCTCGGTCAGCTCGGGGAGCGGCTCGTGGCCGGCGTGCGCGCGCCGGCGCGCGGTGGCATAGGCCAGGAAGCCGGCGTGCCCGAGGTCGACGGTGTCCTTCAGCAACTCCTCGACGACGAGGAGCCAGTCCCCGTCGCGCACGGCCATCGGGAGATTGCCCGCCCAGCCGGCCACGAGCCGGCGCTCCAGGCTCGCCTCCTCGGCCGGGGCCCCGGCGGGGGGCCGGGCGGTGACGTGCGGGAGCAGCCGCTGGATATCGGCGGGGGTGAGGGTGCCGGCGTCGGCCAGGCGCAGCAGCGCGCCCAGCACCAACGGGCCGGCGGCTGCAAGTGGGACGGCGTGGGCGGCCAGCCACGGCCGGGCGGCCTCGGGGGATGCGATGGCGAGGTGCTCGAGGAACGGGGCGGCCGGCCAGACGCCGGCTGTCTCGTCGGCCAGGAGCAGGTACGGGGCGTGCTGGTGAAGGAGCGGGAGCCAGGCCGCGGCCGGGCCGGAGCGGAAGAAGAACCGGGTGGCGCGCGGGTCCGCCCAGCCGGCCAGTTCCCGCGCCTCCGCCTCGCCCGGCTCCTTCAGGGCGGCCAGCTCGAGGACCCGCGCGGCGCGGCCGGGCAGCGGCACCAGCAGTTGGCGGGTGGCGGCGAGGAGTTGCCGGTAGAGAGCGGCGGCGCGGGCCGGGTCGGCAACGCCGCCGTGCAGGGTGCCCGAGGTCTTCGCGTACAGCTCGGGCCACACGCCCAGGGCCTCCTCCTGAGCGGCGCCGAGTGGGACGCCCATCAGACGCTCGGCGATCCCCGCGGCCCGGGCCCGGTGGTAGCCGCCAGGCCGGGCCAGTTGCCCGCGCAGGACGTCAGCCGCCTCCCGCAGGCGGACGCACTCCTCGGCGCCGTTCATGCCCGCGCCACCGGCGGAGGTGGCCGCAGGCGGGACGGCGGACTGCCGCGATGCGGCGGCGGGTTCCCGGGGCCCGGCAGCCGGGCCGCGGCCGGCGGCGCCAGTCTCGCCCGTCGGCACCGGGCGGTTCGGCGCGGCAAGGGGCCCGTCATCCGCCGCCCCGACCGGAACGCGGGACGGGCCGAGGCCGGGGCGGGCGTCGATCGCGTCAAGCAGAGCGGCGGCCGCGGCCTTCAGGCCCACCGCTTCCGGGGCGCCCGGCAGGCTAAGCAGCGCATCGGCGGCGCCACGCAGACACGACTCCGCGACCTCCGCCGGCCGCCGCAGGAAACCGCCTGTCAGAACCCGCCGCGCGTCCTCCAAGAGTTCCAGCGCACGCAACCCCGGTACGCCCTGCGCGGTCAGCACCGCAGCCAGGACCTCACCGACCACCGGCAGTTCGTCCCCACCGGCCAGCCTCATCGTCTCGTCGCTCACCGGTGCACCGTAGAGCCGGCGGGCCCGCGCGCGGGCCGGAACCGGACACCCCGGCCCCCCGGCCCGGCGGGTGCGGGGCGGGCGCGGCCGGGTCACTCCTCGTCGCGGGTCTTGTAGAACTCGTGGGCCTCGTTGGCGATCTCCGCCGCAGCCCGCGAACACCGCATCTGCGCCTTCGCGTCGCGTCCGGTGTATCCCGCGGCCCGGCGCATCATCAGCTCCGCCGTCACGAGAAGCTGTTCGGCCTCCAAGCCGAGCGGCTTGCGTTCCGTCTCCATCTCGATCTCGAAGACCACGCCGTTGACCTCGTTCAGCGCCTGCTCCAGGCTCGCGCTGTCACACCGGTCTGGGTCCGTCACCACCCCCGTGGTCTCCTGCACCCAGCTCGTCAGGTGCGTCAGGAGCACGCGCCGGTACCCCTCCCCCTCGGCCTCCGCCGGGTCCAGGACGATGTCTTCCGCCTGTACTGCGCCCATGCCGCTCACCTTCCGTCCGCGGCCGGAGTCTGCGTGACACCGGGTCCGTGCCGCCCAACGCCACAAGGAGCCTCCGGGATACGCGCACACGTGCTGCGGATCTTGGGACCGGGTGGACGGTGCACTTGAGCCCGAGGGCGACCCCCAGACTGGACAGCCAGCCCGGAGCGGGGCCCGCAACGGAGAGCGGGTGGACAACCCGAGCGGCCGGCAAACGCGGAGCCCTGCGCGCGAAGCCGGCGAACTGGAGCGGGGACGGCCCGCATCCACGACGCCACCCTCGCCCTGCTGCGGCGGGAGGACGCGGACGCCCACCGGCTCTTCCCGCCAGGACCGGCTTTCAGCGAAGCCTTGGTCGACGACGACGTCAGGCGCCGCCTTGGAACCGCCCTGGAGGCGTACGGCAAAGCCAGGAACACCGCGGGCCGGGTGGACTTGTTCATGCTGTTCACCGGCACAGGCGACGACGAAGTCCCGCACATCGGGTAGCAGCAGCGGCCCCTTCGGCGCGGCGTGCAGCACGGCCCGCCGTACTCCGCGCAGCCGCGACCGGGGCGCCAGCGGGTGCAGCGGCGGCGAGCAGCAGGTGCTGCCCGGGGTGTGAGGGGCAGCAGCAGGCGTCTCGCGGCTGCAGCGGCTGCCCTTCGGCGTCTGGTGCAGCACCCGGCCGCAGGCCCGCAGGGGCAGCAGCACCGGGGTGGGCGCCGCGTTGCAGCACAGGCGCAGCCGGCTCGTGCCGTCCGGCCTGCTGCACGGCGTCCTCCGGGGTTCGGGACGTGGGGGCAGCAGCGCTGCAACCCCGGTGACGAGAAGCGGGAGGAGCGCGTCCGTCGTACGGGTCTCCCGGTCCGGCGCCGGGAACCGCGAGAGGGCTGGCATGAGGAACGCGCCCGGTCCCGCCGCCGCCCGGAGACGACGCCAACGTCGCAGCCGCCGGTCTATGCCGTGGCCGCACACCTCCGGGGCCCAACCTTCAGCCCCCGCTCCCCGGGAGAGAGCCGCGAGCGGCCATGCCCGCCCGCGGGCGGGCATCAGGTGTCACGCTGTCACGCCCGCCGTGCAGGTAACCGGAAACCCAACGTCTGTGCAGGTCAGAGCCATTCTCCGACGGCCGTGACATTACAGCGTGACAGCGAGCCCCTGTGACATCCGAGGGGGTCGCCGGTGGGCCGCCGTCCTCGACGCGCGGTCTGGGGTGTTGCGGGGCCTGCAACTCCGGGCTCGCAACCGTGATCGGGAGCCGTACGGCGCCGTCGGCAGGTGACGGGAGCGCGGTGCGCGGCGGCGGACCTCGGCGCTCAACAGGCGGACCGACCACGGTGGAACCCCCCGGACGAGCAGGTCCGAGGGGGAACACCGCAAGGAGGCTGGACTCAGGTCCCGAGCGCTGCGAACCGGGCGCCGACGTTCACCGGACAGAATCGGACGGTCTCGGACACCACCGGACAGCGGTGGACGGCGCTGGCCCGAGTCCCGGTCGCGGATCCGGAGCAGTGGATGACCCCGGCCGGCCAGACGCCCGTGGAAGGCGGGACGGATGGGTGGGGTCCGAGGTGGTCGCGCAGGGTCCGTGCTGGCATCCGGGTCCGTGCCGGTGTCGGCGTCCGGGTCCGTGGCGCGGTCGGGGTCCGGGTCCGCGTCGGTGCGCGTCGCCGTGCCGTCGTCCGCGGGGGTGTCCTGGACGGTCTTTGACCCGGCGTCCGCCCCTGCGGCGTCCTTGTCGGCGTCCGCGTCGGCGTGCCGGGCCTGCTCCTCGCCGGCGGCGCGCGGGGCCCCGGCAGCATCGACGAGCGGGCTTGGGGACGGTGGGCGCCAGGACGAGGTCCTGCGGCCTGTCGGTGTCCGTCCGCACGGTCGGCCAGGGGAGAATCCGGACCGGAGCCCGTCCGCGCTCCTCGCACGTTGCGCGGGCGGGCCGTCCGCTTCTTCCCTGCCGGCAGCCGTGGGCGTGCCCCAGGTCTCACCGTCCGCTGGCGAGATCCTCGTAGGCGGCCACCGCCCGGCCGGCGAGCTCCTGTTCGACGGACTTAACGACCTTGAGGGCCTCCTGGTCCAGCCGCTCCGGGTCCAGGACCTCGAAGAGGCTGGTAGAAGAGCCGACACCCCGCGCGGGTCTCCCGTGCGGGGTGCGGCCATATCCCCTGACACAGGGGCGGCAAGCGACGCTGATGCAGGGCACCTTCGGCCCCCTGCTTGCGTTGCGGGCGGCGGCTACGTCCGGCCACTTTCTGAACTGTAGAGAAGCCGCTTCGTCAACAGCAAGGCCCTTCACTCGGGCGAGTGAAGGGCCTTAGGGCGGCCACGTACACGTGGCCCGGCGGGGCAGGCACTGGGTAGTGACCGCACCCGGACCCCACGCTTTCCCCGGGCCGGCCCTCGACGTCCGCCGAAGTTCGCCGGACAGAATCGGACGCGCCCCGAACAGCCGGCCTGAGCCCTGGCCGCGGATCCAACGGGGCCCCGGGGCAAGGCGAGCGACGATGGGGCGGGAGGGCCGCGCTCGGCGCGGCGGGCCGCCTGGCAACGCAGCGAGGGTGGACCGCCGGACGGGCTGGCGAGGACGGTGATGAGGAGTTACGGGTGATCCGCGCTGTGCTTGCGGTCGGTCTGCTCCACGCAGGCACTCAGGCGGGCGACGGTACGGCGGACGTCGGCGACCGCATCGCGCAGGACCTCCTCCAGCGCCTCCCTCATGCTGTGGCCCTCGCGCTCGTTGGCGACCGCGCGGGCCGCGCCCACCTCGGTGCCTTCCAGCGTCACGGTGCCGGTCATGACGACGTCGTCGGAATCGTGCTCCGCCGGCTGGTAGTAGTACAGGGCGTCCTCGGGCGTGGCCCGGCGTACCTGGAGCGCGACGGTGTAGCCCTCGTGGACGAATTGGGCGGTGCCGTCGAGGTCGAGACGGAATCCCGGGTCGGCGGGGGCGCGGAGTTGACGCAGTTCCATGCGGTCTTCCGTTCGTGATGGTGGCATCTTCTGCGGTAGGCGTGAGCCGGACGCTGTTGGTCAGTCGTCCAGGAGAGGGCCGTAGTGGTGCTGGTGCAGGTCGATGGCTTCGTGAATGTCGGCTTCGGTGAAGCCGCACGACTTGGGCGAGAGCGTGGCGCTGGAGAAGTCGATGGAGATGTCCAGCAGAACGCCCAGCAGGTCGTGGAGGTCGCGCGGGGGCAGGGTCAGGGTGTGGCGGGCGCTGCCGGGAAAGAGCTGGGCGGTGACGAGGTGGGCCAGGCAGTGCCAGGCCGGATCCGGTCGGCCGAGAAGGTCGGCGCACAGATGGCGGGCGATCGCGGTGGGCAGGGTGACGATCGGCGCGGCGAGCATGGCGTTCGGCCGGCAGCGGTAGCGGGCCATCTGTGCGCTCCTTGGGTAGTGGACGGCGGGGCCGGAACGTCGAGCGGGTGCTCCTGCGGGGACTCGAATCGGGGAATCACGAAGAGGCGTAGCCCACGAACAGCCAAGTGCCGTCATCCACCGGGATCGCACCGGCGGGCCCCCACTTGTCACGGATGCGCTCGTCATCGGTTTCCAGGAGGTTCTGGGCGCACGTCTCGGCGGCGTCCTGAGACATGGGGCTCTCCGTGATCAGCACGAAGTCGCGCTTCTCGGCGATCGTCCCGGTGTACCCGCCGTGCCCGAACTCCCAGGCCGCGTCCTCCCTGGCGCTGAAGAACGCCGTTTCGACGTTCTCGCCCTCGCCGGTGGTGATGAAGTCGTAGGCCCCCATGGTTCATGCTCCTCTCCGGCAGCGCCGTGATACGGCCGCCCGGAAGGGCGGCGGGACAAGTCCCCGTAGAGCCGCTCGGGATGCGGAAGGGCGTGACGACCGCTTCGGCGGGCGACGGGGCGGGAAGCGAGTCGGGGCGCGGTCGTCTCAGACCGGGCGGGTCGCCTGTCCCGCAGTGGCAGGGGTCGGGCCACCGCTCGCGGGGAGCTGTGTTGAGACGTGGTGCGTACCCTCGGCGGGATTCGAACCCGCGGCCTCCCCATGGAGAGTGGGGCGAGATGAGCCGGACTACTCCACGAGGGCGTGGCTTCCCGCCGGCGACCGGGGACCAGATCGGATAGGGCCCACGAGGGGCTTGCTCGTCACCTTCCCCGGCCGGGGCGGGGCCGCCTTTGGCCCCTCCCCAGGGACCGCGAGCGACGCGTGCCAGCGGACCGGGTCCGCCGGGGGAAGCATCACCTTCCCGCTGGCACGTCGTGAACTCTGCGGGTACTGCTCCCGCTCCTCCCCCACACGGGGGCGTGCTGCTGACACCACGAGTCCCAGAGGGCGCGCTTTCCCTCCTTCAACCCGCGCCGGGGATCAACCGGGCAGGTTCGTTCTGGTGTGCTGGTGCGCGCCCTCTCAACGGGGACGTCGCCTCTGGAGGGGCGCGTACCAACACATAGCGATCCGAGGGGACTTGAACCCCTGACCCTCCCCCGGCGTGGGGGCCGCTCTACCGGACTGAGCTACGGACCTGCCGGACGGAACGAATCGGCCGCTCCGTACCGTCCAGCGCCGAAGAGGACCGATCGACCCCCTTTGACGTTTCTAACTATACACAACCATACTGGTTGCGTCAAGTTTTACGCGCCACGCATTGAGGATGCCCCCAACTCGCATCGGGCTGCCGCAGCCAGCCGGAAACCCTCTCGGATAGACGGGCGGGCGCGGCTGGCGCGGAGAGCCCCGAGGGGACGCCGCGGAACAGCCAGCCCACCACACGCCATAAGAGCGCCGAGCACCACGGCAGCGGCGAGCGACGCGTTCTCGGCGTCCGCCCAGGTCTCGCGACCTGGGCGGACGGCTACTTCTTAGCCTGATCAGCAGCCGTGGCTGTGGCGCGGTCGCCGTCCTGCACCTGCTGCAACCGCTTGAGGGTCGCGGCCAGTACATCGTGGACGCCTGTGGTGTCCGCCCCCGCGCCTTCGATCTTCACCCGGAGGTTGACGTTGCCCGAGCGGCTGAACGCGTAGATCGTGTCCTCGCTCTTTCCGGGGTTCACGACGAAGGCGGAGTCCTCACCGACCGGCTCTTCGGGAGCCTTTTCCTTCGACGACTCTGCGCCCTTCCAAGCCGCGTAGGCGGCCTTGGAGTTCTCTGGCGTGTCGTAGAGGCAGATGTCGACGTCCATCATGTTGTTGGTCGAGCCCTCGTAGGTGAACCATGCGCTGCCGGCGCGTACCCACCCCGTGGGTGAGGACTTGCTTTGCGACCCGGCGCAGACCGTGCCGTCCGAGGCCACGCGCTTGCCCTTGTACGGCTCCCAGCCCGAGAGTACTTCGCCCGCGCCCGGGAGGGCCTGCGTGATCTCACCCTGATCGAGCGCCTTTGTTATCGGCTTCGCTGCCGCGTCCTGCGAGGTGTCGGACGAGCAGGCGGAAAGCGTGGCGATGCCCAGGCCCAGGACGACAGCGACGGCGGCGGTAGCTCGTGTGCGTGACATGAGCACACCCTAATTCGCCGTACGGACATCCTGTCATCCGGTCTGGACGGGGAGATCTGGAGCGCTCCGGGGGGCGTCGTCGCTCACGGCCCGTCGCCAGCCGGCAGAACCCGCACGGGAGGTCCCCTGGCCTGAGGGCGAAGCAGGGTCAGCGAGTTGACCGGTCACCGTTCGGCACCTGATTCTGTGGCACCGGCGTCCCGGAGGGTGGAGGCCTCCCGGTCGAGGTTCTCGGCCAGCGTCTGGTGGCGGTCGTGCAGGGCCTGCCACGCCGGGGGCGGTTCGGGTTCGCGGACCGCGTCGCCGTCCCAGATCGGGCCAGGTGTGAAGACGGTGTGCATCTGCTCCCGCAGCTCTCGTTCTTCCTCGCTGGTCGCGCGCACCGGGGTTCCGCTGTGCAGGTCGACGACGTCCTTAGCCCCCAGTGGTGTGACCAGGCCGTTGCCCAGAAGGTGGACGATGCGCACGGTCCACCACTGGGAGTTCTGATGGTCGAGGCTGGAGGCGTCCCGTGCCATGTCCAGCGCCGACAGCGCGCCCCGGCGTCGGACCTGCCCGAGCAGCTCGTGATGGAGATCGGTCAGCCGCGGCCGCTTGCGGGACCGCGGCTCAGCAGGAAGCGGGGGCAGGTTGACGGCCCCGCGCATCACCTGGTGCATGCCGCTTACGCAGGCGTCCTGGTAACGCCAGTGCCACCCGCGCTCCCGGTCGGGCCGGTCGGCCAGCTCCAGGAGCCCGGGACACACGGAACACAGGCGCAGGCTCAGCGGATCGGACTTCGCGCTGTCCTCGCGCTCGGGCCACCACTGTCGGGCTTCCCCGGCGGGCCGACCGCAGAGTGAGCAGCCGGACGAATGGTGAGGCTGCTGCGCGAGTGCGGCCCTGGTCTCCCGGAGCGTCCAGCGCAGCGGCTGGTACCAGCCGAACGATTCGTTGTCGCTGCGCCCCAGCTGCGAGCACAGCCGGCACAGGCCGATGCGGGACTGGCTGGCTGCTTCCCCCCGCGGGGCGACGCGCTCGCTCGGCTCGGCGCGCTGACACCAGGAGCAGTGTTCCAGCGGCTCCGGATCCGTCGGCTCCTCGTACGGGCCGGTGGGCGGGGCTGCGCGGGTCAGGTCTCGCTTCTCGCTGAACAGCACGGTGCCTTGGGCGCCGCCGTGCGACTGGAAGAGCCGCAGGACTTTGCTGCGGCCGGCGAGCGCCATGCGGGTCTGGAAGTGCCCGTAACCCCGGAGGTCCCAGGCGCGATCGCGTTCGCGACGGTCGTCAGCCGCGTCACGCAGGCGCAGTTCGGCCTTGTGCTGCTCGGCCGGGTCATCGAGCCGGGGGCACAGGACGACTGCGAGATCCACGTGGAGGAGGGGGTCTCGCTGCGGGTCCGCGTAGTCGCCTGCTGTTCGGATCTCCTTGACCCACCAGAGGTGGGCGTCGGGGTCGGCATTGATGGCGGCCGCGGCCTTGACGACCTTGGCCACGAGGGCGTCCGCGCGCTTTCGGGTGGATGGTCGTCGTCCGGAGGCGTGTCCGAGGCTGCGTCCCTTCGGCGTCAGTTCCCAGCGCCGGTCGTCCCGGTGATAGCACTCGAGGTCCCCGCACTCGTAGCAGGCGTCGCGCCTGCCGGGAGAGGTGAGGTATCCCGCGCGCACCATCTGCTTGAGGTAGTGCTCGGCGTCGATCGTGCTGACCTGTGCGAGGCGTTCGACGTCCCGTACCTGCAGCCCCCAGGAGTCGCCGCGTTTGAGAAGGTCGCGGGTCACCCGCAGCGGCCGGCCGAACCGGGTCTCGGCCAGGTCGACGAAGACCTCTCCCTCGAACCGGCCGATGCCGCCGAGCGGAGCCAGGGCAGGGCCCTGGTCCTCGCGCGCGTACTTGGTCGCCACCTCCTTCAAGATGCCGAGGAGTCCGCCGGTGAACGAGTCGTCGTTCTCTCCGGGGGCCCTGCGAGGGGCCTGGTCGTCGTCGGTGGCCACGGCGGCTCTCCTCGTCCGGTGGTGCGTGTTCACGGAGTGGGGTTCCAGCCGAGCGCCCTGGCGATGACCGGTACACCGATCGACAGGGTGAACACCGGGCCCAGGGCGTCGGCGTCCAGGGTGCTGCCCACCTGGTCGAAGTGGTCGGCCAGGGTGCCCTCTTCGAAGCCGTCTTCCAGGAGGTTCCACGGCGAGCGGCCCGCGGGGCGCTCGCGTTCCTGGGTGGCTGCGGTGACGGCATAGCAGATCGCCGCCGGCCACAACTGCTCCACCAGGTAATCCCGGTGGCCCCTGGTGGCCCCTTCCTCTTCCCCCTCGTCCTCGTCCAGCTCCAGGCTGGCGGCCAACTCCGTGCGGTAGTGGTCGCGCAGGTCGGGATGGGCCCGTTCCACGGCTGCTACGAGCGTGGCCAAGCTGGTGCCGGGCGCGAGGCCCTCAAGCGCCGGAGGCAGGTCGCCGGGGGGAAGCCACACCCACACCTGATCCGGGTCGGACCAGTGCGGTAGCGGCCAGCGGAAGCCGCCTGCGCCCTTGAGGCGCTCTTCGAGTGCCGGGCCCCCCGCGCAGGCCAGGAGGGCCGTCACCGCCGACCAGCCGGCGGGCGCGGCGAGGTCGTTGTCGGTCATCGCGTCGATGGCGTAGGCCAGGCGCAGGGGGTGGCCGCCGAGGATGTCGCCGTCGAAGACGCAGAAGGGACAGACCAGGAGGCGGTCGGACTCGGTCGGCGGAAGCAGGTGGGCCGAGGGGTAGCTGTCACCACACAGTGCGCACGTCGCGCTGTTGATCAGCTTGGAGACCTCGGCAGCGCGGGCCAGCGCGAGCTGCTCGCTCACCTGGCGGACCAGGTCGGCGCCAGGGGTGGTGCCGGGGAGCTCGAGGACCATCGCTTCCCGCGAGGTGGGGATCTTGGGGGAGATGAAGCACAGCTCAGGCACGACCGTGAGGTCGTACTGGTCCGCGTCGTCGGGATCCGCTTCGCTGTCCGCTGCTCCTGGGCGGGAGAGCAGGGACTGCACCGGGCCGAGCCAGCCGGTCCAGACACCGCCTTCGGGGAAACCGTCATGCTCCACCGGCCAACCAGCGGCCCCGAAGGACCGGACCAGTCCTTGCTGGATATCGGCCGTCAAGATGTCCCTGGGCTCGGACGCGTGGATCCGGGCAGCGCGGGCGTGGCTGCCTTCGCCTGCCTCGGCGCGCACGGCCAGCTTCTTCTTACGGTTTCGGGTCATGGGTGCTCGTCATCCCGTGCGGTCCCACGTCCCGCACTTCGGAGTCCAAGCGCAGGTGGTCACAGTGAGATTCGACAGAACCTTGTCCGCCGGCGCCGCTGGCCACGTGGGGGCCTACAGCATCGGATTCAGGCGGTCACAAACGCCGCACTGACCGTAGCGTGCGGGTCCCGTGCCGGGCAACCGGCTCCGGTGAAACCCCGGCCCGTGGTAGGGCGGGCGTCGGGGTCGCGGTCGTGAGTGTCGCCCGAACGCCGCATCGGGCGAGCGGGGCTGCCGAGTGCGTGGAGGGCCCTTCGTCGAGGTGTCAGGCGACTTCTGCGAACCCGGCGCCCCCGGTGTCCAGACTCGCGGTCGGGCACGGAGGTGGTCGTGGGGCGGGTGGCGGGCGGGAGACGTCCGTGAGGTCCTCTCCTCGGCGCGCGGGGGCGACGAGCCCGTTCGTGGCTCAGCCGGCGTGGGGCGTTTCGGCGCGATGAGCCGGAGGGACTGGAGGGACCGAGCTGGCGAAGTAGTGGAGGCGCTTGAGGTGGCTGGACAGCGAGCTCTGGAGGGCGGCTTCGACGCCGCGGAGTTTCGCCAGGTCGTCGCGTACGGTCTGGCGTCGCGCGGCGGCCGTCTGCTTGCCGACTGCGATGCGCAGGGCATCGAGGTCGGGCCGGTCCAAGTAGTACAGGGCAACGGCGCGGAGCACGGCGGAGGCCCGCTCCGTTGTGGCTGATGGTGCCGAGGCGAACTGGTCTCGCGCGACGGGCACTCGGGCCGGAAGGCGTGGCGGCTCCGTCGGAGTGATCACGGTGGTGCCGGCATGGTTCCAGCCACCGTGCACGGTGACCCCGTTGATCTGCGGCATTCCCTCTCGGTGTCGGCGGTAGGGGTCGCTGGTGGTGGAGCGCCCGTACGAAACGTACAGGCCCTGGGGAATGACCTGGCTGCCGTACCGGTCGGGGCCGACCGTGAAGAGCCCACGGACTCGCGGTCCGTTCACGGCGTAGACGACGCGCCCGGGGTGGGTGTTGACCTCTACCTCGCGCACGGTGAGCAGACCGAGTCCCCTTCCGTCGCTCGCGGTCATCGGCAGCTGCACGGGCTCGCCCAGCACAGGCCGCACCGGGGGCTGGTGGCGCCGGATGAGACCGTTGATCTGCGCGCTGCGTCGGCGCTTGTCGGTGCGCTCGATGCGTGCGGCGGCGAGCTTCCCCTCCAGCTTCTCGATCGCACGGGTCTCATGGGCGATGTGGCTCTCGGCGTCACGTGCCCTCGCTGCTCGTACGAGGGCGTTTCGGTCGGGACGCTTGCTCCAGTGGCGGACGATGGCCGGGATCACGGCCTCGAGCACCGTGCGCGCACCGTCGGGAATGCGGCGGGTGGCGAAGTCGCTCAGGAGCACGGATATGCGGGAGGCCAAGACGTGGGCAGGTGGCCGGTCGGGGTCGAAGAGCTCGCTGGCGCCGTGGATGCGGACGCCGTTGACTACTGGCTCGTCGGGGCGGGGGGTGAACGGTCGGACCTGGTCGGGGCCGTCGCCGAGGTGGACACGAATCATGTGGCTGCCGAGGGGAGCATCGAGGGGAAAGACGGGCACCACGACGAACGTGCCGCGCAGTCTGCGGCCGCTCACGATGTACCGAGTCTGTCCGTGCTGGAGGACCTGTGTGGTGACGGAGATGGCTGGGAGGCCGGCCACCGTGAGCTGCAGTGCTTCGGAGCTCCTCGGGAGCATGGTTGTGGTGTCCTCGTCGACGGCCCTCTGGCGGCTCCTCAAGCTGGCCTCGCCTCTACGTGAGCTTGGTCATCGTCGGAGTGCTGTCGATGAGGACCGGCCGCCAGTCATCGCCGAGGTCGACCTCGTCGCCGCACTGACGGCACAGTTCCCGTTCTGCCTCCGCCACTTCGACGGCAAGGGCTGCGATCTTGTCGGGGTCGGTCTCGTCGGTCTCGACGATGACCGCGGTGTTCGCTGCCGTTGTCAGCGGCACGCTGTACTGAGCCATGAGGAGTCCCTCGTCGTGACGGCGCCGGTCTGCCGGCGCGGGGAAGAGATGGATGTGGCAGGCCTGGTGGGTCGTGTCCGTTCACCGTTGCCGGTGGCGGGGGTGGTTCTCGTGCCCTCGCGCCTTCGCCGCCGAAGGGGCCTCCAGCGACCCGCGGACACTCTCGGCCTACACGTAAAAGTTAGCCCACCTTGACCCTCTGCGTCAAGTTATACGCGCCCATCTCGACGCCGCTTCTTCGCCCAGGGGGTCCTCCGGGGCCTGCCTGCACGCAGGAGCGCCCGCGCGGACGCGGGCGCCGCCAGGCGTGCGAAGCAGCCTGCGGGGGGCATCGGCTGCATCGGCTGGGCAACTTCATTGACGGGTTCTGCGACGTTCCCGTCCGCGTGAGTTCACCCGCGGTTGTTGACGTACGGCACGAGGCCGGCCGCGGTGAAGCCCAGCGCGCGGCCTCGGCGGAACTCATCGAGCCGCGCCCGGTCGGTGTACTCGTCGTCGGGCACACCCGGCGGGGTGCGCACGCCGAGCTGAATGCCGTACAGGCACAGAGCGAACCCGGTGGACACGACAGCGGAGATCCAGGCCGGGTCGAAGGGGACTGCTATCCGTGAGTACACGCCGCCGTCGGGCGTGCGCAGTTCGAGCCGGTCGTCGACGAGGCGGTGCAGCTGCCAGCCGTCGGCCGGTCCGAGCTGTGCGAATCCTCGCCCGAACCTGGACAAGCCAAGGGCGATGGCCTGGTCGGCTTGCTGTTCGCGCGGGGGCTGGCCGGGCATCCTCGTCATCAGGGCGCGGGCGGGCTCGAAGAGGGCGACCGGCAGTTGCCCGCTGGCGCCGCGCTCGGCGGTCACCTGGCCGGTGACCGGGTCCACCCCAGAGGCGATCTCGCCGAGCTGCAGCGCAGGGTCGTTCCAGAACGCCACTCGTCCGTGATCATCGACCGTGCCGGCAATCGCAGCGAACTCACTGTGCATCGCCGCTTCGTTCACGACATGGCCATCGATGTTGAAGCGGCCGCTCTGCTGCCGCTGCCTCTTCGCCTTGAACCTGCCCATTCGAACCTCCCAGTTGGTTGCACCCCCGCCTCGTAGGACGAGCAGGCGCGCCGGTACGGCGCTGAGCCGTACAGGGATGCTCGGGCGATAGCCCTGTGGACAGAGGCCAGCGATTCCCGCGGGGATGCTCCTGCGACACGCGCTCCTGTCACGTGACCTTCCGGGGGGTGTCAGTGGGCGCTGGCACAGTGGGTGCCATGGCCGTCACCATGACCGCGACCGCGCCGGACCCGCTGCTCAGCAGCCTGCAGGGTCCGCTCCTTCTTCTGGTCCGGAACAAGTTGAGTGATCGCGCCGAGGGTTTGCGCGGCACGCTCCCGCAGCACCCGGACGGTGCTCACGCCCGTTTCGTCTGGTGGCAGTCCTTGAACGCTGGTCAGGCCCGGCAGGCGATGCTTCTGGAGCACCTGACGATGCTGGTCGGGCACCTTGATGGGCAGCCGGCACCAGGCTTCGGTCCCGAGGACGTACTGCCTGAAGCCGCGCTGCAGGAAGCTGAGGGGTTCGACGATGAGCTGTCCGGGCTGATCTCCCGCTACCGCCGGGTGCGGAGCGCCGTGGCACGCCAGGAGACTGGCGGGGGCATCGGTCGTCGCTCCGGCTGACGCTGAAGAGTTTGCGGAGGCACGGACACTGCCGGGGTGCGCTCCGTACGCTCGGTAGGTGTTCATGTACCAGTCCGAGGTGATGGCCCCGTGTTGCGCGATGGGCCTGGTGGTCCAGATGGCCTTCGCGCGGGCCAGGAGCCGCCACGAGGTCGCGCTGAAGGTGTCCGGAGAGGCGCGCACCACCTACGCGTCGGTGCTGGTGGCCCTGGTCAACTGGTGCGAGCACCAGATCGACGCACACGAGGCGAACCCGGGCCCTGTCCCGGGGTGCGCGAGTTGCAGTCGCTTCGAGGTTCCGGTGCCGCCGGAAGCGGTCGGCGACGAGCCGGCGCTGACCGTGGAGGAATGGGCGTTCGAGCGCCGGATTCACCAGGTGGCTCATCGACTTGCCCCACGGATCGTGACGCTAGAGCCGACGAGTCCGTCAGAGCGCCCGGCCTCCGAGGCACTCCTGCCGGTCCACGGCGCGGCCCAGTCCATCTGAGTAATCTGCCACTCGGCCTTCGGGAAGCGGATCGACGCCGTGCACCCATGTGTGCGGGCACCTCATCAACGGCGCGTAAAACTTGACCAAGAGGTCTGTGTCGAGTAAATTAGTGAGCGACGGCGAGGGGTCCAGACCCTCGCCCTACTGCCTAGAAGAGTGGAAACGATGAGCCCGGTAGACGCCCTCCTGGCCGAAAAGATCCGTGCGTACCCCTGCCTCTTCCGCAATCGCACCCAGGCGCTCCACCAGGCCCTGATCGTCCTGGGCAACGGCATGGAGTGGCGGGGCGGCCTTCTGGTCCACCGCGCTCCCGACGACCGCACTTGCGCCGAGGCGCACCTGCGACGGCGGGCCACTCCGGAGGAAGTCGAGCTGTACACGTCCCTCGGAGTCGAGCTGCCCTCGGAGCGGCTGACCGGCACCTGCCCGGCCGAGGCTCTTCGCCCCCGCGCAGAAGAACTCGCTGCGGCACCCGGCGATCTGAACGGCGATCCGTATCCGCCGAGTCCCAGCCTGCCGATCTTCGAGATGCCCGAGGACGCCGACTTCCACTGGCTGGCCGCCGCCCGCGAGATCGCCGCCGTCGTCGGCCCGCTCTGGGTGACGCCCTCAGCCGCTGAACTCGCATACGAGAACGACTACACCTCGGCACAGCGCAAGGCCGCGCTCAAGCTGCTGAGCGCCCGATTCGACCGGCCCTGACTTCGACAGGACACGGTTCCTTCTATCGCGACAACGGGAGGCCTCCCTCATGCAGACGCACTCCCCCCATGGTTCCGCGGCACGCAATCTGCGCGCCGCCGAGCGACCCGTCGAAGTTCTGCGGGCAGGGGCACACGCCGTACGGGCGGCCGGATCCACCATCGTCGGGGCGGCCGGGCCGAGCTCGACCACGACCACGACCACGACCACGACCACGACCAGGCTGTACGAGTGCCGCGAGTGCCGCCAGCGCGCTCCCCGTGAAAGCTTCGCCGAGCTCCGCTGCACACAGGAGATCGAGTCCGCTCGCGCCCTGGTGCTCGCGCAGGAGTTGGTACCGGCGGCGTTCGGCCAGTGGGAGCGCCTGGGCGCGCCTCCCGCGGAGGGAGCGCCGATCGGGCGCAGTGCCGCTGTGGAGCTCGTTGCTTCCGAGTTGACCGGAGGCGCTTCCCACGCCTGGGAGGAGGAGGGCCTGGTGCTGCGGCGTGAGAGCACCGCGATCGTGCTTGCGCCGTACAAGAGCCCTGCCGAGCGCGCGGCCGAGGCTGCGGCTCGCGCGGCCGAGGACGCTCACTGTGATCAGGAGCTGGCAGACACCGAGTTCGTGCCGTTCGAGGACCTCGCGGTCGGCGACGTCGTGGTGCGTGGCTACGGGGACGGGCGCCGTGCGGTGGTGCTGGGCGAGCCGGCGGAGTTCGCCGACCGCTTCGGGCGTTCCATGCGCCGGCTGTGGTGTCGTTCGCTGGAGTCGGGGGCGGAGGGGTGGGTGGAGTACGGGCCGGGCGGTCAGACGCTGCGCGTACGGCGCTGACTCGGTCGGGGCTTCGGCCTCCGCCACGCCGGGTGCGGGTCCGGCGGCCGCCGGGAATGAGGAACGCCGGGCCCCTCTTGCACAGAGTGACGCGTAAAACTTGACGCAATAGAAGGCAACGAGTAAATTAGTGGGTGTCGTCGCGGTTTGCGACTCCCTCCCCGATATCCGCCGCCCGCACCCCGGGTGCATACCGATGGGACCTCTCCCTCTTGACTGTGAATCCCGAACTTCTGGCCCGCACCCTGTACTTCGCGCTGGTCGACGAGGCGCGCCGGAATGCCACGAGCGAGGATGAGCATCAGCTCCTCGATCAGGTGGACGAGATGCCTCCGGCCGCCGTGCTCAGCGTCTTCTCCGAAGAGCTGTTCATCAACTCCGACCTGCTGAACGCCATCAGCGGGGCTCTCCGTCACCTCGACCCGCCCGCGTACGGCGAGGCAGTGAAGGAGCAGGAACCCCTGGTCCTGTCCGACTTCGACTTCCTGGAACTCGTCGCGTTCACCACCAAGTGCAACAACGAGGAGTTCTGGTACGCGTGGAGGGAGTACGGGCCGAGGTTCGAGAGCCCGGACGCTCGCGCCCTGGCCGCGGATCCCTTGGCGATGGAGGCTCTGGTCGATAGCCGCCAGGGGGCCGTGGAGGAGTTCTGGCAGCGGCCGGACGCCGACGAGCGGTTCGACGACCACCAGCGTGAGGCGGACCGCCGTCGACGCGCGGCGTCCCAGTGACCAGCCCCCAGCACGTGACCTCTTCGCCGGCCCGCGCCCGAGTGCCGGGCCGGCGAGAGCCGTGCTCGTTCCCGAGGGAAGGGCCCCTGCTCCGCCGCCCCCGGGTCCTGGACCTCTTCTGCTGCGCCGGTGGTGCCGGGATGGGTTATCACCGGGCCGGATTCGACGTCGTGGGTGTCGACATACGGCCGAGGCCCAACTACCCGTTCGAGTTCCACCAGGCGGACGCCTTGCAGTTCGCGCACGAGCACGTCCAGGAATTCGACCTGGTGCACGCCTCTCCGCCCTGCCAACACTCCTGCACTCTCACCAAGGGAACCAATCAGGGACGCGAGTACATCGACCTGATCCCGCAGACGCGGGAGCTGTTCGCCTGGTACGGCGTGCCGTCCGTCATCGAGAACGTCCAAGGGTCCTCCCTGAGGCGGGATCTCACCTTGTGCGGAGAGATGTTCGGCCTCGGTGTCCTGCGCCACCGCTACTTCGAGATCGACTACTGGCCGGCCAATCAGCGTCCGCACCAGCCGCACCGCGGATACGTCCGCGGACTGCGGCACGGCGTGTGGCGTGACGGCCCGTACATCGCCGCGTACGGGAAGGGCGGCGGCAAGGGCAGCGTGCGCGAAATGCAGGCCGCCATGGACATCACGTGGACCGACGTGCACGAGGAGCTCACCGAGGCGATCCCGCCCGCGTACACCGAGTACATCGGCCGGGAGTTCCAGACGACCGGGGGCTGGGGAGCGGCCGCGCGCGGTGAGCCCGACACCGCGCCCATCCCGGAGATCATCCGCCCTTACCTGAAGCACAGTCCCGAGGGGCGTCTCATCCTCGTCTGACCAGTCGCTCTGCTGCTGCCTTCCCGGCAGCGCGGGGCCGCTGCCCACCACCCACGTATTGGAGCATCTTGACGAAGTCCGCATCCTCCAGGGCGCACGTGCCCGACCTCTACCTGGACGTCAAAGTGCCGGAGCGCATCCAGGACCTCTGGTTCCGGTGGGAGGGCGCCGAGTGGCGCCGCATGAGGCACATGGGCACCAACAACCTCTTCCCGCCCGACCAGCGCTACTCGGTACGGCCGCCGAGGGAGCTGTGCGCCCTGCACCACGAACACTGGGTCGGCTACCGGAACATGAACTACGACCCCGTGAGCGGGAACCGATGGCCGGGCGGCGCCGGCTCCCCGTTCATCCCTGTCGGCCGCGATCTGAATCGGGTCAGCGAGGAACGCCGATGCGAATGGGACGAGAAGGCGTCTGGGCAGATGCTTCTGATCGAGACCATCTGTCTCTCCGGTACCTCCCCGCAGTGCTCGCCGAACGCCGGGAGCCCCGATGCGGAGCTGACGACGTAGATCGCCTGCCCCGGCTCCGGCCCCGACTCGGCTATCAGGTGGGGAGGACGCCCGGGCCCGAAGCGGCGTCCGCGCGGGCATCGCCGGCTGCTCGCGCGTCAGCCAGCTCGCTCATCGTCTCGATCGCTTGCACTACCGTCGTCGCCGTCGTCAGCGACTCCTCGAGCTCGGCCAGGGCGTCGGGGTCGGTCAGTTCATCGTCAGCGTGCAGAGCGGCCAGGCGCGTCAGCCCGCGAGCCGCTTCCCGAGCGGCGACGACCTCGGGCCCGGGCCCCGGGTACAGCACTCCCTCAAGGCGGTGCGCTACCTCCTCGGTCTTCTCCTCGACGTCGACCAGCAGCTCGGCCCGGTCGGCGAGCCGAGTCAGGCGTACGCGCGGGTCGGGATCAGGGCATCCGGTCACGGCGGCGGTCATGCGCAAATCCTAGGCCTGCCGGCAGAGCCTGGCCGTTGGCACGGCCCCCGCAGTCGGTGCCGGCATCTGCCTGAGGGGCCGGCCACAAGGCCGGGTCAGGCAGCCTTGGTGTGCGGGAATCCGAAGTTGAGTGCCCGGTCCGCGGTTCGGTGGGTCTGTTCCGCCGTACGGCGAACAGCTGCCAGGACATCGCCGCGTTCCTGAACGAGGTCTGCGTAGATCGGGGCGTCACTCAGCGCCGTCGCGCCGGCGGCCGTCTGCTCGGTCATGGCCTGTTCACTCCCCCTGTGATGGAAACGGCTTGTGAGTGTACGGGGCCGGGAAGAACGCCAGCACGCCCCCCGACAGGCCCATGACGCAGGCGGAACACAGCTCCCACACATGGCGCGTATAACTTGACTCCAAGCGGCTTCGGAGGTAAATTAGTGACTGCGCCGCGGCCAGCTCGGACCGCCGCGAATGCCCACCACCTTCACCCAGGGGTGCCACCCGGCACGCCTGACGCGTAAAACTGTACCTACTGAGAGGGTTCCCATTGCCTGCGCCAGACAACGTCCAGTGGTTCGGCTGGGAGCTCCACTGCTTCGACGGCAACAGCGACAAGTTCTACCGCCTCCTCGTCACCCTCACGCCCTCACCTGCCGTTATCGGCATCCACGGCGCCAGCGGCAAGAACGGCAGCATCGGTCTCCTGACCGCCGACGACGACCCGAAGACCGTCATCCGCGCCGCGATCAGCAAGACCCGGGACAAGCAGAAGCGCTACTCCCTCAGCCGCCGCTTCACCTCCTTCGAAGTCCCCACCGCCCTCTCGGAACCCGGCGTCCTGAGGGCCAACGCCCACACCATCGGCGCCTACTTCGGCCAGGCCGCCGCTCGCCAGAGCACCGAGGAACCCACCGCCTCGCGCATTCCGCAGACTCTCTGACCACTCCGACTTCCAAGATCGGGAGACCCTTGAGCACCCCTGCCGAGCAGATGAACGACCACCTGAACGAGGAACTGGCCAAGCTCGCGGCGCCCCGCCCGCAGCCCTCCACGTCAGCGCGCAGCGCCCCGGGACCCGCCTCCGCCCGCCTCACCCCGCTCGGTATGCAGACCCGCCCGAACGGGCAGTCCTACCACCCGCGCCTCCTGGACGATCTCGAAGATCTCGCCTTCCTCCGCGACGCCCGTGCGCACGGCGAGCACGTCCTGCTCACCGGCCCCCCGGGCACCGGCAAGACGGCGCTGTGCGAGGCGGCCTTCGTCTCGGACGCCACGGCCCGGCACACCGGCCTGGAGACCATCGTGGGCACCGCCGACACCGAGGTGGGCGACTTCGTCGGCACCTGGGTCCAGGACCCGGTCAGCAAGGCCTTCGAGTGGGCGCCCGGCCCGCTGATGCGCAGCGTCCTGCACGACGTTCCCCTCCTCGTCGACGAGATCGCCGTGATCAGCCCCGGGGTGCTGACCGTGCTGTACCCGCTGATGGACGGACGTGGCGAGCTCCACATCCCGATGAACCCGTTGCTGCCGCCGCTCAAGGTTGGCTCCGGCTGGGCCCTGATCGGCGCCTGCAACCCGGACGCGCCCGGCGCGCGCCTCAGCGAGGCCCTCCTCAGCCGCTTCCACCACCACGTCGAGGTGACCACCGACTGGGACCTGGCCGCCGACCTCGGTGTGCCGATGGGACTCATCACGCTCGCCCAGAACCTGGAGACCCGCCGGCTTCTGCCGACCCCGACCTACGACGGATGGATTCCCCAGCTGCGTGACGCGCTCGCCTTCGCGGAATCCGCCGCCCGCTACGGGGAGCCGTTCGCCGTGGCCAACCTGATGCGCAAGTGCCCGCCCCAGGACCGGCATGAGTTCTCGGCCGCTCTGAAGAAGACCTCGCTCAAGGAGGCCAAGCCGCTGGCACTGGGCGCGCGGGTCCGCATGGTGCGCCGATGAACTCCACGACGACCGCGGACGACAGCCGCGACGAGTTGGCGGACGCCGATCTGGCCGAGGCCCGGGACGCCCTCGGGCGCCGTCTGGCCACCATCATCAACTCCCTCGCGGATCGCACCGACGTGCTCCTCGACATGGTGTGGGACCGCTCCGACAGCGCCGACGCCGCCTGGTTCGACTCAGAGCTCATCGCCGTCACCGTCAACGGAGCCGTCGCACTGGACCAGGACACCCACCCCGACGACGTCGACCCGCTCACCGTCTCCGGGCGGCTGCGCCATCCCGTCATCATCGGCATGTCCGCCCACGAGGCCGCCCACGCCCGGAGCACCCGGTGGAACGCCTGGCGCTCAGCCGCCGGACCCGCCGTGATCAAGGCGGCCGTCCTGCTGGAGGAGCCGCGCATCGAGGCACGCCACCTCCAGGAACGCCCAGGAGACCGGGTATTCCTCCGGGCCTGCGCCCGGAACATCGTCCTGCCCCCGCAGAGCGCCCCCTCGGCGGTCGCCCAGCGCTGGCGTGCCGCAGCCGCCGCCGCTCTCGTTCTGGGCCGCGTCGATGCGGGGGTCCTGACGCCCGCTGACGCGGAGCCGGTACGCGTGGCCGTCAAGGCCGTTCTCGGCGCTCTGGACCTGGCCAAGGCACGGAAGCTGTGGCTGGAGGTTCTGGCGCTGGCCGACGGCGACCAGGACGGCCTGCTGGATGTAGCACGTCGGTGGGTCGAGCTCGTGGGAGCGCAGGAGGACGACGACTTTCCGGGAGTCGGCTGCGCCGCCGGAACTCCGGAACCCGCCGGTGAGGGCGCTTCAGCGCCCGGCGGAGCGGACGCCGATCCGCTCGGCGTGGCGGTCTCGTCGGTCACCGCTGCCGTCTCGATCGCGGCGCAGATCTCCACGGGCGCGCTGATCGATCCGGAGGAGACTCGCCGCAACGAGGAGGAGGCTGCTCTCCGGAACAGCCGCGCCCGTGCGGAGGAGTCCGCGCGCAGTGCCGCCGAGGCTTCCGCGCGCCGCGTGTTCGCGCCAGCACCGTCCTCCGCGCGGGCGCGGGCACGGAACCCCGTTTCCGGGCACCGGCATCCGACGCCGCAGGAACGGGTCGCGGCGCGGCGGTTGGGTGCCGCGCTGCTCAAGGCGCAGTTCCGCGATCCCACCCGGACCCGTGTCCCCTCGTTCGCGCCTCCGGGGCGCCTGTCCGGCCGCGATGCGATGCTCGGCGCCGCCCAGCGTTCCATGGGCCTCCCCGTGACGGCTCGCCCCTTCCGGGCCACGGTGCGCCAGCACAGCGAGGAGCCGCCGGTTGCCGTGGGAGTGGCCGTGGACGTCTCCGGGTCGATGAAGGCATACACGTCGGTCCTCGCCTCGACCGCGTGGACATTCGCCCACGGAACGCAGGAGATCTCCGGGACTGCTGCCACGGTGGCCTTCGGCTCGGCGGTCACCCCGGTCGTCTCCCCCGGGCGGCCGCCCACCCAGGTCAGCACGTTCACGGCTGACGACGCCTCGCACCGGTTCACGGAGGCGGTCAATGCCCTGGACGGCGCCCTGGGGCTGGCGCGCCCTGTCGGAGCACGTGTCCTGGTGATCGTCTCCGACGGCCACTGGGAGCCTGCCGAGCGGCGCGGCGGCGAGCGGCTGGTCAAGAGGCTGGTGACCGCCGGAGTGCATGTGCTGTGGTTCTGCCTCGATCCGCGATCGGAAGTCCTGCCCGGAGCGCAGCGGCTGTCCATCCGCAGCGTCGCGGACATCCCCACGGCCCTGAGCGGTGCCCTCATCACGGCCCTGCGCCACTCCTGATCCTCCCCGCGACCGGGCAGGGCGCCTGCCCGCGCGTCCCGCCCAACCGCTTCCACACGAACCGGCCACCGGCCGGCACGACGACGCATCCTCACGGAGATCCCCTTGCCCATCGCCACCCAGGAACAGGCCGCGGCCGCCGCTCTCGGCTTCGACAAGGCCGGTCCGCTCGGCGATCTCGCCGTCGGACGCGTACCCGACTGCTTCGCGCGGCTCCGCCTCCGCATCCAGGCACTGCTGCGGGAGAGCCAGGCGACCGAGGCCATGCTCCACATGGAGGACGGCCCGGCCGACGCTCTCATGGAGAGGGGGCAGCACGAGATGGCCGAGATCAGCCGTTCGCTTCGGGACCTGGGCGCATGGGTGGACGTCCAGCGCTGTGCTCCCTCGGTGTGCGACTGCCGGGCCGACCGGCTCCTTCGGCACCTGCTCTCCGAGGCGCGGGTTCCCCAGCAGACGAGCGTGTCGCAGAAGCTGAAGCGGCCGGTGTGCGTCCTGGCCGGCCACTACGACAGCTACACGCCGGACACGGCGCTGTACGTACGTATCGACCACCTGAACAACATCGAACACGCCGTCCGCCTTCACCGTGGCTGGCGGGCCCGGCTGGTCACGCCCGACGGCATGCAGCCGGTATACGAGTCGCCCGGCTACCCGCAGACGCCGGTCAACGACTACTACGACGACACCCAGGCGTGCGTCCGCGCGGTCGCCGACGCACTCGGCAGCCGCAAGAACTGCACCGCGTCGGCCGATCACGACGGACTGTAAGGAAGGCGGCAACCGGATCCCTGCTAGTGACGGCCCCAACGACCAAGTGGGCCTGCATCGGGCCACCGCAGGGGCGCGGTGAGCCGGCCAAGCCACTGACTGCTGGCGCGGGCGGCGAGCAGCAGGTATCCCTCATTCTCATGCCGATAGACCTGACCATCGCCGTCCTCACCGTCCCCGAACTCACCCCGGCACTGAACGCTCACTTCGCCGCACCTCCCCAGGCCTGTACACCGGAATTCAGTCGATGCCCGGTCCCTCCGGGTGCTCCCGGCGTATACGTGTGGGCAGATCCGCGCGGCGCCGTCATCTACATCGGCTCAGCCGCCAGTCTCCGCCGCCGGTTGGGGTCTGAGCGTGCCTGGGTTACCCAGTACGAGCCGGCGGAGACATGGGCCGTCAGCGTGATCCACATGCTCAAGAGCCACACGTCAGAGGTCTGGTGGGTGGAGGCTGTAGACCTGGCTGACGCCAGGGCGCTCGAGCGTCGGCTGATCGAATGGCACCGTGTCCAGACGGGCAGCGCCCCGCCGGCCGTGGGCTGGGAAGCCAAGAAGGCCAGCCTGCGCGAGCGCGCGCAGCTCTGGGCGCAGGAGCTGTGGCGGAGCGGTGACCGCGCTTAAGTTCCCGCCGGTCGGCCGGGCGAGCCGCGGGCCTCGGTAGCAGTGCGCCACGGGTCCGGACTCTGTCCACAGGTCCGAGGGTCGAAGCTCCGTGGAGTCCCCGAACGCTGGTCATGCTGCCCGCGATCGGGCGACCGCGGCCTCGCAGCCGAGTGCGGGGCTCCTTCCATCGTGATCCACCGCTGACCACAAGGAGCGTGCTTCGGTGCTCGCCGTCCTCGACCTCTTCCTGACCGTCCTCGTTCCGCTGCTGACGGGCGCCTCGATCACCTACGAGACCCCGAAGGAGGGGCTCATCATGCGGCCGGCGACTCGGTTGGGCGCGCCCCGAATGAGGTTGCGTCCGGTCCGTGTCCTGATGCTCGGTGTTCCGCTGGTCTGGCAGCCGCTGGTGGGCTCGCAGTTGCTCGTCGAGCGGCTGTTCGGGGTCCTCGTCGTCCTCGGGATCGGCATGCTGATCGGAGTCGTCGTACGCACCGTCGCGGACAAGGTCCGCCAGCGCCGGGTGTGCTGACGATCCCCGAAAACAGGAAGGCCCCGTGCCGGTGCTGCGTGCAGCTCCGGCACAGGGCCGCTGCCGTTGAGGTGACCTGGCTGTCGGACCTTGGGCCCCGTCGTGGTCGTCGCGGGCCGGAGGGTCGCGCACCTCCGTGATGACTCGTCGCCGAACGCCGGCGCTGCTGGTCATGTGTCGACTCCCAGGTCGCACGGCGAACGCGGTCCTTCGGTTCACAGCTCTCCGGTTTGCGGGTAGTTGAGATCCCGCAGCGCCTTGCCGGTCCTGACGGGCCCCTGCCGTCTCGACGCCAGTAGCGTGACGCACTGTTCTATGCAAAGTACGAGGTTATGGGAGGGCGAGTTGGCGACCATGGGCACGACGGCGGCGACGGCCTGGGTGCCACCCGGCACGAGGCAACGGATGACGGACGTACTCGAGCAGGAGAAGCGACGGCGCCGCATCCTGTCCTCGGCGGATGAGTGGCAGTGTCACGGATTGTCTCGGAGTGCCGCTGCTGATGTCCGAGTCCGATGGAGGCGGGAGGTCTGTCGGCTGCGTGAGGGCGGTGAGCTCCTCGACACCGTCGATGTGCTCGCTACGCACGGGATCAAGGCCGAACTCGGGGCCCGCGGCTGGGACGGGGTATGGCCGGAGGTGCCTGAGGAAGCGCGGAGCCTGGGCGGCAGGTGGCCGGGGTCGAGGGACGGCGGGTACCCGGAGAGCATCCCTCTGCGGCTGCCGAGCGAGCTCGCGGACCGGGTGCTGGCCGCTTGCTGGCATACGTCGGCCGAGTCCATCCGCGGGCTTCGCGACTGGCGGGACGAGCATCCTGACATCGAGGTCCCGCGTCAGGTCCCGGGCAGGCCCGGCGAGTGGACGGGCCCCTTGGCGGAGTACGAGCGTCTCGCCGCGAGCGTGACCACCGTCGGGGAGATCTACCGTGCGGGTCTGAGGCGCGGTCTCCGGCATGCGTCCGACCTCACGGCGGGTATCGCGGACTGAGGACGCCTAGTTGAGCCGGCGGCAAGGAGGACCACGCCGCCGGACAGACCGGACGGGCCGCCGCGGCGGTGTAGGTGGGGGCGACCCCGCGTCAGAACAAGACGTTGTCGTCGGTCGGCGGCACGGCGCGTTCGGTGGTGGGCGGCCGGTAGTGGATCTGCTCCCAGTCGCTGCGCCGGTAGACGTGCATCTCGTCGCACTGCGGGCATCGCACCGCCCAGTGGGTGTTGCACCAGTAGGGTTTGGCCTGCGTCCGTATCCACTTCGACCGCTCGCCGGGACGGGAACGTGCGACTCGGGCCAGGGTCGGCTCGGGGGTGTACCAGGTCGATCCGCAGGCCGTCGACAGCGGTCCGGGGAAGGCGCAGGTCGGGCAGGACGGGTCAAGGTGGGTGATCTGGAGGGCCGGTTCCCAGGGATCCCATCGGATCGTTCCTACGTCCGGATCGGTTTCGGGCAGCGCCGGCAGGATCCTCGGTATCGGCCCGTGCGCAGCCGGAGCAGTCTCCATGGCGTCAGTCTGCCGGGGGTCACTGACATCGAGCACCCTCGGGCCCGACGCCGGGGGCGGGCAGCCGCCAGCGTGGGCGCCAGCCGTGGTCACCTGCTCTTGAAGGTGACGTCGCCGATGTTGAAGTTGAAGTCCCCGGCGGCGAATCCGCCGTAGACGCTGCCCCCGTTCATGTAGGCCGCGATGCCCTCGGCGATGATTCCCTCGATCTCTCGTTCGTCCATGGTGCGGGCCAGCCTGGCCACCTGGCCGCTGGACAGTGAGATCGGGATGTCCCGGCTGCGTGTCGCGTTGGATCCGCGGATCTCGAAGGTGCTGACCCGGCTGACCGTGGCATCGACGCCGGAGGCGATGCCCTCGCTGGCCCGCTTCTCCATCTCGCGTGCGCGTCGCTCGCGCCCACGTTCCGTGGTCTGCACTTCGGTTGCTTCCCGCTTCAGCTGGCCCGCGTGCTTGGTGGGCTTGCGGGTGCCGTCGATCCACCGCTGCACCGTACGGGGTGAGACGTTGTAGGCGGCGGCCATGGCCCCGGTGTTCCCCCCGTACTTGCGGTCGCGGACGTGCTCGGCCTGCGTGGTGCTCCTGGCCGGTGCCTTGCGGGAGGGGAACAGGATCTCCTTGACCCTTGCGTTGACCCCAGGGTCCGAGGTCTCATCGTCGGCGCTCATGCGCGCGCGTCCTCCTGCTCCTTGGTGCCGCCGCTGGCGTCTTCGTCGGGAAGGGCGGTGCCGTCGGTGCCGAAGTGGTCGGTGAGGCGGGACGGGTGCTTCCTGTCCTCGGGCTTCTCCGCGTCCATCAGCTCCTTCACACGGCTCATCGGGATGCTCGCCTCATGCTTGAACTGGCCCGGGCCGATGCCCAGCCGCAGGACGCCGAGCACTGGCTTGCCGTTCTCCGGAGGCGTCAGGAGCTCCAGCGGGGACGGCTCTTCGGTGGCGTACATGAAGGAGTCGACGTTCACGGCGAAGGGCGCCCGTCCGGACTTGTTGAGGGTCTTGAGCATGCGCCGGTGGTTGCCGATCCGGGCTGCGGAGATGATGGTGAAGCGCATCTCGGGCCGGTAGGACCAGTCCGTGACGATCCTCTCCAGCCAGGTCTCGTCGTCCAGGTGGCGTGCGGAGTCGGCCCACTTTCCGATGCCGCCCTTGTAGTTCGCCTTGTAGAGGGGGGCGAGTGCCAGGGCGTCTCCGCGTTCGATGTCGCCGTCGTCGAGCTGCTCGTGGGTGGCGTACGCGGCGAGGAACTCCTCCGGGTCCTGGCCGTCGCGGAGCCCGAGCACGCTGTAGACGCGCTTGTAGGCCTCGCGGAGCCGGGTCGTCCATTCCTTGAGGATCGGCACGGTGAGGGTGGAGAGGTAGGCCTCGGTGATCGTGGTGGGGTCGAAGTCGTACTCGGTGACCATGAAGGCGACGGTCGGGGTGGCGTACCAGCCGGGGCCGGCGGGTGCCATGCCGTGGAAGGTCGCCGGGTGCGGCAGCAGCGGGTTGACTTCGAGACCCGTGAAGTCGCACCACCACAGGCCTGCCGGGGCGGCCTTGGTGTCCCATGCGGGTTCGGTGACGTGCTCCAGCGGGCCGACGGGCAGCCGCAGGGACATGGTCACCGAGAGGTAGGAGGCGCAGACGTCGCAGGCGACGGCGTAGGGCATGGCCGATTCAGCTGCGGTGAGGGGCCGCGCCCACCACTTGTAGTCCTCTTCTTCGCACACGGCCTCCTTGCGCTCGATGAGTTCCCGTGTGAGGGGGTGGCGGGCGCCGGCGGCCGGGGGGACGGCGGTGTCGCCGTCGGGCAGAGCGCCTTCGCGCGGGCGCGAGCGCCAGTTGCCCTGCTCGTCCTGGAACGGTTCGAACCGGGGGCGGACGGCGTCCAGCAGCAGCTTGCTGGTGGTGGCCGGGGTGATGCCCGGGGCGATGCCGAGGTCGGTGACGTAGATCCGGATGCGGCGGGCGAGCGTGGTCGCGTCCAGCTGGCCGTCGAGCGTGGTGGCGAGCTGGGCGATCATTTCGCCCGTGGTCTGCTGCTTCTCGTTGCCCTGGCCGAGCCAGGGGGTGACCACGACGCGCACCGAGGTCTTGGGGCCTCCGGGCGCTCCCGCGCGGCGGAAGGCGTGGAAGATGGGGCCGATCTCCTCGGAGAGTTCCATGCCGACGCTCGCCGCTGCGGTCGTCAGCTTCTTCTTGAGCGCGGCCAGCGCCTTGTCGGTGGTCGGGAGGGCTGCGGGCAGGCCGAGGGTCTGCAGGGCGGAGGAGGACAGGCACACCATCCCGTCGCTGGTCCGGCCCGCGTCGTGGATGCGGTCGATGCGCAGGGGCAGGCCGGTGCCGAGCCATGCGAACCAGTCGGTGGTCTTGGGGCCGGCGGGGCGGGGGACCTGTTCGACGTCGAGGCTCCAGCCGTCGGGTCCGCTCTCGAGCGCCACCGCTGGCCACCGGCGCGGGCCGCTGGTCGCGGAGTTGGCGGGTTGAGCGGCGGCTGCCGGGGGGCGCCGTGATGCCGGGCGCGCGGCTCCTCCTTCGGAACGGCCGCGGTAGGCGGGTGTGGGCCTGGGGCTGGCGGGGTGGCGCACGGGCGGCTCCTGAGCCGGGGCGGGACGTGTGGGTGCCGCGGGCTGTACGGGCGGGGGTGAGCTGTCGGCGGTGGCCGGCTGAGCAGCGAGGGTCTGCTGCTCGGCCTGCCGGCGCTTCTGCCGTTCGATCGTCGCGGCCCGGGAGGCCGGGGTGCACCTCTCCGGGCAGCGCTTGTACCGCGAGCGCATGACGGCGCCGTCCTCGTACCACTCGACGACGTATCCGGGGCGGTCCCAGCCGATGCAGCTGGCGCAGCCGGCCAGGCGTACTTCCGTCATCGTGTCCTGCCCTTCGTACTCGTCGTTGCTGCGGTTGCCTCAGCGGTCCTGGCGGGCCACGGGCGCGCCGAACAGCTGGTGAACGGTGTCAAGCTGGCAGGCCCGTGCTGCGGCGGTACGAGCGGCCCGGTCGTCGGGAAGGAGCCGGTCGAGCGCGGTGCTCGCGGCGCGGTGTATCCGGTCGGGGGCCACCCGTCGATCGCCCGCGAGGCCGGGGATGTTGAGGGCCAGGCGGTGCAGCAGGTCCTCCACCGCAGAGCGGTCCGCACCGTCGCCTGCGTCGGCTTGTGCTGCTGCTTCAGCAAGGCGCGCCGCCATGATCAGGTAGTTCACCTGCCCCGAGCCGGAGGCCAGCAGCCGGCGTTCCAGGGGCCATGCGGAGGAGGCGAGGACGGAGCGTGCCGGGCGGAAGGACCCTGCGGTCAAGGCGGGGCACACGTAGATGCGCCCGTCGCCCCTGATCTGGTAGCTGCGCTCTTCGTCGCGGCGCAGACTCGCCATCCGGGATGCCTCCAGGGTGGCGCCGAAGAAGGCGTTGTGGACGGCGCGGATGTACTGCCCGGAGGCTGGAGCGCCGATCAGGTCCAGCGTCTGCAGGGTCATTTCCCGAGCCGGCTTCATGGCCCGCTGCGCGGCCGCCTGGGGTGCACGGGGCTCTTCGCGGCCCTCGAACAGTGCGTCCCAGGCCTTCTCGGCTTGCTGCAGTTGCAGGCGGAGTTCGTCGACCTGGGTGGGATCGTCGCCTGCCGCAGCGCCGCGCATCTCGCGGCGAAGCCGTGAGATCTCGTCCTCGATCGCTTTCAGGGCGTTGTCCACGACGCCAACTTACCGCACTCCTCCATGGTTTTCCATGGTTTTCCATGGTTTTCCAAATGAGTGGAATGAAGTACGACCCGAGGGTGCGACAAGCCCGTGGGGGCGGATGCCTCTACCGGCATCCGCCCCCACGGGGCGTTCCTCCTCACCACGTTGACGCGGCTGGAGGGGTGGTGGTCAGTTGCCCTTGGCGGCTTCCTTGAGCTTGCTGCCGGCGGACACCTTCACGCCGTAGCCCGCCGCGACCTCGATCGTGGCACCGGTCTTCGGATTACGTGCGGTGCGCGCGGCGCGGGGGGTGCGCTGGAACGCGAGGAAGCCCGGGATGGTCACCTTCTCATCCCCCTTGGCGACGACCTCGCCGATCGTCTCGGCCAGGGCGGAAAGTACGGCGTCCGCGTCCTTCCGGGTCACTTCGGCGCGGTCGGCCAGCGCGGCCACCAGCTCGCTGCGGTTCATATGTGCACTCCGTCTTCTTTGTGCCTGTTCGGCTGATGTCACACCATGCTGCCAGTTCCCACTGACAGTCCTGGGTCGGCGACCCGGTGAGCGACACCCGAACCATAGCCGCGTGAAACTTGACGCGCAAGCCCGGCGTGAATAAGTTTTACGCGTCGCCCTTGGTCGGCCTTCCTCACCTCGCCCTCCCACGACGGCTACCCACCTCCCGGCCGCCGGTCTGCCCCAGAAAGGGATCCCATGAACTCGTCCGCGCTATCCAGTCTCTCCTCCCGGCTCTTCCGGTCACCCCGCTTCCCCGTAGCCGACCGGAGGGCTCCCGAGGACGACGTCTGGAAGGTGATCGCCTCCGGTGTCGACTCCGCGGACGCGGAGGTGCTCCCGCTGAGCGTGCGGGGCCTGCCCGGCATCGCCGCCGGCCACCGCGCGGCTGCATCCCTGGTGGCGGGGCACTTCCTGCTCCAGCGGCTCCACGAGCGCAACGAGCGTTACATCGACGAGGCGCTGAGCCGACGCGACCGCGGGCGCCGTCGGCGCGAAGTCGGCGACCTGAAGCCGTACTTCGAGGCATTCCAGGAGGCCATCAAGTACGCCCGGACGATCGCCGACGGCGATCCGGCGTCGGCGAAGCTCCCCCCTCTCTTCCAGCTCGACGCCACACTTCCCCTGCTTCAGCGGTTCCGGCGGGACCGGCAGTTCTACCGGACCGCGGCCTGAGCCCGACCGAACGCCAGGAGGCGGCACGTGAGCACCTCCGGCCTCCCTGCGCCCGCCGGATCGGACGAAGCGCAGCACGCTGGTCACCGGAATCCGGGCGCCCCGCGCAGCAGAGTGACGTCGGCCTGGGGCGTCGCGGCGCCGTGACTCCGGTCGACCAGGTTGTGCATGCGGCGCCCCACCCCGCCCCCGGCCACTCGCCGGGACGACGCTCGCGACAGTCATCGACCCCACCCCCCGCCGAGGAGGAAACCTCATGTCTGAACTGGAATCCCGACAGGCCCAGTTCGACGGCCTGGGCCGCGCCCTGGCCGAATCGTTCAACGCCGAGAACGTCGAGGGAGGGGGCTGGACCCACGAAACGGAACGGGCCGCCTACGGCAAGCTGAAGCTGCTGCATCCCTCAGGTCTCGGGATCGGGTTGTGGCAGCGCTACGCCTACCGGAAGGGAGAGGCGGGAAAGCGGTTGACCGTGGAGGGCGTGTTCCCTCACGGATATGCCGGACTGCGGCCGGAGGGCATCACGGTTGGCCTGCATCGTCCTCCGGCGCTGATGGCCAAGGACATTGTCCGCCGATTCCTCCCCGGCTACCTCGCCAAAATCGGCGAGGCGCTCGCGGCGGCCGCGGACGCGGAGCGGGAGGAGCAGGCGCGGATCGCGATGAACCGTCGCATCGCACGGGTGCTGCCCAACATTTCTCATGGCCCCGTCTCTCCTCACGAGGCCAGCGGACGCCGGACCACCTACTGGTCCGGCGGCCTCGACAGCCTGGCGCCGCTGCCTGCGATCGCCTCCGGGCAGGTAACCCTCAACCACAACGCGCAGACGATGGACGTGAAGCTCTCCAACGTGCCCGCGGGACTCGCGCTCCAGATCCTGGCCTTGCTCGACCCGCACAGGGTTCTGGAGGGAACGATCGCGCCTCGCGAGGTCGGTCCTGCGCGCAGGGAGCTGGGACCCGCCGTACGCACGATCCCCGGCGAGGTGGTGGCCACGACCACGCCCGTTGCCGGCGGCCCTGGGGAGCTCGTGACGGCGCCGCCGCAGCTCGGCCGCCTGTCTGCGGCGCTGCGGGGAGAGGTGGCGCGCCCCTTTGGCGCGTATAACTTGCCATAGAGCCCGCCATTCGGTAAGCTAATAGCGTCAGAAGGCGTTAGGGGGCTCCCTCCCCCGGCCTTGCTGCCGATACCCGCCGCCCGGTGCCCCTGCACCGCCGGGCGGCTTCCTCCGACGGGCCCGCCCATCCCCCCGGGCGGGCCCGTCGCCCCATGACTGGCGAAAGGAGCCGTTTTGCCTGCGTTCCCCGGATTGCACGAGGACCGGACCGCCCGCGATCTCGGCTGCTACGGCCGGCTGAACATTGTCACCTTCACCGACAGCCACTCGGGGAGCGCCCTCTACCGCCTCGACGCACCCCACGTACGCGGCTGCGTGATGCTGACCCCTGCCGCCGTCGGCGACGACCCCACCAAGCCCGTCGAGGGGCCTGACGACCTGCTCGTTAGCCCCGACAAGTTCGCACCGTCCTTCGCCGCCCTCGACCCGCGTCCGCTGTCCATCAACAACATCCGCCTGACCGGTCCGGTACGCACGGCCCCGGGCGAGATGGCCGCCTTCCGGCCGCTGCGCAAGGGCAAGACGGGGCGCCACGAATGGCTCCCACGCCGTACTCACGTTCACGCCCTGGCCGTTCTCGACGTGGTCGTCAGGCACTGGCTCAAACACTGCGACATCGACGCGCTCACGACCGCCGCCCGTCGACAGGCAGCGCTGAGCTTCCTGGACACCTACAACTCCCAGCTCGAAGGTCGCCGCGAACGCCTGATTCTCGCCCGCACGGCCGTGGCCGACGCCGAGCGACGTGTCCTCGAACTGCGCGACCTGATCAGCGCCTAGACCTCGCTCCCCCGCCCCCACCCGCCCATCACCCCCGCGGTGCAGACCGCGGCATGCCCAAGGGAGCCGACACGCCATGCCCACGAACTCACAGGCCGATCCGGCCGTCTCCGCGATCCGTACCGCCCTCGACTCCGCCGGCCATGAACTCGGCGAGCTGAGGGTCTTCCGCCCTGATCCGGGTGCAGACCACATCGTCGTCCGGTTCAACCCGTACAGCTCCGACACCTGGCACCTGGAAGAAGAGCGATCCACCGCCTTCGCCGAGACCCTCCGCCGGGCCGGCTGGGTTAACGCATTGGATCTCACCGCTCTGGTCCTCATCCCCGACGTCCCCCCGGCGACGACCGCTCCGGGTGAGTACATCGCGACCTGGCGTATCGCCATCGACGACGTCGCCGACGCCGAGGAGGCCGCCGGCGAAGCCCGGGGCCGTCAGCTCGACCCCGGCATCACCGAGTCGATCTGGACGGTGACCGACGCCGTGGGGCGCACCCGCACGATCCACGCCCACGACCCCGACCTGTCCTGACCGCCCCCGCGTACCGAGCACCCACCCCGCCAGAAAGCCAGCCCACACCCACCCACCCTCACAGGAGGTGCCCTTGACTGCCCGTCGCACCACCTCCCGCCATGACCTGGACGTCCCGGGCACCGGTCCCCTGGCGATGCGCGTGACGGTCCTGGAACGGGGACACGTCCGCTACATCGTCCGCGGACCGCACATTCGCGGCACCTTCGTCGTCATCCCCGAGGCCCTGCACGACGGCACGGTCCTGCCGAGCACGGTGAGGGTGCAGTACGGCGACGATGCCGACCCGAGCGACAACGACATGACCTACTACTCGACGCACCGGCCCGACGAACCGGTCATCTACAACGTCCGCCTGCACGGGTGGACCAGCGATATCAACCCCGACGACCCGCCCTCGGGCTACTTCCTCGGCCGGTACGCAACCTGCCTGCGCGACAACGGCGTCAACCGCGAACTGAGCACCGGAGTACGACGCCGGACCGAAACGGTGCTCCGGGCGATCGTCGCGCACTGGGCCGCCCTCGATCAGCGTCTCGAACTCATCACGGCCGCGGCGCGCCACAAGGCGGTGTCCCTGGCTGAGCACGAGGACGAGAAGGCCTCCGCCCTCGAGGCCGAGGCCGCCGAGCTCAAGGAGCAGCGCCGGCAGGCACGCGCCCGCCTCAATGCCGTCCTCGGCGTGGTCCGGCGGCGCCCCCTGCCCATCCGGGCGGCCGACCCTGCGCCCGTGAGCGTCCCGATCGTCGACGACAAGGGCGAGTCAATGGGGGTCCTGACCGTCCGGGAAGTCGCCGTGAACGAGGCGCTTCCCGGGACCGTCGTGTACGAAGTGGAGGGCGCCCGGGTCCACGGCCGGGTCACGGTCGGCCGAGACCGGTTCCGCCCGCTGCCCTTGCCCGTGGGCCTGCGTACGACCTTCGGACACGTTCGCTCAACCAGCCCGTACGACTACGAGCACGAGGACGAGCCGACCGTCAACGGCGTGCGGATCTCCGGGCTCTGGGACACCGGAACGACCGGGGGCATCACCCCGACGGCCCCGGCCTCTCTTTCGGCCCGGGCGCGTACCGGCGTCAGGGCGGGAATCTCCGCGTCCTGGGCCACTGAGCGGCGCGCGTCCGGGGTCCTGCGCGCACTGGCGCTTCGCTATCTGGCCCGGCCCGACGTCGAGGCGCTGCAGCTCGCCGCGGCCAAGGGGGAAGCAGCGGCCCAGCAGGGCCAGTGCCGGGAGCGGCTGAGGGAACTGCGCTCCCTCCAGCGGGAGAAGGAGTCCCGTGCCGCCCGGCATCGGCGCCGGCAGCGGCAGTACTGCGCGCTTCTCGCCTGAGCCTGGCACGCCCGCTCTGGCCCGCCGCTGGCGGGAGCTCCGCTTGGCGCCACCCGTTGCGGGCCGGTCCGGCGCCGGCCTGTGCCTCCGGCGGCAACGGCGGGCGGTCGGGCGGGGCACACGGCGGAGCCCCGGGCCGCCTTCCCGAAGGGAAGAGGCGGACACCGGGGCTCGCAGGCTGTGCCCCGGACAGTGTGCGGGGGGTTGCAGTGACTGCTACCCGGGGCGTACTCCTTCAGCGTATTGCCCTGCCGGGCCCGATGGCCAGTGACTTTTCGCCACGACGATCTTCGCAGGGCACTCGCGGTGGCGACCTCAGACCGTGTGGAGCCCTTCGCGTTCCCAGATGCGCAGCAGCTCGTAGTCGCGCTCGACCACGCACCGGTCGCTGGCCGCGAGGTAGGCGTATCCCGGTGAGCTGAGCAGGTCGCCGGTGGGTGGAAGGAGTTCGCCGGGGGCGACGGCGAAGTGGACCGATACGGCGCTGGGGAGGTCGTTTACCCGGGCTGGGGCAGTGCCGTCGGCACGGCCGCTTCGGTGGTTGACGAACTCGACGTTGCGTACGGTGCCGGTCCACGTGGTCTGGGTGTCGTCGAAGTCCACCAGGGCCTGCGGGTCGATCAGGGCTTGAGCGGCGAGGCCGGTCTGGGAGATGCCGCAGTACCGCTCGACGACGTCCGGGTCGGTGGCTCCGCCGAGTCGTGCTCCCGATTCGATGAGCACGGGCCCGCTGTCCGTGAGCATGACCTCGGTGTGAGCGGGAGACGATCGGATGCCGAGCGCGTCGAGAACAGCGACCGTGAATTGCCGCAGGGTGCGGCCTTCCTCGGTGGTGGTCGCGACTGGCTCCTCGTAGTCGTACACCGGGATGGACTTCTCGCCGAGCTGCTTGGTGTAGCGCCACATCTCTGCGACGCGGTGGTGGCCTTCGTGGGAGACGGTGTTGATGTAGAACTCGGTGCCGTGCAGCCGCTCTTGGACCAAGACGGCGTGGTTGGCCTCCCCGAAGACGGTCCGGGCGCCCAGGATGGCGGCAGCGGCGGCCTTCACTTCGTGGGGGTTGCGGCAGAACCGGACGTTGTCGGTGCCGGCCGAGGCGATGGGTTTGACCACCGCCTCCCGCACCTTGGACGTCTCGAACCAGGTAGCGGCGCTGTCAGGGGTGTGCGCCAGGGTGGCCAGCGGGGTGGCGAGGCCAGCGGAGGCCACGGCCTGGGCCATCAGGTGTTTGTCGCGGCGGGCGCCGCGCTGAGTGGCGGAGTTGGTGGGAAGGCCGAGGCGGTGGGCGAGGGTCTCGGCCAGGGTGACGCCGGATTCCGAGCCGGCCGTAACCCGGGTGACGCCGAGCTCGGTGAGCCGGTCCGTGACGGTGCGCAGGTCGGCTATGTATCCGAGGTCGATGCTGTACGCGCCGGCCTCGAAGGACTGGCCCAGGAAGGCGTTGACCTCGGGACGGCTCTGAAGGTGGACGCATTGCGCGCCCTGCTTCTGGAGGCGCCGGGCCAGGGCGGCGCCGGTCGAGTAACCGTCGACGATCGCGATTGTCATCGTTCGTTCCTTGTATCGGGCGAGGGGCCGCGGGGCCCGTCGGAGAGGGAGGGCTGTCGGGGTCAGACCGCTGGGCGCAGCCGTTGGTTTGCGAGGTGCGCTGCTTGGCGGATCCGGACCCGGTTCCAGCCGGGCTCCTTCGGGAGCGAGCGCAGGTGCCGTCGCAGTTCGGTGGCCTGGACGATGGTGACGCCGCCGCTGACGAGTCCTCCGGGCGGTATGGCGGCGTGGTGAACGGCGATGATGGGCCGGACGGGGTGGCCGAGCGCCTCGGCTGCTCGCTGGGCTTCCCAGATCACGGTCTCCACGGCGCGCTGCTGGGAGTAGCGGCCGTACCAGAGCTGCCCCCGAGCGTCGACGCGCACCTTGGAGGTCTTGGATCGCCAGGTCTTGGTATCCACGTAGGCGGGCCCGCACCGTCCGATGATCAGGTGATCGAGGTTCGCTGATGATCTTGGGATCTGTCGGTCGTGGAGGACCGCCCACCGGCCGAGCCCGAACAGGACGAGCGGGATGAGGATGCGTCCGGTGCGCCGCTCGCCGGCCGCGCCGGTGGCCCAGGAGCTGCCCTTGCTGCGGTAGATGCGGCGCAGAGCGATGGTGAGCAGGACGGCGAGGACGACGGCGCCGCCGTACCAGTCCAGGTAGATCGTCGCCAGGTATCCGGCCGCGGAAGCCGGGATCACGGTCAGCGGGATGGCCCAGGCTGCGGTGAGGTGTTGCTTGCGGCGTTCGGCCGCGCGGATCGTGTCGGCCATGGCCTGGGCGCTCGCGCCCGCACCGGCACGGCGTTTCGATCGCTTGGTGGGCATCCCTATCTCCTTCAGGGTGTGCGTACGGAGATCGGCAGCGTGGAGGCTTGAGCCTGTGGACAGAGTCCGGTGCCCGCGGGTCGGCACGCCGGGGGAGCTGGGCCGGCCGTCCTGCGGCGAGCGGCGGCCCTGAGAGACCCTCGGTCAGCGGCAGTTGGGGTGTGCTGGCTGGGGCTGGTCCGGTTGCCGGGGCGGCGGGCTGATCTGTGGCCGGCCAAGCCGGATGAGCTCGCGCTCGCGGCGGTTCTTGCCGAGCGGGAAGACATAGCGGTGGGCGCCGCGGTGGCGGAGGTCGCGTGTTCCGATCGCGGCCAGGGCCTCGCGCAGCCATGTGCCAGGATCGCTGCCCGCGCGAGGTGCGGGAGCTCCGAGCGAGATGAGCATGTTCTCCACGTAGCGGTGGCCCTGTTCCTGTCGTCGGACCTTCTGGGCTGCGCGGTCGTGGAGAACGGTGCCGTCGGGCAGCAGTTTGATGGTCCGGGCTGGGGCCCGGCCGGTGTAGATGGCATTGGACGCTTTGTAGATCGTGCCGACGTGTCCAACGGCGATCAAGGTGCCGGAGGCGTCCTGGCGGGGAACGGGGTCGGCGAAGGACACGACCCCTCGTACGCCAGCCGCCAGCAGGTCTTCGAAGCAGCGCGCCAGGAACCACGATTCGGAGTTCCCCGGGCAGGCGTCGGTGAGTACGAACCGCGAGCAGAGGAGGGATTCGGTATTGGGCTGGAGGTCGGGCAGGGTGCTGGTGAGCACCTTCGAGCCAGCCGGAACACCGAAGACGGCGACCCCGCACAGCCGCAGTTCGCCCTCCAGGTTGTCGTACAGGCCGTATCTCCGTGTGGCCGACGGGTAGGAGGCGGAGTAGTGGTGTGCGAGGACGAAGTCCTTGGCGGGCTTCTCCGGCAGCGGGTGGACCTCGAAGCGGCGGGCGTCGAAGCCTCCGTCACTGCGGTGCCTCCAGGACGGCTTGAAGTGCGTCCAGCGGCGGCACCAGTCCGATGCGGTAGGGACCTCGGGCAGGTCGAGCAGGGGCAGCGTTTCCTGGACGGCGGTCTTCATCAGTTGCTCGGGGTCGGCGCCGGGCGCAGCGGGCGCCACCAGATGTCCTTACCCGAGCGGCACTTGAAGTGCAGCTCCCGGGTGTTGGGGTCGATGAATTCGTAGACGCTCTCCCCGGTGTAGACGACCAGCACGGGCGTCTCCTCGATGGGTTCGGTGGCGCCGCGGTAGACCTGTCCGCCGAACACGATGTGCAGGTCGTGGCGGTCCCGTCGAGCGCCGGCGGTCGTGACCGGGCCCTGCTGCCACTGGCTCATGTCGGGTTCAGGGGTGTGGCGGATGATGCCACGCTCGGGGGTCAGGCTGACCCAGGTTGCGCGGTCATCAGGGTCCGCGCCGTGGGCGCCGACACGTACCCGCCATCCGGCGATGGAGGCGCCGTTGTAGGTGATCTTCTTGGCGTCGGGCGGCGCGAGGAGGTAGCCGGCGCGGATGACGTCGTATCCGCGGGTGTCACCGCCGTGGACGGTGATGTGGCTGCCGACGGTGAGACCGGCCATTGCGGCCGTGAGGTCGTTCGTCATAGGTGAAGTTCCTTCGAAGGCGACAGATTCGGGGGCTGGGCGCCGTCCGCCAGGAGGTAGCGCATCGGGTGATCCGGGGCCTGCCGGCCGGCGGGCCGTGCCGCCGCGGCCCGGTGTGGGGCCGCAGCGCGCATACGCTGCCGGTGGCGGAGTCTCCTGGAGCACGGGGTGCTCGGCGGAGCTGTGCTCGTGGGTTGGCGCTTCAGGGGTGAATGCCACGCGCAGCCCGGCCGAGCAGTCGGGCCGAGGCTGGGGTGGGCTACTTCGCGAGCAGGGTGGTTCCCGCGTCGCGGGCCTTGACGAGGTCCAGGTGGTAGACGCCGGACCTGCGGTCGAAGCTGCTGCACAGCGGGCGCCACACCACGTCGTTGTCGTCGACCAGGTGGTGCACGGCTTCGGCGTGGTCCACGTCTTCGTCCTCGTCGTCGGTCAGGGGGCGAACGGTGCCGTCGGCGCCGACGACGCCGCGGGCGCTGCGCCAGTTCGGGGAGTCGCCCTCGCCGATCACGAGGGCTACGGCGTGCGGGTCGTGTCGCAGCACGATGTGGGCGGCGAGCGAGCACGAGTACACGGCAAGGGCGTGGTCGGCGGCTGCGCTGCTGGTGGCGCGGTAGGCGGTCAGTGCCTCGTGCAGGGCGGTACGGATGGCGGCTTCGGTGCCGGTGGCGCTCATAGGGGTGTCCCTTCGGCCGGTGCTGGCGGGGTGGAGTCTGGGATCGCCGTAGGGCGGTTCGACCTGCGCTGCATCGGGGTCATGACGGTGCTCGGGTGGGCGGGTTGAGACGTCCGGGTGGGCGGCGAGGCCTCCTGGACGTGGGCGACAGTGCGCCCGGTGCCGTCGGCGTGTGTCGGCCGGGGTGCCGGTGTGGTCAGCCGTCGCAGGTGTTGCGGCGGCAGTGGTTGAGTCGCGCGTGATAGTCGCTGACGAGGCCGTTGATCTCGGCGGATACCGCTTCGGGGACGTCCTCGTCGTGCTCGGTGCTCGCTTCGAGCCATTCGTGGGGGGCGCCGCTGGCGCCGGGGTCGATGATGTGCACGGCGATCGCCGCGCCGGTGGTCTTGGTGCCGTTCAGGTAGACGGTGACGCCGGTCTCGTTGTCGGGGTCACGGTCGACGACGACGTCGATCCGCTGGGTGGGCTGCTCGACGGGGCGGCGCAGCTCGTAGCGGAGCTTGCCGCTCACGCGGATCTCGTAGGTCCCGGCGCGCGGGTCGAGTTCGCGCAGGAGGGGCCATCGGCCGCGTTCGGGTCCGTGGTCGTAGTGGTTCCACGCCTCCAGAGCGGGGACCGGGGTCCCGGTGATGTCGTGGGCCCCGCTGTGGCGGGAGGCCAGGGTCAGGTCCTGGCGCAGCTGGGCGAGGATCCTGGTGTGGTTGCGGGCGATCGTGCGAACGGTTCGGGCCTTTCTCGGGTTCGCGGGCGGCTTCCGCCCGCTCGTGACGCTGGGCCGCGGTGCGGGCGGCGAGGTGCGGGACTAGAAGTCCGTCCCGCACCTCGCCGCCAGGCGGTGGTGGTCGCGCGGTGCGCGCCGCGGGTCGGCCGGGTGCAGCCTGGGGGCCGTACCTGGCCTGCCGGGGCTACTGCGGGAAATGCAGGACGACGATGGTCGGGCTGTCCGAGGTCCTGGCGGCGGCCACCGCTGCGGTCAGTGCACTCGTCAGGGTTGCCTCGTCGGTGAGGGCGGGGGCGTGGACGAGCGCGGGTGCCGAGGCGTGCGGGGATGCGAGGGTCTGGTCGGCGGTGAACTGACCGCCGGGCTGTGCCGACCAGATGGCACCCAGGATCCGCCGGGTCAGGGAAGCGGTCCGCTGGGTCACCCGCATCGGCGGGCCCGTGGGCTGGACGCGGCGCGCGAGCTGGGTGAGCTCCCTGTCCGACAGGCCTTCGATCAGGGCCTGAGTGGGGCGCCCGTCGAACTTGTTCCAGAACGCCTCGAAGGCGATGGCGATCGCCTGGTGGAGCTCGTCGTTGAACTGCGGAACCCACTGGGTCTTCTGGAGGTTGTGGGTCCGTCCCGTCGGCTGCTCGGACCGGATGGCGTGGAGCAGCAGCGAGATCAGGTCCTCGGTCGGGCTGCCCGCGGCCGTCACGCCCGGGGCGCGTTCGCCGATGGAGCGCGCCGTGGTGGCCATCTGCTCGCGCGTGAGGCTGTTGATTCCGCGTGCGGTGAGGACGCCGCTGAACTGCCAGAGCCGCAGTCCGGCGGCGATCAGCAGTGCCTTGCGCACGCGGTTGTGGAATTCGTGGGGGCTGTAGGGGGTCTTGTCGACTTCCTGGGCGAGCGGCAGCTGCGGCAGGGTCATGAAGCTCCAGGTGTTCGGGTGGCGAGCGGGATAACCCCCCTCGTCCTACGCGTATAGCTTACGCTACAATCCCACCTCATGGCAAGTTTTACGCGTCACTACGTCTGGGAGATTGACCTGCTTCGCGGTCCTCTCCGGCACCCGGCGTACCTGCCTGACGCCATGCACGTTCGAGGGCACATCGCAGAGCACCACTCCACTGACGCGCCGGCAGGAGCCGGCAGAACCCACGGGGATGACATGACTTCCACCACGCGCTACGCACCGCGGCGTGCCCGTCCCGGCTTCTTCGCCGCACCCTTCGTCCTGGCCTCCCGGGCGTTCAGGCCGGCCCGCCCGGGGCGGATCACCGACGGGGCCATCGAGGCGGCTCAGATCGCTCGGACGACGGTGGGGATCGCCGCCACGGCCTGGATGATCTACGCGTACCCCATGCAGGAATCGGCGTCCGCGATCGCCAAGGACAAGTTCGCCGAGATCCTCATCAGTGCCGGCGTCCTGGTCGTCGCGGGTCCGCTGATCCTGGCGCTCTTCGTCCTCGCTGCGAGAACCCCGGCTCGCGCCGTCTACCTACGCCGGCTCAAGGGCCCCCTGACCGGGTTCGGCGCGCTGTTCGTCTCGGTCCTCGCCCTGTTCCTCCTGCTGCAGGACAGCGGCGGAGCCCGAATCGCCGCGCAGTTCGGCGCCTTCCAGATCGTCTTCCTTCTCCTCGCCCTGCTGACCGTGCTCTTCGTGGTCCCCTTCGGACTGACAGCCGCAGTGCTCTGCGTCCACTACGTCTTTCGCACCGCGGACGTGCACGAGGTCCTGCCGCCCCTGATATCGCCCTTGCTGGTCTGGGCGATGTTCGGCGTCCAGTACTTCGACAGCTCACCCGTCGCCGCACCGCCGTCCGTCCGCATCCTCTTCCTCATCGGCCCGCCGCTCTCGGTGACGGCGCTGTCCGTATGGGAACTCCGGCGCCTGCGAACGCACTTCGGCGTCACAATCCGCAGCGCCCTACACCGCCAGCGCCCGCTGACCCGGTAGCCGTACTCCCGGCGACCCGCACCCCGACTCCGCTGGTACACCGACCCAGCGGTCCACCGCTTGCGACAATAGAAACGCACACCCTCGCCCCGATGGAGGCACCCTATGCCGGACCCGAACGAGGTACAGACGCCGACCGACAGCGCGAGGGGTGGTGAAGCCGCCCTCGTAGGCAGCTTCGTGTTCCCACCAGTCGTCTATGGAATCACCAGTGGCGGCCAACCCGTGCGCTGGGACGGGATCCCGCAACCGCTCGCGCCGGAGTACGCCGTCAGGGACCCGCGGGTGCTCGGCGTGGACTACGACCGCCAGGGCCAGCTGGACCACTGGCCGCCCCGAAGTCAACCGCGCCCCTCCCCCACGGAGTAGTCGGCGCCCACTGCTCGCGAAGGGGAAGCCCCTGCGGCAAGAGATGCCGCGGGGGCCTTCCCATGTGCCCAGGCGCCTCGTTCAGGAACGGCCCGCTGAGGCGAGTCCCTCCGTGGCGTTCGCCCCGGCGCGTCGCAGCGCCCGCTCGGATTCTCCCTGCAGGAACGCGAATGTCCTCGCCGCGAGCTCGTCCACGTCCCTGTACGCGGTGTCCTCGGTCATCTGATGTTCGTGGTCGCGGTAGTGGTACGTGACGACCGGCAGCAGCTCGCCGGCACTGCGGCCTGATATGGACATTACGTACACGTAGTCCTCCCCCTTCCAGAGCCCTCCGTGTCCGCCGCAGGCCCGCGCGAGTTCCGTACGAGCGAGCAGCATCGTGTGCCCGAGCGGCGGCTTACTTGCGGGCGAGGGCCAGTACGTCCAGACGTCGCCCGGCTCATGCCTCCCCACCGGGGTGGGGCAGACCCACGTGCTGAGGGTGCCGTCCAGGTGCAGATCGGCGGACCATCCGGCCACCCACCCCAGGCCGGTCTCCACCGCGCGGTGGTAGCGGACGGCCAGCGAATCGGGGGGCAGCAGGTCGTCGTCGTCGACGAAGCATGTGTACGGGGCGGTCACGTCGTTGAGGGCGAGGTTGCGGGCAGGCGCCGCGCCAGGCCTCGGTCGGGGCCGGATCCGGACCCTCGGGTCGTTGGCGATGAGGGAGGGGATGACCGCGGGGTCTGCGTCTGGCCCGTTGGGCGCGATCACCCACTCGAACGGGATGCTCTGCAGGGTGAGGCTGCGGTACAGGTCGGTGAGGTAGTGGCGGCGGCGGGGGTCGAGTTGGGTCGGGGTGATGACGGCGACCTGGGCGTCGGGGTGACGGGGCACAAGGACCTTCCGGGGGGACGAGCGGGGGGTGATCTCACGCGGCATGTCGAGCAGGGGCGGAGCTGTCGGCGCCTGGCCGTTGCGACCACGGCCCGAGCACGTTCTCGGACCGAAGCGTGATCAGGTACAGGCCGGCGGGCAGGGTGGCCCGGTAGGTCTCGAGCGCCTGGCGGGTGGGCGGGGATACGGGAGCTCGCGCCGCCGCGGCGGCCAGGAGGGCTGGGGCTCTCTCGTTGTGCGGGCCCGTCCAGCGCAGGACGAGCATGCCGTGGCCGTCGTCGCCCTGCTGCTCGGGCAGGCCGGGGTGGGTGGGCCGGTGCCATCGGTGGACGTCGTCGAGGATCACGACGGGATAGATCGCTCCGAATCCGTAGCTGGCGGCCTGGACATCGTTGAGCGTCAACTCGGTCTCCTTTCCGGGGTGGTGTGTCGGTTGCTGCGCGGCGGTCCCGCGCGGGGTGGTCAGCGGCCCTGGACTTCGAGGACGTCGGCCGTCGGTGTCCGCGCGCCGACGGGCCGGCCGAAGTCGGAGTAGGTGATGGCCCCCGCTTCGGCGTGGTCGGAGCTGTCCACGGCGAGGAGGTGGGGTGTGCCGGTGGCCGCGACCAGGTAGGTCAGCGTGGTGGCGCCGGTGGTCATCCGGAGCGGGATGGCCTGCCGTCCGTCCCTCTCCGTGAGCGCGCCTTTGTCCGGCGCGGTCCGGGCGGTGTCGGGGTGGGTGAGCTGTTCCATGTGGCAGTAGCTGGCCAGGGCGTTCATCAGGGGGTGGTCGCGGGCGCCGTGGACCCACTGCTTCGCGGGGACCCGGTTTCCGAGTTCCTCGGCGAGCGTCGTGTCGATGCTCGCCCAGACGTCGTTGCCCCTGACGCGGATCTCGAACGAGCCGTGGTCCTTCTTGTCGACCGTGCCGGCGCATTCGGTGGCCGACAGGCGAAGGTCGGTCGTGGTGTCGGAGCGGTCCATGCGTTCGCGGAAGGAGCCCGCGGCGGCGTTCGCGAGCATGGCCTTGTCGTAGATCTCGCGGCCCGGTGCCTTACCGATGCCGTTCGTCGGCTTCTGGGCGGCACTGCGGTTCTGGGAGCGGTTCTGCTTGGTCTCGCCGGACTTCGCCCTGGAGGTGGAGGCGTTGTCGCAGGCGGTCACCACGATGAGGGCAGCGGTGCAGGCGAGAGCAGCGAGTGGCACACGCAGGGTGGCGGAGCGGGGGTTCATGGTGCGGTTCTCCTGGTGGCCGGGCTGGGCGGGTGGCGGTCAGGGGGCGCCGTGGGCGCCGTCGCCTCGTCCTGGCCTGCCGGTGCCGGCTCACGGCCGGGCGTGCGGAGGTTGAAGCGGACGATCGCGAAGCGAAAGAGGGCGTAGTAGATCGCCCCGTAGGCGAGGGCGATGGGCAGCAGCAGCAACGGTCTGGTGGAGATGGAGTAGTTGAAGACGTAGTCGAGGGCGCCGGCGCTGAAGACGAAGCCCGCGTGGATGTCGAGCAGGTTGACCAGCGCCAGGCTGAGGCCGGTGAGGACGGCGTGGACCAGGTACAGCGGGAACGCGATGAAGGCGAAGGTCAGCTCGATGGGCTCGGTGACTCCAGCGAGGGCTGAGATCGCGGCTGCGGGGAGGAGCAGGGCCGCGACACGTCGGCGCTGGTCGGGCAGCGCGCTGCGCCACATCGCGAGGGCGGCGGCCGGCAGGCCCGCCATGGACACGGGGAAGAAGCCCCCCATGAAGACGCCGGCGTCGGGGTCGTGCGCCTGGATGAAGCAGGGCATGTCGCCCTTGATGCCGTTTCCGCAGTCCCCGGTGAGGTACCAGACAACGGCGTTCAAGGGCTGATGGAGCCCGATCGGGGTCAACAGGCGGTTGAGGAAGCCGAAGGCGCCGCCGCCGATGACGGCGTGGTCGGCGACGGTGGCCGCTGAGGCGGTGAGCGCCCGGTCGACAGCCGGGTAGGCGATTCCGAGGAGGGAGCCGGCGAGGATCGCGGCGACGGCGATGATCCCGTACGCGGCGAAGGCGGGGATGCCGCGCCGACCGGCGACGCGCTTCCAGATCGCCATGGCCAGCAGGCCGCCGATGATGCCCGCGAGCGCGCCGTAGGGCCAGCGTGCCGGCGGGGTGTCCAGTTGGCTGTCGGGAAGCGGGTTGAGGACCAGGACGACCCTGGCCAGGATCAAGTACGAGGTGAGGCAGGCGATGACCGGCCCTGCGGCGTCCTTGGCGCGGTTGAGACCCAGGGCGATCCCGACCGCGAAGAGGGCCGGCAGGTAGTCGAGGATGGCCGCGCCCGCGCCGGAGATGACCGCCGGAATCTGGTGGAGCGCCTCGAAGCGGCCCAGGAGGTCGGGCTGGCCCAGGCGGAGCAGGAGGCCGGCCGCGGGGAGGGCCGCGATCGGCAATGCGAGGCCCTGGCCCATGCGGCGCAGCCTCGCCATGAGCGTGGTCGGGTCCTCGGGCGGCGCCGTCTCGGTGAGGGGCGCCTTCTCCCGGGAGCGCGCGAAGGGCAGAGTCACCACGTGATCGACCTCTTACGTGCGGTGCCGAGCTCTGCCCGCCCGGGGGCGTACGTGCCGGGGCCCGGGTCGAGGAGGGTTGGGTGGTCGGGCTGGGTCATGACGGCGAGGCTTCCGGTCGGTGGCGAGCGGGGGCGGGGTGCGTACGGCGGATGAACGCGGCGAGCGGCCAGCACAGTGCGGCGCCGAGGAGTCCGACGGCGAAGGTGGTGGCGGCGGCCAGGAGGTCTCCGCCGTGGGTGAGGGCCCAGCCGGCGAGGGTGGGGGCGATGATGATGGCGCCGGCCAGCGTCGTGCCCCAGACCCCCGCGTACAGTCCGCGCGCGTCCTGGGGCGAGATGCGGTTGAGGATGTCGGAGGCGGCGACGAAGACCACGATCTCGCCGGGCACGGCGAGGGCCGCGGCCGCGCTGTAGCCGAGGGTCGTGGAGGCGAACCCGGCGGCTCCCATGCTGGTGCCGAGCACGAGGGAGCTGACGGCGAACAGGCCCGTCATCGGGTGCTTGGCGCGCCGGCTGAGCCAGTGGTTCAGGAACGGCGACAGCAGGAGTACGGCGCCCGCGTTCGCGGTTTGCGTCCAGCCGTAGTCCGCGGCCTGGAGTCCGTCGTCGGCCATCAGCATCGGCAGGGATGAGAACAAGCTCGCGCAGCAGGTCAGCGCGGCGAGGCTGGCGGCCAGGAGCAGCCACAGCCCTTGATCGCGCACCGCGGCACGGTAGTTGCTGCGAGGAGGGGCTGTTCCTAGGGCGCGGCGCTCGTTCGCAGGGATGAAACGCCACACGAGGAGGGCGAACAGGAGGCAGGCTGCGGCGTTGGTCCAGATGAGCGCGCGGATCCCGAACGGGCCGGCGAGCATGCCGCCGGCGGTCCCGGCCACGGCCGCACCGGAGTTGACGGCGAAGTGCCGCCACGCGTTGACCGTGGCGCGGACCGCGTCGTCGGGGAAGGTCTGGGCGATCGCGGCGGTGAACACCGGGCGGGAGGCGTCGTAGACGATGCCGCCGGTGAAGGTCGCGGCGAACAGAGCGGGCCCGGTGGGAACTTGCGCGAGCAGCGGGAGGACGGCCGTGGCGAGCAGCATGGCCGCGATGAGGGTGGTGCGGTGGCCGATCCGGTCGGCGAGCCAGCCGCTCAGGATTGAGCCGAGCAGCCAGCCGGCGCCGAAGACGGCGAGGAAGGTGCCGATGCTGCGGGTGCTCAGGTTCAGGTCGGTGAGGTGGTACGGCAGGAACGGGTACGTGAAGCCGAGACCCCTGACGAGGAAGGTGCCGGCCATCAGCGTCCAGATCGCGGTCGGCCATCGCCGCGGGGTTCCCTTCGCAGCCTGGTCCGGTCGGCCGACCGGCACGGCAGTGGTGGACACACAGACTCCAGCTGGGGTGCGGGCGCCGTGGGCGTGCGCCGTGCAGAAGGGGGAGGGGGCGCCGCCGGAGGGTGGGCGGCGCCCCGGGACCGGGAGGGCCCGCTCTCGGGGGGACGGGGAGCGGGCCGGGCGCCGCTTCGGGGGTGAAGGGCGCACTCCCGGCCGGTCCCGGCCGGGCGGGGGGATGCTCGGCCGGGAGGTTCGTGGTGTCGCTGCGGGCGGCTTACGCCGCGGCCGGGGTCAGTCCAGGTTCATGTAGACGCACTGGTCGAGGTAGGACTTGCTCACCCAGCCGGTGGTGCCGGCCTTGAGGCCGCTCTTGGACTTCTTGTCGAGCTTGAGCTTGATCCAGGAGCCGCTGCTCGCGATCTTCGTGCCGTAGTCGTTGCGGTACAGCTGGCCGATCGCCCGGTACTTCGTTCCCGCCCCGGAGCGGAAGTTGACTCCGTTGCCCGTCACGGTCCAGGTGGGGCACGTGTTCGCTGCCGCGAGAACGGTCGGGGCCTGGGTGGGCGCGCCCGTGCTGGCGGCGAACGCGGTCGGTGCCGCAGCCAGCGAGGCCGCTGCGCCCATCGCGATCGTGGCGACGGTGACGCCGGCGCGGCTTATCAACTTGCTCTGCATTGTTCAGCTCCTGTGCTCTGGGCTCCATTTCTGAATGGCCTTCATCAGCGCAGGCGGGGTGGACACACATCTCCCGCCTGGCTGCGAAAGCGCACGTCCGAAAAGCTAGAAGAATTGCCCTGTGGATAAGTTCCGCGCATTTTGGCGGACCCCTGCGGCATTCCGGCTCAGCCGCGGATCATCGCTGGACATCAGCGCACGAAAGGCGCATTCCGACTTTCCGGTGCTGAGGCGGGGGCCGCCGGTGTGCGGCAGGCCGAGCGGGTGCGGAGAAGATGGTGGATATGGCCACGGAAGTCGTTACTCTGCCACCTCTGACCGCGCGCTCCATACGCCGCTGGTTCTCCGCAGCAATCTGGGGCTCGGCGGCCGGATATCCCCTGATAGTCCTCGCGCTGTCCCCGCTCGTCATGTGGGTGCTCGATCTCGATCCGAGGTCGATGCGGAGCGATGAATGGATCGCCGCCCTGATGCCGGTCGGCGCGTTGGTGGCCTATCAGGGTTGGCAGGCGGTGTCCGAGGTCCGGGCAGGACTTCAGCGGCTCACCGACAGCGCCCGCGCCCTCGTGTTGGTCTCCGGGGGCGGGACTTGCCGGCAGCTGGAGGACAGGGCCGACGACTTCACCACCGCATTGCTCTCCGCCTACACCGCGTTCAACACGAGGATTCTCCCGCGCCGGGCCGCCCTCGGCTTCGCCCGCCAGGTCCACCACGAGGCGCGAGCCGAGGGCCTGAGCCCTTCGATCCTGCGCGTGGTCCAGGACCTGGCCGGCACGAGGGACTAGCCCGCCGGCGCCCGTCTCGCGCGGACGGGCGCCGGCTCTGGCGGCGGTGGGGCCGGGGCGGGACCGTCACGGATCTGTCCTCCCGCCCCGGAGTTCAGGTGCGCGGTGCCGGACCGCCCTGGATGCGGCGCATGACCGCGGTGACCTTGCCGAGGATCGTGGCTTCGTTGGCGCAGATCGGCTGATAGTTGGCATTCTCCGGCAGCAGCCACACTCCGGTGTCGGTTCGCTTGAATCGCTTGACCGTCGCCGCCCCGTCGATCATCGCGGCGACGATGTCCCCGGTCTCCGCGTCGGGCTGGGCCCGGACCACGACCTGGTCGCCGGTGGTGATGTGGGCGCCGATCATGGAGTCGCCGATCACGGTCAGGACGAACAGGTCGCCGCTCCCGACGATGGCGCGGGGCAGTGCAAGTACGTCGTCGACGTGCGGTTCCGCGGTGATCGGGGTGCCGGCGGCGATCCGGCCGAGCAGCGGAGCGTGCACGATGTTCGGGTCCGTCATCTCCGGCGCACCGTCGCGCTCGTGCGCTCCGGCGCCGGCGAGGACGTACGCACGCGGGCGGTGAGGGTCCCGGCGGACAGCGCCCTTCCTCTCGAGCGCGAGCAGCTGGTGGGCGACCGAGGAGGTGCTGGCCAGTCCCACGGCCTTACCGATCTCACGCATCGACGGCGGATATCCTCTGGCCGCTATCGACTCGGCGATACAGGCGACGATGCCTCGCTGGCGGTCGGTGAGTCCGTCGCCACCGGTTCTGATCCCCGGCGGACGCACGCTGCGGCCTTCTCTCGTGACAGCCTCCATGGCGCCCCCTTTCGTGATCTCCCGACGGTATCTGCTGATACCGGCAGGTGCGTACTGATATTCGATATTGCTTCTCGTGCTTTGCAAAGTACGAGAGCAACGGTCAGAAGGTGTCGGCGAGGGAGAACGGGCGCCGGGCCGGCGCGCTTCCGGCTGCGGCGGCGTAGACGAAGGGCAGGAACGCGCGGCCGCCGTCGGTCAGGTGGAGTCCGATGCCCGGGTGCTTCGCGGCCGAGGCCGAATAGGCGTACGCGGCGGCGATGTGCGGAGTTCGCGCGTCCATGAGCACGGCGGCCAGGTATGACTCCGCGCGCTGCGGGGTGATCCTGCCGTTGCGGTCGAAGAGCTGCGGCAGCGGCGCGCTCGCGGTGGTGGCCGCCCGGGCGGGGTCGGCGCTCGCGGCAGAGGCGGCCGTGGTGATGGCCACCCACAGGCGTGCGCCACTGCTGAATCCGATCAGCAGCCCGCAGGGACGGGAGCTGTCGTCCCAGCCCTCCGCCGACGTGATGTCGGGGCCCTTGGTCAGGTTCTCGACGCACAGTTCCCGCACCCGCTCTGGGCTCACCGTTTCCACCTCTATTTCGAACGTGTGTCTGAGCAGACTAGGCGGGGGGTCTGACACGGCGGCCGCGCCCGGCCTCGAGGCCCGCGAGGCTGGCGGGGCGGACGGCGTCGGCGCCGAAGCGGTTTCGCGCCTTGTCCGCGGCGGCCTCCAGGCGGCGGGCGTTGTGGTCGCAGGGGTCGAAGGTGAGCTGGCGGTGGGCGTCTTCGGCCGGTCCGAGTGCCTCGGCCCGGAGTGCGAAGCCCCGGACGCGGGCGCGCTGAAGTCCGAGGGATTCGTACAGGTCGTGGGCGGTCCGGGCGAGCTGCAGGGTGTGGTTGGTGGCCTCGGTCAGGGTGCGGTTGCGCTGGGTGGTGGAGCGATCTGCGTAACGGACGGTCAGGGACAGCCGGCGGCAGACCCGGCCCTCGCCGCGCATGCGGAAGCCGAGTTGTTCGGCGAGGTGGAGGATGCTCTGCCGGTGCCGGCTGGGGTCGAGTTCGTCACGGGGGAAGTCGTGGGCGGCGGAGCAGGACTGTTCGGGCTGCTGGCGCAGTACCGGGCGGTGGTCGATCCCGTTGGCGCGTTCGTGCAGGAGCCGGCCGGTCGCGGTGCCGAGGATCCGCTGGGCGGTGAGCAGTGGGGTGTCGGCGAGCTGGCCGACGGTGGTGAGTCCGTAGCGGGTGAGCGTCGCGGCGGTGGCAGGACCGATGCCGTACAGGGCGGGGATCGGGCGCGGGCGCAGGAACGCGGCGACTGCCGTGTCGGCGGGGTCGATGCAGGTGACCGCTCCGGCGGCGGTGGCATCGGCGGCCATGGCGGCGATCATGCGCGAGCGTCCGCCGCCGATGGTCAGCCGCAGGCCCAGCAGGGCGGCGGCGCGCAGGCGCAGGAGTTGGGCGAGTTCGTGGGCGTTGCGGTCGAAGAAGCGCAGGGCGCCGCTGATCTCGGCGTCGGCGGCGTCGGGGTCGAGGGCCTGGACGGTGGGGGTGATGGTCTCCAGGAGTTCGAGGAACTCCGGGTAGAGCTCCGCGCCGGCGCCGGGGGGAAGGTGGGCGTGGACGCGCAGGACGTAGGGCTGGCGCATGAGGGTCACCCGGCCGATCCGGGGCTGGCGTATGCCCGGAGGTTTGCGGTCCTGTCACCGGCGGGGGCCAGGTCAGCCCACGCGTGGAGCTTGGCGCCGTTGGGCAGTTCCAGCACCCGGGGCGGCGGCGACGGGGTGGCTGCGGCGGCCGTTCGGCCCAGGAGCTGGTGGACGGCGTCGGGACCGTGGTCGCGGCGGGTGACGGCGAGGGCTTCGAGGTCCCAGGCCATCTCGGCGACCACGCTCGCGCGCTGCCCCCGGCGCTGGACCTTGCCGCGGACCAGGAGGAGCGCGCTGTGGAAGACCGTACGGGCGGCCCTCTCGTGGCTGGAGTCGAAGAAGGCGACGTCGACGAGTCCGCTGCCGTCGTCGAGTGAGGTGAAGATGATCCGCTTGCCGCTGGGGATCGGGGGAGTCTGCGTGGCGGCGCGGACCCCTGCGACGAGGACCGGCTGGCCGGGGCGCAGGGTGTGCAGGCGGCGGGCGCTGGTCACGCCGAGTTCGCGCAGCAGCTGGTGGTGGTGCTCCATGAGGTGCTGGGAGACGTCGATGGCCAAGACGTCGAGTTCGGCGGAGAGGCGTTCGCGTGAGGTCATTTCCGGCAGGCCGGAGGGGGCGGCGGCGAAGGTGTCGTGGTCCAGCGGCAGTTGTCCGTCGCCGACGGGACGGCCCCTGGTCTGGCGGTGCAGCTCGGCGACCTGGAGGAGCAGGTCGCGGCGGCTGGCGGTGCCGCGCAGGGTGTCGAGGGCGCCGATGTTCACGAGGTGCTCGGCGACCGGGCGGGCGGGGCGGGCGCGCTGCCACAGATCCTGGAGGCTGGCGTAGGGCTGGCCGGCGACGATCCGCTCGGTCTGCTCGTCGGTGATGCCGCGGACTTCGGCCAGGGACAGGCGCACGGCCCAGGTGCCGTCGCCGGCGGGCTCGACGCGGTGGGCGGCTGCGGAGTGGTTGACGTCGACGTTGCGGACCTCGATGCCGTGCCGGCGCGCGTCCGCGACGATGATCCGCTTTTCCCACATACCGGGGTCGTGCTGAAGGAGGCCGGCGTACAGGGCTGCCGGGAAGTGCGCCTTCAAATAGGCAGATTGCAGGGCGGGAACGGCAAATGCCACCGCGTGGGCCCGGCAGAATCCGTAGGCCCCGAAGGCCTGGAGCTGCTCCCACACCTGGGCCAGCATCGTGTCGTCGTAGCCGCGGGACCGGCCGGCGCGGCGGAACCAGTCCCGGACTCGCAGCGCACGCTCGGCGTCGCCCAGCGCCCGGCGGGCGAGCTCGGCGAGCGCGTCGTCGCAACCGGTCAGACGGGCGATGATCTTGATGATCTGCTCGTGCCAGATGAGGACGCCGTGGGTGTCGGACAGGATCGGCTCCAGGTCCGGGTGTGGGTAGACCGGGGGCTCACCGTGCCGGGCAGCGATGTACTGCGCCGGCATGCCGCCGGCGACCGGACCCGGCCGGAAGAGGGAGATGTCGGCGATGACGTCCTGGACGTTCCGTGGCTGCAGTCTGCCCAGCAGATCCATCTGACCTGGGCTTTCGAGCTGGAAGAGGCCGATGGTGTCGCTGTCCATCAGCAGCTTGAAGCTGAAGTAGTCGTCGAGGGGGACGGTGTCGAGGTCGAGGTCCTGGCCCGTGGTCCGCTTGATCTCGTGCACGGCGTGGGCCATGGAGCTCTGCATCCGCACGCCGAGGACGTCCAGCTTGATCAGGCCCAGGTCCTCGATGTCCTCTTTGTCCGCCATGAGCATGTCGAATCCCCTGCCGGGGGTGGGCTGTACGGGCAGGCGGGTGCGCAGCGACGCGTCGGAGATCACGACCCCGCAGGGGTGCATGGCGATGCCGCGTGGGAGGGCGTCCAGGCCTTCAGCGAGCTCGAACAGGGCCCCGTAGCGGTGCTGCTGGGCGGCGAGCGGCTTGAGTTCGGGCAGTTCGTGCAGGGCGGAGCGGATGTCGCACGCGCGGATGTGAGGGAAGGACTTGGCGACGCGGTCGATCTCCCCCGGGGCGATGCCGAGGGCGAGGCCGGTGTCGCGCAGGGCGTGCCGGGCCCGGTAGGTCTCAGGCATCGCGGCGACTGCGACCCGGCCGGTGCCGTACCGCTCGAAGATCTTGTCGTAGACCTCAAGTCGGCGGTCGGCCTCGACGTCCAGGTCGATGTCGGGCAGGTCGGTGCGGCGCAGCGAGAGGAACCGTTCGAAGACGAGGTGGTGGTCCAGGGGGTTGGCGGCGGCGATGCCCAGCAGGTGGTTGGTCATCGAGCCGGCCCCGGAGCCGCGGGCGGCGACACGGATGCCCAGCTCCCGTACGTCGTCGACGACCTGGGCCACGGTGAGGAAGTAGGTGTCGTACTCCAGGCGCCGGATGATGGCGAGCTCGTGGTCGAGCCTGTGGCGGGCGTCTTCGCTGCGGTCCAGGCCGCGGCGGATGAGGCCGGCCTCGCACCGCTCACGCAGCACCCGGGCGGCGTCGGCGGCGTCCGCGGCACCGGCCGTCTGAGGCTCGGGCAGGTGAGGCCGGCCCAGTCCCAGGTCGGCGCGCGGGTCCAGCGTGCACTGCTGCGCGGCGGCTTCGGTCTGCGCGAGCAGCTGGCGGGCGCGGCGCGGGCCGGCGCCCGCGGCGAGGGCGATCTGCTCGGCCGCCGCCGTCATCTCCTGCGGTCCCTTGAGCCAGCGCTCCCCGGAGTCCAGGCGGCGCCGGTCGATCGGGCGCAGGAGTCGTGCGGCGTCGAGGACGTCGGCGAGCCGGTGCTGGCCAGGATGCGCGTACCGGACGGCGTTGGTGAGCACCGCAGGGATGCCGAGCCGATCGGCGAGCCCGACAGTGCGGGCGGCCAGCCGCAGGGAGCCGGGCCCGGTGCCGGACTGCCCGTGCCAGAGGGCCGCGAGGCGCAGGCCCGCGCCGACGTCTTCCCGCCAGGGGCGCAGCAGCTGCTCGGCGAGGTCGGGGCGACCGGCGGTCAGGGCGCGGACGGGCTCGGAGTTCGGACCGAGGAGCACGGTCAGGTCTTGGCCGGCGTGCTCGCGCAGCGAGGACCACGACACGACCGGGAAGCCGTCGGCCGGCTCGGCGTGCGCCGTCGACAGCAGTCGGCACAGCCGCGTCCACCCGGTTCGGTTCTGGGCGAGCAGCTGGACGCGCAGGTTCGGCTCGCGCACGTGGGCGCCCCCGCGGGCCGGGACCCGGCGGCGTTCGTCGCGCGACGCGACGAGAGAGGCGACGGCGACGTCGGCGCCCAGGATGGGGCGCACGCCGTGCTTCTCGCAGGCCTTGGCGAAGCGGGTGAAGCCGGTGACGGTGTCGCGGTCGGTGAGCGCGAGGGCGTGCATGCCGCGGGAGGCCGCGGCTTCGACGAGCTGGTCAGGTGCGGAGGCGCCGTAGCGAGCCGAGTAACCGGACGCGACGTGCAGGTGGGCGAAGCCCTCCATAGCGTCCTCCGATCATGCCCCTGGTCATCGCTCTCCTCACGGCCCCTTCCGCTTATCGAACATTCGTACGAACACAGTAGCGTGCGGCAGCGCTGATCGGAAAAGGGGCCGCCGGGCATCCGCTCCGGATTGTCCCGGGCACTGGCCTCCCGCCGCCGGGCCTGCGGTCGGCATCAAGCTCCCCGGCCCGGGCGCAGGGCCGCCGGTCCGCCGCGCGGCGCCGGAGGGGCCGACGCAGGCTGGGGGCATGGAGTTCCCCGTGTCCGTTGCCCTGGCCCAGTCCGTCTCGGTGCTGCCGAGCGGGGAGGGGTGGTGGTTCGAGCCGAAGCTGGACGGCCACAGAACCGTGCTGTGGCGGGAGGAGGGAGGAGTCCGCCTGCAGTCCCGGGCTGGACGCGACGTGACCTCTGCGTGGGCAGATCTCGCCCGCGCGGCCCTGCGGCTGCCCGTCGGCAGTGTGGTCGACGGCGAGGCGGTGATCTACGTCGACGGCCGGATCGACTTCTCCGCGGCGCAGGGCCGAGCCGCCTCCTCCCCCGCCCGTGCGGCGCGGCTGGCCGCCCGGTGGCCGGCGTCGTTCGCGGCGTGGGACCTCCTGTCGCACCCGGATGCGGGCGACGTGCGAGCCCGCCCGTACGTCGAGCGACGAGCACTGCTGCTTGAGGTACTGGAGGGTCTCGGCCCCCCGCTCCAGGTGGTGCCGGCGACCGATGACCGCGAGGTCGCCCTGGTGTGGCACGAGTTGCTGCGGGAGCAGGGGGTGGAGGGTCTCGTCGCGAAGCAGGCCTTGTCGACGTACCGCCCGAGCAGGATCTGGCGCAAGCTCCGGCATGCCGAAACGGTGGATGCGGCCGTGGTGGGCTACACCGGTCCCCCACGGCGGCCGCGGACGCTCGCCGTACGCCTGCCGGACGGCCGCACCGTCCTGTCCCGGGCAGTGAGCGCGCCGGTGGCCACGGAAGCGGCGGCGCGTCTGGCCACCGCGGGTCCGGGACAGACCGCTCGGACGGACTCTGACCAGTCGTACACGGCGGTTGAGACGGGGCTCCTCGCAGAGGTACTGGCCGGCACGACGAGGCACGCGACGGTCACGGTGGCGCGGCTGCGTTGAGCTGCCGCATCGTCCGCGTCCCCGGCTGTGCCCGCTGCAGAGCAGTCCAGGCACCGGGCTGTTCACCCTCTCACGGGGGCCGCGCGCGCCATCGGTCCGCAACGTCGTTCACGTGCCAGTCCTGTCGTTGATTCTGCCGACAACCCCCGGGGGTCCACCTTGGTCGGGACGGTGTTCAGCAGACGTAGGGGTCCGCAGTACGGCCTGGGCCGACTTGCCTCGTGCAGTCCCGCGGTCACGGCGGCTGAGCCGGCGGTTCCAGCGGCCGGCGGCCGGGAGGGCGTCGGCGCATGCTCGCTCCAGTGCGGCAAGGAATTCTTCCGGGTGCTGGGTGGGTAGTCGGTGGCCGCCGCCGGCGACGACGTGAAGCCGGGCGGTGGGGATCTGCGCGGCGAGCCGCAGCGCGTGGATCGGCGGGATGGTCTGGTCTCTCTCGCCGACGAGGATGTGCACGGGGATGCGCCCGAGGGCGTCGAGTTGCTGGGCCACGTCGTGCCGCATGAGGGCCTTGAACCAGTGTGCGGTGTGGTCGATTGGCGGTTGGGTGTACGCGCGGGGCCGGACAATCTCTCGGATGTGGTGGGCCGGCAGGGGGGCGAGAATGCACAGGGCGGCCATCGCGTGTCGGGAGAGTCCGATCAGGCGTTTCAACGGCGGGTGCTGAAGGCCCCAGAGGTCGAGGCCGCCGCTGGTGGTGGCGGCAAGCAGAGCTGCGGTGACCTTGTCGCCGATGAGGTGCGGGTGCTGTGCGGCAAGTGCGAGGCAGGCCATGCCCCCCATCGAGTGCCCGGTGAGGAGAACGGGCAGCCGGCCGGGGGCGGTGGCGGTGATGACGGCCTTGAGGTCGTCGGCGAGGAGCGGGATCGAGGGCAGAGCTCGGCCGGCGGTGGAGTTGCCGTGCCCTCGCTGGTCGTAGCGGACGATGCGGGTGCGCGGGCGGGGAAGCTGCCGGACGTGTTCGTTCCAGACGGAGGCGGCCGCCTGCCATCCGTGGGCCATGATCAGGACCAGGTCGGGGTCGTTGGGGCCGTCGATGTAGAGGGCAAGGCGGGCCCCGTCCGGTCGTTGGAGCGTGGTGTGGGGTTTGGGCAGCGCGGGCATGATCAGCTCCTTTCGGGCAGGGGAAGTACGACGTCGATGACGCCGTCGCTGGCGGCGGGGACGGTGATGCCGCGGCGTCGCAGGATGGCCAGGGCCCGTCGGTTGCCGGCACCGAACATCGCGGTGACGGTGCGGCAGTTCGGGTCGTCGGCGGCCGATTCGAGGGCCTGCGCGGTGAGTTCGGCTCCCAGCCCACGGCCTTGCCATGGGTCACCGATCAGGACGGCGAGCTCGAAGATGCCGGTGCTGCAGGTCTTCAGCAGGTGCGTGACGGCGACTGCGGTGTCGGGGTCGTCCTGAAGGGTGGTGAGCCAGCTGGCGCCGGCCGCGGGATGTACAAGGCGGGCGAACTCGGAAGCCTTCAACTCCCGGCGTCCGGTGGCGTACCGGGCAAAGCGGGAGTGGAGTGAGCAGCGGTGATGCAGGGCGTTCACCTGGTCCAGGTCGCCCAGATTCGCCCGGCGCGTGATGAACGGTGCTGTGGTCAGTGGAGGGTGTTCCGGCGGGGCGTGCGTGACAGTTCCCGGGGTGAACAATCCGCTGCTCCTTGTCTCGTCGAAGGCACGCCGGGGCCGAGACGGCCCGGTGGGAGAAGGGTGGAATTCTGGGCCTGTGGACAGAGTCCGGTGACCGCTACTGGCGGGTCACTTGTGGGCTTGGCAGGGTCAGAAGGGGTGCCAGGGGAACCGACAGGGGGCTGACGATGCTTCGGCCCCGGCGGTGAAGACCAGGACCAGGGATGCGAGGACTTCGTCCACCGGATGGAGGGCGTCCAGCGTCCGGACAAGCCGAAGGCCTTGGTCCGTGCGGAATGCACGGACCAAGGCCTGGGATCTCAAGGTGTCAGCTGCCGGCGGCTAGGGGTCAGTCGGCCCACACGATCCGCAGGATGATGACGAAGCGTTGTCGTGCCTGCGGGTTCTGGGCGGGGTCGTGAATCTGGTAGGGAATCACGGTCGAGCCGAAGGCGGCGACGCGGTCCCATTCCGGGCCGTGCTCGGCGCGGGTGGAGCCGGCGCCGTAGGGATCGGTGGTGATCCGCCGGATCATCGCGTCGACCTCGTCCTGCGGGACCGGGGCGACCGGGTGGTTCGCGAGCTCCTCGTACTGCTGCTGCGCCCGCTTCGACGGTGCCCAGGGCCATGGGCCCGGGGCGGCGTGTGTCGCGTCGGTCACCGGCGTCCCGCAAGGGCCCAGGGCTGTCCGAGCTCAAGGTCTCCGGCCATGGCGGCGTGGCTGTCGGAGTCCAGTTCGGAGTCCCGCGCGGCCACGGCCCGGCCCCACCACTTGTCGCGGAAGGAGGCCACGGCGCCCAGGTCGCCGAGGTCGAGGGAGCTGAGACCTTCCTCGAAGGCGGCGCGCTGGTCGTCCGGGACCGCCGCGCGGATGGCGCGCAGGGTCTTGGACGGGTAGCCGGTCGGCTGCTCGCTCGGTTGGGCGCTCATGTGGCTCCCTGTTCTGGCCGGTGGGCGTGAGGGCCCGTTGCTGGCGAAGGACGTCCGGGGTCATCATCTCACCGGGCTCGGCGCGTGTCAGGTGGCCTGCCCTTCGGACAGGCCCGGCATCGCGCCGCCCGGTCAGCATCCGTAGGCGGTCAGAATCTGTCGGGAGGAATCGTCGGCGGGCTTGAGGTGCCGCAGGCCGCCGTCGACCGCGTTGTCGAGGCGCAGCTTCGGGTGGCCGTCCTCGATCGGGTCGATGAGCATCTGGTTGCGCTCCGGCCCCGGGTAGGTGGTCTGCGTCCGGTCGAGGCGATAGGGGCTGTTGTAGAGGCACCGTCCGGGGCCGCCGAGTTCTCGCTCGTACCGGGCGTGGGCGCGGGGGAAGACCGCCTCGGCCCAGCTCGGAGCCGCGGACATCATGCAGAGGGCGAGGAGGCCGACGGTGAGGCTCTGCCACATGTAGAGCCCGAACCGGGCGAGTATCCGGTGGCCGACCGCGTACAGCGCGAGGAACGGAACCATGGTCGCGGCGCACACGAGGGCGTAGGCCGTTCGCCGGTGGTCGTGGAAGAGCTGTGAGGCGAGGACCATGTGGAAGCTCGTGACCATGAGCGCCACCGCCATGACGGCGGCGAAGACCATGGCCGGCGGTCGGTAGTCAGGGGCTCCCGCCGCGGTACGCGGTGGTTCCAGCCTTCTGAAGAGCATGTCGTCGTTTCTCACTCTCAGCGGCGCGGGCCGCCGATCTGGCCGCGACCCTACCGAAGGTCCGGCGGTGCCCCGGTGGGCGGGTTACGGCTTGGAGGACGAGGCGCTTCGCCCCTGCGGGGAGGACTTCTGGCGCTGAGGGGTGCCGGCAGTCGTCCCCTTGCCGGTCCTGGAGCTCCGGGCGCGCCATGCGCTCGGCGGGAAGCCGGCCGCGGCCCGCTCCGCGCTGGTCTCACCTCCCCAGGTCCCCCACGCGCGGGAGGCGCGGGCGGCGGCGCGGCACGTCGGGGCGAGCGGGCAGTCGGCGCAGAGCTTCTTGGCCGTCTCGGGGGCTGCGTCACCGTGGAAGATCTCGGGGTCCGTGGTGGCGCAGGGCACGAGGGTGTCGGTCCTGTGGGGCAGGTGCTTGATCACTTCGGGTCTCCGGGGAAGCGGACGGCGGCGAGGATGAGCAGGAGGAGGTCACGCTGGGCGTAGAGCCTCTCGAGTTCCGGGTCGGTGATGGTCGACGCGGTGTGGCGGACGGTTGCTTCTTCGGTCGGTGCCGCCTCGGCGTCGGTGGGCGTCGGATTCATCGGGGGGTGTCCGTTCGTTCGGGCAGGGTGCCAGCGCCGGGTGAGGGCCGGCCGGTCGGACGGTGGCGTTCCATGAGGTCGGCGAAGACCTGGTCGGGCTCACGGAAGCGGCGGCTGCCTGCCAGGCGTTCTGCCGCTTCGGCCAGGTCCCGATCGCCGTGCTGTTGCAGCTTGTTGGCGGCCAGGAGGGCTTTGGCCTGCCGGTACCCGGCCGGCGGTTCAGCCCGTACGTATGGCTTCGCCGGCGGCTGAGGGGGTTCGGACCGGATGGACGCATCCTGTGGGCGGCGGGCCGCGCCTGGACCCGCCTCCTGAAGCTTGACCATGATGCTCCGCACCACCTGGAGCTCGCCCTCCCCCTGCCCGGCCGGCTGGCCGGGCTGGCGGTTCCGCTGGAGGAACTGGTTTGCCCGCTGGACGAGTTGGGGTCCCAGGAGGCGGGTCTGCGTGGCCCAGGCGGTGGAGTCCGCGGCCAGGTCGAGCTGTCCGGTGGCTTCATCGAAGCTCACGGCCCGCACGTGGTTGACGAGGTCGGATCCGTCCCCGCCGGCGATCTGCTCCCAGCTGCTGAGGACCGATCCGCCGGCCGCGGGCCGCTCCCAGCCGCGCTCGGTCATCAGGCGGCCGAGCGCCGAGCCGAGGGCCATGGGGTCGCGGCCGTCGCGCCGGCCGGTGCCGCTGCGCCTGGCGGGCTTGCGGGTGGCCGGCCCGCTGCGGGTGCCGAGCTGCTTGGCCCGCTCCTTGGCTGCGGTGAGCGCGACCCGGGCGAGGTCGATGCCGGAGAGCTCGTCGGTGCTCATGAGTGCCTCCACTGGGTGTGCAGCACCAGGCGGCCGGTGCCGCGCAGACGCTGGAGCTGGTCGACCAGGCGATGGGTGAACAGGCGGCGGGCGTAGGGCTCGCCGCACTCGGCGATGGTGGTGCGGATGAGTCCGGGGTCCTTCAGGGCGGCGGCCCGGAGGTCGATGACCTCGTCCCGGGTGAGCTGTTCGAGATCGGCCATCCCGTCGTCGCCGGCGGCGAAGGCGTCGAAGGCGTGGCCGTCGTGAGCCGACGCCTGCAGCTGGGTGAAGACCTCGTCGACCTGGCGGGCGACGGCGCGGCTGGCGGGGGCCTGCCAGTCGCCCAGCCACTCGGCGTGACGGTCCTGCTCGGCGCGGCGGGACTCGCGCCACCAGGTCACGATCTTCTGGCGCTTGGTCTCGGTGTCGTACAGCAGATGGGCGCCGTTGAGCCGGGAGGCGAGGAAGCCCGAGGGGCGGCTCACGTGTCGGGCGGGGGCTTCCTGGCTGACGACGGCGATGACCTCGGCGGCGGTCCATCCGGCGTCCGCGACGTGGCGGACGATCCAGGCGATGCGGGGTACGGCCGCACGGTGCAGCCAGGGCAGCTGCTGGACGAGCTCGTAGGCGAGCTGGTGGCGGCGGCCGACGGCGTTGAGTTTCTTCCGCCGGGTGGTGGGCTTCTTCGGGGAGGGGGACTTGTGCTTCCCGTCCTCGAGCTTGCTCTCAGGGGGAAGCGAATTGATACCGGTAGGAGAAGACGTAGAAGTACTTACCCCCCTTGGGGTGCAAGAAGCGGGTGCCGAAATCACGGAGTTCATCGGGCGGTTGGTGCGCTTTGTCGGATTCTTCTTGAGGCTGCGGCGGGCCTTCTTCCCGAGGCGGGCCATCAGCGTGCGGTGGGGCTCGTCGATGCCGTGGACGGCTCGGATGTAGTCCTCGGAGGGCCCTGTGCGCAGGCCGAGGGCCTCGTCGAAGGTGAGGGGGACCGTGCGGGCGAACTCCGAGGCCCGGCCGCCGATTCCGCTGATACGGGTTCCCTTGGAGAGGTAGGCGAGCAGGCCCGCCTCGCGCAGGAGGCCCAGGTGGTACTGGATCGTCCGCTCGGAGACATTCAGCCAGGCCGCGAGGGTGTCCACACCGGGACGGCACTCCTTCAGGCGTGCCAGCACGACGGCCAGGCGCATCGTGGTGCGTCCGATCCGCAGCGGTCCGTGGGAGCGGTTGTGCGTGCGGGGGCCGTGGTCGTGAAACCAGTGGACGGCCTGCATCCACGAGTAGGCGTCGGGCGCCAGACGGCCCGTGGTGCGGGCGATCCACTGGGCGGCCTCGGGCACGAACAGCTCTCCGTCCGGAGCGGCCCGCAGGGCCTCCGCGGGTGGTGTGGTGAGCGTGGGCACGGTGTTTCCTGGGTGGATTTGGGTGTGGCGGAGTAGGCCCGTGGCGGCACGGGCCTGGGGAAGGGGGCGGCGCTCGGTGCGCCGCGGACTCAGCAGTCGATTGAGAAAGTCATCTGCAGCGCCTCGGCGCAGTCGCCCGGCGCGGCGGGCCGCTCAGGAGCGGCCGGCGCGGGTGCGCGGGTGGTGCGGACGCGGGGGCGGGCCGCGGAACCCGGACGGGCCGGGGTGCGGCACACGATGCGGGGGGAGACCGGGCTCGCCGCTTCTTCGGCTACGAGGCGGGCCAGGCGGCGGACGTTCTTGGGCGACAGGCCGGTGGAGTACCGGACCCGCTGGTAGGAGGCGCCTTGGGTGAGCATCTCGATGGCGAGGATCTCGGCGCGGGCGCGGCTGACGTTGTAGACCGGCCAGGGGCGTGCCGGCTGGATGGTGACCTTGTTGCTGGTCTCCTCCTGGTCCTCCGGGTCCGTCAGTTCCTCGTCCAGGCCCTCCAACACCTCCAGCTCCTCGTCGGGCTCGGCGATGTCGTCCGGGATGAGTTCGGCGCGGGGGCGGCGGACGTTGTAGACCGCACGGGGGCGTGCCGGCTGGATGGTGACCTTCGTGTTCTTCTTCTCCGGTTCCTGGTTGTGCTGGGCGATGTCGGTGTCGTCCATCAGGCACCGCCCCTGGACGAGACGAGGTCCGCCTCGACGACGACCCGCTTGGAGTGGCCGTCCGCCGGCCAGCAGGTCACGAGGGTGAGCTTGGCCGTGGTGGGGGTGGCGTCCGGCTGGCCGGGGACCTGGGCGATCACGTTCACATCGGTCGGCGCGACCGTACGGACTCGGCTGACGGTGTACGTGTAGGTGATGCGGTTCGCGGTGGTCACCGTGATCGCGGCACCGGGGGTGATCCGGTCGACGTCGCGGAAGGCCGGGTCGGCGACGCCGGAGCGGTGCCCGGCGAGCGCGAAGTTCCCGATCTGGCCGGGCTGTTCGGTGTCGGGGAAGTGGCCGACACCCGCGCGCAGCTGCCGGTCGCCGACGCCGTCGTACACCGGCTGTGCCCAGTCCTGGCCGAGAGCGGGGATGCGCAGGACCTCGGTGATGTGCCCGCCGGCGCCGCTGCCGTTGTCTCCGCCGACGGCGTGGTTGCCGCGGGAGGCGGGGTTGCCGCTCTGCCAGTCGGCGAGGGTACGGCTGGCGTCCGTGCGGGCCTTGCCCGTGTGGTCGTCGGGCTTTTCGCCGGCGCTGGTGGGCGCGGCGGAGGAGGTCAGGGGGTCCGGAGCGGACGCCGTGGTCGGGGCGGCCGAGGCGGATGAGTGGGAACGCGGCGTGGCGGCCGCGGGCTGGTCGGAGTCGGCGCCGGCCTGGACGAACAGGAGAGCGGCGAAGGTGAGGCCTGTCGCCGCTACGGCTGCGGTCGCGGTGGCGAGCCGGCGGCGGCTGGGGCGGGAGGTGGTGGGCTCGCGGGAGAAGTCGTCGTCCGGATCGGGTGTACTGGTCGTGCTGCGCATGGGCTTTCCTGCGAGTGAGAGCGGCGAGTGCCGGGCGGCGCGGTGGCGGCGGGCTGGGAGCGGGCCGCCACCGCGGCCTCGGATCCGCGGAGGCGGATGCCGCGAGCGACGTGGGTCAGGCGCCGGTCTGCGGGAGGACCGGGATGGTGACCGGCCTCGGCTTCGGCTTGGGCTGCTCGGGGATCTTGGTGTCCGTGACGGCGACGGAGACCGTCTTGCCGTCGGCGACGGAGGCCTTCTGGTCGGCTGCGAGCTGGTAGCCCTCCACGGCCTTCGCCTCGTGCACGGTGTACGTGCCCGGCGCGAGGTCGGTGACCTTCCAGATCCCCTCGGCGTCGGTCTTCCCGGAGGCGACCGTCTTGCCGGAGGTGTCCTTGACGTCGAACTCCACACCGGCGAGCGGCTTCTTCGTGTCCGAGGCCGTCTTGGTGACCGTCAGACCGCCCTTGAGGCCCTCGGCCGTGAGCTGCACACGGGCCTCGGCGCTCGAGGAGCCGCCGGCGAGGAGCAGCCGCTGGGCCTTCGGGTCGTTGGGGGTGAGGGCGCGCAACTGCGTGGCGGGCAGCGACTTGGCCAGCGCCTTGAAGTCGACCGTGCCGTCCTTGGCCGGGGTGATGGTCGCGGTGGCGACGCCGTCGGCGTTGGTGGTCACGCTCGCCGCGCCGGCAGCGGCGCCGGAGACGTCGAGGTCGAGCTGGATGCCCGGCACCTTGCGGCCGGAGGCCGCGGTGACGTCGAGGGTGACCGATGCCTTCACGCCGGCCTTGAGGGGGCGGTCGACCGGCTTGATGTTGATCTTGTAGGGGCCGGCGAAGAGCTGCGCCTCGTTGAGGTATCCGGTGGCCCACTTCTTGGCGTCCGGAGAGACGTTGGGGTAGCCCAGGCGCTCGAGGGCGCGCTTGCCGTTGGGCAGGGCGTAGGTGGAGCCCGCCTCGAGGTAGGTGTAGACGACGGCGTCGACCGCGGCCGCCTGCTCGTCGCTGGTGGTCTGTCCGTACTTGCCCAGGACGTAGGCGGCTCGGGCGACGTCCTCGGCGGACGCGGTCTTGCCGGTGGCCTTGGACGTCCAGGTGCTGGTCGGCCGGGCGGGCCCGTATCCCGAGGCGGCGTCGGGGCCGGCCAGTTCGGGGTCGGCGCAGTAGGCCAGGCCGTCGACGCCGGGCAGGGTGTGGCCGGGCGCCCCGTAGGCGCCGATGTGTGAGGTGTCCGGCTTGCCGGTGCTGTCCGGAATCAGGTATCCCGGGCCCCACTTGTCCGCAGCGACCGCGTTCGGCGCCAGCAGGATGCCCGCGCCCAGCGCCACCGCCGTGCCAAGCACGATCGGATACCGAAATTTGTGGTGGACATGCGGACGGGCGGAAACTTCTGCAACACTCATGCGGATCTCCGTATCGGGGAAACCCACCGGACCCGGCCATGCAGGTTCCTAGGCCATCATGTGGCTGGGTCCGGTGGACCCGCCCCTGGCAGGAGCGGGCAGTTCATGCTTCGCGCGGGGTCTGGCGGGTACGCATGGCGAGAAGCGGACACCGCAGAGCGACGAGTGGTGAAGCCGTTCATCAGGTGCGATACTGAAACTTACGGTAGATACGGCAATCGATCAAGCCCGTCTATTACAGTGCTCAAGTCGCCGCCCCTGGTTGTCTAGACCACCACCTCGCAGGAGTTCATGTGCCCCCACGCCAGTTCGACGGCAGCCGCGTCCGAGCTGTCCGCCGGGGTAAAGAGCTCAGCCAGAAGCAGCTGGGCGAGATGAACGGCGTCAGCGGCCCGGCCGTCGCACGGTGGGAGAGCGGCCAGGACTTCCCCAAGGGCGAGAAGCTCCCCGCGCTCGCCGCCTCGCTCGGCCAGCCGCTGGATGACCTGTTCCCCCACGACGGCCCGGTGGACCTGCAACTCCTACGCTGCGACGCCGGCCTGAGCGTGGCGCAGGCCGCCGCGGTCATCAGCACCAGCCGCGTGCCCCTGAGCAACGCCGAATCCGGCCGTCGCAGGCTCAACGATGCCTACGTGAAGCCGCTCGCGGACGCCTACGGGGTGACCGAAGCCGAGTTGCTGACCGCGCAGGACCATTCCTTCGGCGTCCGCCCGTCACAGCCCTCCGCCCCGGACGCGCAGTCGGCCGCTCCCCGTACCGTCGAGGAGAAGATCAACTATCTCCTCCGGCACGGGTACCTCGGCCAGACACCGCCCTCTGACGAAGAGATCGCCGGCGCCGTCAACGAACATGCCAGCGAGAGGATCGTCACGGCCGGCGACATCCTCGCGCTCCGCACGGGCGCCGTCACCGACGCCTCCGACGCCGTGCGGGCCGGACTGGCCCATGCCCTCCAGGTCGACGCCGCCCTCTTCCAGGACGACGCGGAGGTGAACCCCGCGGCGCGCGAGTTCCTCGAAGCCCTCCGCTTCCTCGGATCGATTCACCGCAGGGAGATCCTCGGCCTGGCCGCCCGCGGCAACAGCACGGGCCTGTCACCCGGGATGATGGCCAAGATCAACGAAGTCGTCGGGGAGCTGAAGCACAAGCTGCCGGACGTGCAGAGCGGGGAATGACGCCGGCCTCGGAGATGCCGCGCTGGCGTGACGACTACCTGCGCATCGACCCGAGTACGGTGCTCAGGCACAACGACGAAGCCCTGCCGACCCGAACTAGTTTCGGGCCGGCAGGGCTTCGTCGTTGCGCCTCGGGGGCCGCTCTCAATGGGCGTCTGCGAGCTCCACGCCGAACAGCTTCGAGAGCTGGGCGACGGTCTGCTGCGGGTCCGTCGCGTGCACGCCGGCGAAACCGAGCGCTTCCGCGGCCTTGACGTACGCCTCGGTGTCGTCGACGAACACGCACTCCTCGGCGGTCAGGCCCAGCTCCTTCAGCGCGATCCGGAAGAGGTCCGAGTCCGGCTTGCGCATCCGGTGGTGCTCAGAGATCACCACGCTGTCGTAGAGCGCCTCGAGCTCGTAGCCGTCGTAGAGGTCCCAGGGGGCGAGGCCCACGCTGTTCGACAGGATGCCGACCTTGATCCCGGCCCGCTGTGCCGCCGCAGCGGCGGCGATCATCACCGGCTCCGGGCGCAGGTCGGCGAAAATCCGGCCCATCAGGTTGTCCGGGGCGACTCCGAGCTTCACGGCCGCGGCCTCGTTCCACTCGGTCTGGCTGATCGCGCCGCGCTCCAGATCACTGGTCAGCCGGACGCCCTCCTCGTCCTGGTACAGCGCCGCGATGCACGCGCCCTTCGGCAGTCCTTCGCGCTTCTCGAAAGCCAGCACTGCAGGCAGGAGCGGCGAGGTGAAAACTCCTCCGAAGTCGAGGAGGAGGCCGATGGGAGCTTCCGGGGCGGAGGTTTCTTGAGACATGCAGGAACTCCATCAATGAGGATTTGGACGGCGCTCAGATCAGACATCCTCTGCGCGTCGCGTGCCGGATTCGGCGGAACTTGCGGGTGGGACAAGGGGCACCGCCCGTAGCTTCCAACACGGTATCATCCGCATTTTTGCCGGGTCGGAAGTGCCCCGAGTCGGTTAAGACATAGACGGCACCTGCGCCGCCTCTCCCCGTGCGCTTGACAGCGAGATCACGAGAAAGCCGAGTCTTACTGACGGGCACGGGCTTAAAGGGACTGGAAATCTCTCCCTGGCAGCCGGGACTTGTCGCATCAGGTCAAACTTCCAGCTCTGCAGATTGATTCAGGAGGTCGCGAACCTGATCCGTGGTGATGCCGGCGTAGACCGCGCTCACCCGCGTGAGCCAGGCTGCTTCGCTTTCGGTGTCGACGAAGGGTTTCGCCTGCAGCGGCCCTGCAGCGTGCTGGCTGGGTTTGGTGGTGGCAGCGGCCCGGAGCGCCGCCTTGATCCAGTACGCCTCTGCCGCCGGCTCGGGATCAGGGTGTGAAGCAGTCGTGTCCTCCGCAGCGAACAGCAGCCCCTCCGGAGCGTAGTACCGCAGCTGTTCGCAGGCGTCCGCGATGTCCTGAGTCCACCGGTCCAGGTGGACGTCGCTGGGGACACGCATGTGGGCGAGTTCGGTCAGCCGCGATCCGGGCTCGTACAGGCTCGTCCCCGGAAAGGCCGCCACCAGGTCGAACCAGAGCGGGTGGAGCTTGTACAGGGTGCGCCAGGTCCTCCAGCGGGCGGCAGCGGCGCTGGTGGTGGGAATGCTCGCGCCTACCGCAACGATCAGGAACAGAACGTCCATCCATATCACCGTGGCGTTGATCAGCGTCTCCATCAGCGAGGGACGCAGCGGGAACGCGACCGCGGTCCAGATGATGGCGACGCGGGCCATGGTGTGGGCCAACCCCATCCACATCGAGACGGCCATCAGGACCAGCCCGACGCGCATGCTGGTTCTCTCGGCCGTTCGTGCGGCCCTCGTCCACTGATAGCCGCAGACCGCAGTCGTGGTGAATGGGAAGAAATAGAAGACGGTCATGTAGACCGCGGCGCCCCATTCGCCGGAGTGATCAATTATGAAGTTTTCGCTCGGCGTGTCCCGATTCACCACGGTGAAGAAAAGGATCGTAAGCAGAACAACACCTATCGCGCCCGCCCTATACGAAGCGCGGGAGATCCAGCGCGAGACGGCGACATGGCGAGGCACGACAGGCTCTGAAGTTTTTCCATAACTGATCGCGACGTAGGCCAACACCGCCACGACGGCGGCGGTACTGGCGAAGTGACGGAACAGGGTCGTCAGGTCGACGACAGGAATTCGCTCCGCTGCAACCACTGCTGCGGGCGTGTAGAGCCACAGGGCGACAGCGAAGCCGGCGTACCCGCCCCAGAGGGCTCGGCGGTGTGCGTCGCCGTACCGGACGGCCGGGAATCGCCAAACGGCTATGACGGTCATCACCGTCGCGGTGAGGTACTGGAAGAACTCGAGCACGTAGTCCCCTGGGGGTCACGGTTGATGCACCCGTGGTCGGCAGCTGATTGGCGTGGGCGGCGACAGCGTCAGAGCTGGCAGCCCCGCCCTTGGTGACCGCTTCTCATCTGCGGTGAAAGCCGCGCCGCGGTGGGGCGACGGGGTGGGACAGGGACGATTCCAGGAGGCTGACCATGTCGTCGCCCGCGATCGGCTGACGCCGGGCCAGCCGCTTGATCAAGGACGCCGACAGCTCGGCCTGCTTCTCCTCCGGGCTGTCGAAGTTGACCCGCCCTTGGACCAGGGCTGCGGGGAAGCGCCTCAGCACTTCCTGACGAATGTGCTCGGGCACATACCGCTCGATCTCCGCACTCGTCATCGAGGTTCCGTGGTCCAGCCACTCGTGCGCGAGCTCGTGGAGGATGATGTGCTCGGTCTGGTTGCGACTCGATCGCCGGCGGTAGAGCACGATCGTGAACTCCGGCGTCTTGAGCCGAAGGCCGCAAGCCGAGCCGAGCCCCCCGTCCGGATCGTCCAGCGGCAGCAGGCGGATCTGGCGGCTCAGGGCGTGTTCCATGTTGCGCACCAGCGCCTCGACGCTGAAGGGGGCCGGGATGGGCAGGTCGGCGAGCAGCCTCTCGCACTCCTTCATGAGCGCGCGTCGTGCAGGGTCACCACGCCAACGCATAATCGCTCCCTCGAAGTGGACTGCTTGTTCGACGTCCGTGTCCCGACCGGGCGCCTGCACGAGGGTCACCAGCCTTCGACGGCTCGGACCCGAGGTACACGCCGGCCAGGAGGCGCAAGCGCCGGCCGCCGATCTTACTGAGTAGTAGGACAAGTCCCTCTAGCGTGGACGTGCTGCGAAGGTCACCGCAACGCAATACCCACACCACCCGCGCCCACTGCGACGACGTAGTTCAGCCGTGGCACCCACCACTTCATCCGTCCTCCTCCCCCATCGCGCCGATCTTCAGGCGCCCCCAGTTCAACACAAACACACGTTCTATTACTGCGTCGAGTCAGTTCGCCGGCGCGCATGGCTTGATCACCCTCCGTGATCGCGGCCTGGCGTGAGGCGACGCCGCAGCCTTGCGGGACAGCGAGGTCACGAGGCATCCAGGGGTCGCACTACGCGCACCCGCGCCGCCCATGCACACGTGGTAATTTCCGCCTCGCGAACAGAGCTTCTCCCCGTCCGGCGCTATTCGGACATCACGCCGAATCTGGTTACAGATCCCCCTGGACGAGAATCTATCGACCGTCGCGCCGACTGCCGCATAAAGAGAGTACTTGCAGGTCATAAGGCATGACGGGGATGCCTTAGCCTGTTGCCGCAGTCAACTAACACCCATGCGCGAGGAAGGGTTCCATGCGCCCTATCGACATGGAGTCCTGCGACGGACCCGTCATATCGAGGCCCGCCGAAAGAGTCTGCGCCGACAGAGGGTCCCGGTCTCAGCCCCGCCCACCGGAGGTGGAGGTCCGCGCTGCGACCCCGACTTCCCTCCTGGTCCGGACCGGGACCGCTGCCTGCCGCCTGCCCGAGACGCTCAGTAGTCGAACGGCCGAAATCGGATCGGCCGCCCGCCGCGTGGAGGCGTCGGCATGTCGGGATGCTCCGCCCGGCGTTCCCCCGGCCGGCTCGGCGGTCTCGCGAGTCCGCCAGCGTGATCTTCACAGGTGCTTCCCGGTGCTCATGTCGTGGACTTCGCGCAGGTCCAGGCACTTCTCTACGTCTTCCTTACCGACGCGAACCTAACTTTTCGATCAAACAACGTCAACTATAGTTTAGTCATCACCAACAAGGAGCAGCGCATCGTGGCCCAAGCAGGCGAATCACTGGACAGCGGGACGCAGGATCCACCGCACACCGTTCCCGTACCTGGCCCAGGGGCCCCGTTCGCCGACAGGCTCAACTACCTCTTCGACCGGGTCCGGCCCCCAGGGGCCGACGAGTACACCAACGCCCACGTGGCCCGGACCATCTCGTCGTACGGCGACGACAGCGTCACTCCGGCCTACATCGGCCTGCTGCGGAAGGGGCAGCGGAGCCCGACGGTTCCGCTCGTCCCGCTCTTCGCCCGGTTCTTCGGTGTGGAGGGCGGCTACTTCGTCGAGGACGAAGTGACGCGAAGGGTGACATCTCAGTTCGAGTTCCTCAGGAAGCTGAGCCAGGCCGGTGTGAAACAGATCGCACTTCGTGCGATCGGTCTCTCCCCTCAGAGCCTGGGCGAGGTTATGAAGAAGATCGATGACGTGCGGAAACGCGACGGCCTGCCGGACGACCCGGACAGGGACCTGCCGTGACCGGCGTTTACGCTCGATCTTCTGCGGCACCTGAGCCGGCACCCGAAAGGATCTCGCATGTGGCACAGCCGACGTGAGCGCAGGCCCGTCGATGAAGCCGACGAGGTCGAGCGCCGCATCCGGGCCTTCATCAAGGAGCTGGAGCTTCCTCCAGTCGACAGTGTCCTGGAGCTGCTGCCGTTCATGGCGGAGCGGATGCAGCGCGACATCCAGCTCATGCCCTTCGTGCCGGACCGCTCGGACCCCGATGCCCTGGACCCGTCGTCCCCGTGCGGGGTGCTGATGTCGACGGACGACACCGACTTCCTGTTCTTCGACAACGGCGTCAGCCCCGCGTACAGCGAGATCACCGCCGGCCACGAGTTCGCCCACATGCTTCTGCACCGCGACAGGAAGTCCTCGCTCAGCGTCGAGAACCTCGGCGGCCTGATCACGGACATCGACCCGTCCACCGTCCGGCTCGTTCTCGGCCGGAGCCGCTTCACCGAACCCGACGAGTTCGAAGCCGAGATGTTCGGCACCCTCCTCCAGGAGCATGTGAGCGCCTCTCGCGCCGCGGTCTCACGCCGCACCTCCCAGGAATCCGACCCCATAGCCCGCACGCTGCTGCGTTGACCGAGTAGGGCCCGTGAAAGACATACTCCACCCCCTGTGCCTCGCGATCGCCGGCACAGGGTTCCTCTTCCTGCTCCGCGACTTGGGCAAGAGCCGCCGCGACCACGCGCTGGTCGCCCTGGCCTTCACCTACGGCTTCAGCGCCCTCAGCTACGCCGTCTCCCTCACCTGGGTCTGGCTGCTGATCGACCGGACCTTCGGGATCATCAACATCAGCGTCCCGCTCGCCCAGAGCTGCGTGATCCTGGTCTTCGCCCTCCAGGCGAGCGTCCTGGCCTACTGGTCGAAGCCACCGGCCGAAGCCGCACGCCGAACACGGCACCTCCTCATCGGGGCCGCCGTCGTCATCGCCGGGATGGCCATCCTGTTCGCCCTGCTCACGCCGGCGACGACACGTCCCTCAGACTTCGCGACGTACTACGCGCACGACCCCTTCTACCAGGCCTACGTCCTGCTGTACTTCGGCACGTACACCGTCGCCGAGATCTACCTCGCACGGTCCTGCTGGAAGTACGCCAAGAGCGCGACGAACCGGTCCATCGCGATCGGCCTGCGCCTGATCACCGTCGGCGCCCTCATCACCCTCGGCTACAGCAGCATCCGCATCAGCGCCGTCATCGGAGCCGAGGTCGGGTTCTCCGTCGAACACCTCAACGCGTTCGCGTGGGCCTGCGGCGACATCGGCGCCACCCTCACGCAGATCGGGTACTTCCTGCCCACCCTGTCCCGCCGAACCGCCAGCTTCCGCGAGTGGACAGCAGCACACATCCGCTACCACCGCCTGCGCCACCTCTGGGCAGCGCTGGACCAGGCCGACCCCGGCATCACCCTGCGACGCCCGGCCCCGCAGCGCGCCGACGTCCTGCGCGGCCGCAGCGCCCGGTTCCCCCTGCTGCGCCGGCGTACGGAGATTCGTCAGGGCCAGAAACTCCTGCGCCGCTACCTCGACCCGGCAACCCGCCTCGAGTCCGAGAGCCGACGCGGAACCGAGGGACTTACGGATGCGCGCCTGGCCGCGGCCGTCACCGCCGACCAGATCCGCGACGCCCTGCTCCGCCACCGGGCGAACAGCCCCGTCGTCGGAATCCCGGCCGCCTACGCCGACGCTGAACTACCGCTCCCCACCACCGAGGACGAACTGCGCCATCTCCAGCGGGTCGCCACGTTCTTCACCCCGCCCCGGCTGGAAACCACCGCCGCTTCCGACTCCCCCACCACCACAGGAGCCCGTTCGTGATCCTCCGCCGCACCATCCTCGCCGCTTCCACAGCCCTCGCCGCGGCGACCGTGATGACTACCCCCGCCGCGGCCCGATCCCGCACCGGTGCTCCCAAGCGACTGGGAGCCCTCCACATGGCGCCCGCGCGCGAGCAGGTCGCCGCACTTCGCCAGGGCAAGATCAGCAGCCGTGATCTCCTGGAGCAGTACCTCCAGCACATCGCGACAGGCAACCCGGCCCTGAACGCCGTGATCACCCTCGACGCCGCCGGGGCCCGCGCCGCCGCCGACAAGGCCGACCGCCATCTCGCCGACACCGGCAAGCCCATCGGCCCCCTCCACGGCCTGCCGATGACGGTGAAGGACGCCCTGGAGACGAAGGGGATGCGCACCACCTGCGGGTCCCCCGACCTCAAGGACCACGTCCCCGCCGAGGACGCTGACGCCGTCGCGCTTCTGCGCGCCGCCGGCGCCATCATCATCGGCAAGACCAACGTGCCGACGATGTGCGCGGACCTCCAGACGTCGAACCCGCTCTTCGGTAAGACCAGCAACCCCTACGACTCCACGAAGACCGCAGGCGGCTCCTCCGGCGGCCCGGCCGTCTCCGTCGCCACCGGCTTCTCCTCCCTCGAAGTCGGATCCGACCTCGCCGGATCACTCCGGCTGCCGGCCGCCTACTGCGGCGTCTACGCCCTGCGGACCTCCCGCGGCACCAGTCCGATCGTGCCGACCCGCGGCCACATCCCGCGCCTGCCCGGCTGGGCCACCAGCAGCGACATGCTCTCCCTCGGCCCGATCGCCCGCACCGCCGACGACCTCGACCTCCTCCTGGACGTCCTCGCCCAGCCCGCTCCCGCCGACCGCAGCGGATGGAAGATCGCCCTGCCGGCCCCCGCGAAGAAGAAAATCGGACAGTACCGCGTCGGCCTCTGGTCCGACGACGCGTACTGCCGCGTCGACGCCGGCACCCGCGACCTCATGGGCCAGGTCGCCGCCGCACTCCGCAAGGCCGGCGCCAGCATCGACGACGCGTCCCGCCCCGTCGACTTCAAGGACAGCGACTTGCTGTTCACCCGGCTCATGTACGCGACCGCCTCGGCCACCGCGACCGAGGAGTCGTTCGCAGCCGACGTCGAGGCCGCGAACAAGATCCCCGCCGGTGACCCCGCCGGGCTGTACCTCCACTCCCGCACCATGCGCCACCACGACTGGCTCGTCGCCGACGAGAAGCGCCGCCAGCTCGCCGCCGCGTGGGCCAGCTACTTCGCCGAGCACGACATCCTCATCACCCCGGCCACACCGACCGCAGCCGTCCCGGACCAGACCAGCGTCCCCGCGCCGCAGCGCGAGATCCGAGTCGACGGCCAGAAGCGCGGCTACTACGAGCAGACCAGCTGGCTCAACTTGACCAGTCCCATCGGCCTGCCCTCACTTGTCGTCCCCGCCGGCCAGACCGAGGACGGCTTGCCGCTGAGCATCCAGATCGTCGGCCCGTACCTGGGCGATCGAACGGTTATCGCAGCCGCCCGGCAAATCGTCCAGCTGCTTCCTCCCGTGCAGACGCCCGCGCGGAAGAGGTAGCGCACAAACCTCGCGGACGGCGGTCGAGTGACTTGCCGAGCGCTTCATCCAGATACTTCCGGCCTGCCTGGAAATGCCACACAAGGCCCCGTGGTCCTCAGCTGAGGACCACGGGGCCGAGTGCTCTAACTAGCTAGGTACTGCGGAACTACGCAGACGGTCGTGGCAGCGGCCTCGTGCTCAGCGGGTCGCCCCGCGAGTCACAGGTCGAGCACGAAGTCGAACTCGCCGTCCTTCACCCCCAGCAGCCAGGCCTTGGCCTCGCCGGGGGTGTAGACGTGCGGGAGGCGATCCGGGTTCTTCGAATCGCCTACCAGGACGAAGCCGTCCTGCGTGCCGACCCTGACGCAGTCGCCCCCGCCACCGCTGTGCGAGGACACCACCCACTCCACGGCCGACAGATCGAACTCGGAGGGGGCGGGCTTGCTCTTGCTCACTACTTCTCCTTGATCATTTCCTCGATGAGGACGCGCGTGTCAGCAGAGCTCAGAGCCCGCTTCCATAGATCGGTGAATACTTCGTCGTAGTAGGCCACGTCATCGGGTTGGTCGAAGTAGACCGACCTCTTCGCGAGCTCGCACCAGACAACGTCCCTGGACGCCTCGTCGAACCCCATTAGAACGAACGGCCCAGCAAGGCCTGGGTGGCTCCCGATACTGTCCGGCAGCACGCGGATTTCAATCTTCTCCTCCTGCGACACACGCAGGAGGCGCTCGAGCTGCCCGTGCCGGACCTCTTCGTCGCCCACCTTGCGACGCAACGCTCCCTGTTCGAGCAATGCCTGGAACTCGCGAAGCGGACTCCCGCCGAAGACCTGCTGTTGCCGATCCATCCGGACGTCGACGAGACCGCGGACATCCGCTGCACTGAGTTCGGGGCGCATGCTCGCGATGGCATGTCGTGCGTAGAGATCCGTTTGGACAAGACCCGGCGTCAGGTGCGGTTGATAGTTCCGGATCCGCGACGCGCGCCTCTCCAGTTGGAGGTACCCCTCGAACTTCATCGGTCCGAGTAGCGCTGCGTGGCGTCGCCAAAGCGCCGGCCGACGTCGGCGGCCGGCTGGAGTCGTGTCCACGCTCAGCAAGCCGAGCACGTACCGTCGCGTCTCGGGTTCGGCCCCGTACAGGTCGAGCAGGGCCTCTACGAGTTCGCTCGGCAGTGTCTTCTGCCTGCCGTTCTCGATCTTGCTCAACGTGGAGACGTTGGTCCTGATGCTGCGTTCTCGCATGAGGAGTTCGACGGTCGCGCCCTGAGTCAGGTCGCGGCGCTCTCTCAACTCCTCCAGCCGACTGCCCACTTCGCTGTGCGTGAGTGACCAGGGGGCCTCGTTCGCATCCGCCATGGTGGCCAGTGTGGCGGTCGGTCCGGCTTGCGACAACCAATTCTATGAAGAAAATTTCTAGGTTGTGTTGCGCAGGGCACAGATGGAGGAGCATCCTGACCGAGGTCACGATCTGTGTTGTTGGTGTCGCGCCGTGTGGGATGTGTCCGCTCCACCGTGAGAGCCGCGCTCCGTAGCTGTTCGAGGAGGGCCGTGTTGATGCCCCACCCCAGCTTGTTCCACGTCTTACTCGTGGAGCGCCGGTGGGACCAATGGAGCTCGTTCTGCCTTCGGTTCGAGCGAGCCGCCCGTGATCTGGCGCGGGAGCTGGGCAGACCGAGGCTGGCCAGTGTCACTGTGTCGCGGAAGAGTTTCCACCGGTGGGCGAAGGGCGACTGGTACGGACGGCCCTGGCCGGACACCGCTCTGATCCTCGAACATCTCTTCAAGGTCCCGGCAGCCGACCTGTTCAGCCCGGCACCGGCTCCTGCGTCGGCAAGCGCTCCCGAGGGCGGAGCCTTGAGCGCCTCCGTACTTGTCGCAGAGCAGTGGCCTACGAGCCGGTTCTTCATGGGGCCCGGAGAAGCGGTCGGCGGGTGGGAGTTGGCCGGTCGGCAGGCCCTGGACGGCACGACAGCGGCTGTTGCCTTCCGCGCCGCCACAGCTGCAGGTTGCCTCGCCCACCTGGACGCCGGCGACGCGGGAGCGCTGGATGAGTTCCTCCGACCAGCCCGTCGCGGCTTTCTCATCGGCGTCGACGGCCGGGAGTCCCCACAGCTGTTCGTCGTCGACGCCGCGATCGCCCGCCGTGAAAGAGCGGCATCGGCTGGCCAAAGTGCGTCAGCCCTGCCGAAAGCTCACTTACTGGACGACCTCACGTACGGCTTGGTGTGGTCCCTCGTCCAGTTGGACGACGGCCTCCTGGCCGACGACTTCGCTCTGGAGCAAGAGCAGAAGGTGCTGGAAACGTACCTCGATCTCCCGCGATCGGCCCCCAGCCGCAGGACCGTTCCTGACCTCACGAAGGCAGGCGCCCAGTGGCTCGGATCCACCTACTGCGCCCGCCACATCATGCGGCGGCTGGACGGCCTGACGGATCCCCCGGCCTTCTGGACCCGTGAGCAAACGGGCGAGCAGGCCTCCACCTGGCTCTGGCTCAGGCACAAGGCTGACTACCTCAAGGCCGTCTCGGCGCGCTATGCCGGCTCCGCCCCGCTCTCCCGCGCCTTCTGCATCCCCGAGATCGAGGTGAGCCGCAGCGGCAGGTACGAGCGGATCCTTTTGCTGCTGGCGATCGCGCTCATGGAACTGCACGGGGTCCGTGTGGATGTGCTGACCAAGCCCGAGTACTCCCACGTCGACGGCTTCGTCCTCGTCCCCGGGCAGCGAGCCGTGGTGGCCAACTGGGCGCGGACGGACGAGGAGATCTGGGCTGTCGACACCGTCACTCGGCGGCCGGCCCTGCGGGAGTACAGCGAGGCCCTCGGCGAAGCGCGGGAGCACAGCGTGATGCAGGGCCCCGACCCGGAAGTCCGGCTCCGCTCCATGGCCGGATACCTGGACATCGACTGGGTGTGGCTGGTCGAGCGGTCCCGTGAGATGAGCGAATGCGGCACGGCGAGCATCGTCCGCCCGCGCAGCCGGCACCTGACCGTGGAATCCCTCGACGAGGTGTTCGCCTTCCTCGCCTCTCTTGCCCCGGACCGCTGAGAAGTCCGACGCTGCTTCCGCACTCCTTGATCCGCTTCTTCGAAAGGTTGCCCTCATGGACCCCAGCCCTCGGGCCCAGCTCCCCTCCGCTCTGGTTCTCTCCCTTGGCGGCACTATCGCGATGGCGGCCCCGGGAGCAGGACACGGCGGCGTGGCGCCCCGGTTGACCGCCGAGGACCTCGTCGCCGCGGTTCCGGAGCTCGCCGAGGAGGCCGAGCTGGAGCTGCGGGACTTCCGAAAGATCCCCGGAGCGTGGTTGGAGATCGACGACATCGCCGCTGTCGCCGAGCTGCTCAACAAGCAGGCCGCGGCGGGGACGACCGGGTTCGTGATCACCCAGGGGACCGACACCCTGGAGGAGGTTGCCTACCTTCTCGACCTGCTGTACGAGGGGGCGGCGCCCGTCGTGGTTACCGGCGCCATGCGCCACGCGCAGATGGCGGGGGCCGACGGTCCGGCCAACGTCCTCGCCGCGGTGCGCACCGCCGTCAGCCCCCAGGCGCGCGAGATGGGTGTCCTCGTCGCTTTCTCCGACGAACTGCACGCCGCCCGCCACGTCCAGAAGATTCACAGCACCAGCCCGTCGGCCTTCTCCTCGCCCGGTGCCGGCCCGGTCGGATTCCTGATCGAAGGCCGGCCGCGGTTCCAGTTCACCCTGCCGCGACAGCCGCGCGTCGAGCTGCCCCTGATCCGCCCCGCCTCCGTCGAGGTGATCGAAGCCACGCTCGGAAGTGAGGGCGCCTTCCTCGACGCAGCGAGCTCCCTGGACGGCCTGGTCGTCGCGGCCTTCGGCGCTGGCCACGTACCCCGGACGTGGGCTCCGCGGCTGGGCGACTTGGCATCCCGTTTCCCGGTCGTCCTCACCTCAAGGACGGGGGCGGGCAGCGTCCTTACCGGCACTTACGACTTCGGCCCGGGCTCCGAGACCGACCTCCTGGGCCGTGGCCTGATCAACGGCGGGCGGCTTGAGCCGCGGAAGGCCCGGCTGCTTCTGCTGGCGCTGCTGCGCTCCGGCGCCGATCAGCCCACGATCCAGGCCGCGTTCGCGGCGCACCGCTGACCCACCGAGACCCACGATCGGATCATCATGCGCGCCACCGAGATCACCGTCGGCCGGACGTTCGCCGTCGTCTTCGAGCACGGTGAGGACTTCTACGAGGCCCTGGACGGCTTCTGTCGCGAGGCCGGCGTCCGGGCGGGCCACCTCACCTTCATCGGCGGCTTCAGTCATGCCCGGCTGGTGGGGACCTGCGAGCCCTTGGAGCACCCAGAGCGCCCGCTGTGGAAAGAGGTCGAAGTCGAGACCTTGGAGGTCCTCGGGAGCGGGACGCTCGCCTGGGACCCCGAGCAGCAGCGAGTCACCCCCCACATCCACATCTCCGCAGGGCTCAAGGCGGACTCCGCCGACGGACGCACCAGCCACCTGCTGGGCGCGACCGTGCAGTTCCTCGCCGAGGTCGTCATCAAGGAGTGGACCGCCCCGGAGGTGACCCGCCCACGCGACCCCGGCCTGTACGACGTGCCCATGCTCACGTTCGGCCCGACGGACTGAACACCCCGGCCAGCGCCGGCCGGAGCCGCCGGACCTGGCCCGGGACACAAGCATCCATCCGGAACCCACCTGAAGGGGGGGAGGCAGGTGCACACCACCACCCGATTCGCTCTCCTGGTGCAAGAACGGCACTGGGACTCCTACGAGGTCTTCTGTATCCGCTTCGCCAGCGCGGCGACTCGAGCAGCCGAGAAGGAGAACAACCCGCGGCTCGCGCGTACCGACATCGCCCGCAGCACCTATGCCCGCTGGATGGGACGCAAGGGCGCCATCACGAGCACCCCCCGCCGTGATGCCGCCCTGGTCCTTCAGCACATGTTCAACATGTCGCCCGAGCGGCTCTTCGAACCCATCGATGCCGGTTCCTGGAGCTCAGGCCACCTCAACGCCAGCCCTGCCGTGCCCGCGGATCCCCTCGGATTCGACGACCCCCTGACCATCGTGGGCCAGACGCACAAGCTGACCAGCTCCAACGCCGACGACCCCATCCTCGGCATGGTGAGGGGCACGATCGCCAGCATCGTGGCCCGTTACGAGACGCTCGGGCCCCAGCATCTGGCGGGGGAGGCCAGGATCATCCGCGAGACGCTGCACGGCATCCTCGCCGGCCACCAACCTCCCCGTACGAGGACGGAGCTCTTCCGGCTCGCATCGCAGGCCTCGGGACTCCTCGGATACATGGCCGTCAACGCCGGCGCCCGCTATGAGGTGGTCGACGCCTACTGCTCGGAAGCCGAGACCTTGGCCCGGGAGGTCGGCGAGGTGGCGATGGAGATGTGGGCGAACGGCACCCGCTCACTCGGCCTGTACTACCAGAAGCGGTACGCGGACGCCGATGACGCCGCTTCTGCCGGCATCGCCCTCGCCCCGAGCCACCCCCAGGCCATCAGACTGCTGGTCAACGGCCGCGCCCGGGCGCTCGCACGCACCGGCGATCGCGCCGGGGCCGAAACAGCCATCGGGCACGCCCTTGAACTCTCCGACCGCCAGACGTCACTCCCTGACGGCCTGACCTCGTGCATCAGCTTCGAGCCCTACTCCATGGCACGCTCCCTCGCCAACGCCATCACCACCCGGCTCTCCCTCGGGGACACCGCGGAGGTCCTGGCCCACGCCGACCAGATCGAAGAGCTGATCGAGCACTCCCAGTCCGAGTGGAGCCGTGCCCTGGTCGGACTGGATGTGGCATCCGCGCTGCTGAAACAGGGCTCGCCCGAGATCGAGCACGCCATGGCGCGTGGCCGTCGTGCCCTGAGATCCGGTACAGGCCGGCCGATCAAGTCCGTCTGGGAGAGGGCCGTCGAGCTCTACCAGAACGCCGAGCGGTGGCACGACGAAGCCGACGTGGGGGACTATGCCGAGGAACTGCGGACCTGGCAGGCCCAACCGCAGGTCGGCCTGATCGCCGTCGGCTCGCCGTCGCTCGCACCTTGACCCCCGAGGAGTTTCGTGTCACCCGAGCTGGACACCGATCCCAGCGCGTTTCCCAGCGCGCCGCCTGCCAGCCTCGACGATCCCGAAGTGATCGTCGAGAACGACTGGCGCGCGTTCCAGGAGGTCGAGCGAACGACCAATCACTGGGACCGGCCCGGGTGGTCGGATGAGCAGCGCTCGTACTACTGGATGCACACGTTCCCGGACCCCGGCGAGCTGCTGCAGCGGACGGAACACTGCCAACACGTACTGCAGCATCTGGGTATGGACCCCGTACCCGCCGACGGTCTGCACGTGACCGTGCTGCGCGTGGGCGCAGCCGACCAGGTTTCGACCGCGCAGCTGGAGCATCTCCTCGACCTGACGCAGGAACTGCCCGTCACCGCCTTCCACGTCCTCGCTCACCCTCTGGCCGGCTCACGGGGCGCTGTCCGTTACAGCCTTACGCCGTGGAAGCCGCTGATCCGCCTCCACGCCGCGCTTCACGCCGTGGGAAAGCAGGCCGGCGTCCCCGGCGGCGCTCCGACGACGGCGTTCCGTCCGCATCTGGGCATCGCCTACAGCAACCGAGAGCGATCCGCGGCTGCGGTCATCGACGCCGTCGCACCTCTGCGGTCTCTCCCGCCGGTACCGCTGCACTTCACGGCCGTGGATCTCGTGGAGCTCCGCCGCCAGGACCGGGCCTACCGCTGGCGAACCATCCGGTCGGTTCCCCTGCCTTCCGTCGGCCCCTCACGGGCTCCGTCTGCTTGATGGATCGCACGATGACGTCGGCGGCGCGGCGTCGCGCTCCCGTCACATGCCGGTACCGGCCGGGAGCCTCTCCTTCGGCTTCGGGTGCATCTGCGCGCGGGCCCGGGCGTACGCGTCGTCGAGCGTCCGCAGCTCGCCAGCGGTGAGGACTGGCCCGGAGAGAGTCCCGAAGCTCTCTTCGAGCTGAGTCTCGCTGGAGAAGCCGACGACCGTGGCACAGTGGCCGGCGCGCTGGACCCCGGACAGCAGCGCGAGGCGGGTCAGCGTTCCTGGAGCGTCACCGAATCGAGTGTGCAGCTCCTCCAGCCCGCCGGGTACCGTCTCGGCGCCGGACGGAGTGAGACCGGCCCGAAGACCCGGGGCTTTCGGCGCCGCGAGGATCACGCCGACCCCGTGGCGTGCCGTGAACGCGAAGAGGTCTTCGCCTTCCAGCGTGATCACCGGCGTGAGGGCGTTGCATCGGGTCCAGAGGACGTTCGGTCTGATCAGCCGGAAGAGGTGGAGGAATCGCTCGGCGCAGGCGGCGCGCTCGGCGGGCGTCGCCGCGGCGGGCGTGTATGGCCCCTGCATTCCGATGGCCTTGATGGCGCCGACTTCCCGCAGGGTGTGCATCTGATCGATTGCGGTGCCCAGGTAGCGGTCTTGAGGGCCGAAGTCCCACGAGTCCAGGGTGTAGAGGTCCAGCTCCTCGGCGTAGAGGTTCTCCAGTGTCTGCTGCAGCTGGTGGTGGATGTGCCGGTCGGCGTAGGCGTGCGGCGCCGAGCCTCGGATCCTCCCGACCTTGCTGCTGGTCAGGAACGTCCGATCCGGATACTCCCGCAGCAGGCGTCCCACCAGTCGTTCGGCCCGTCCGGCTCCGTAGGAGTCGGCGGTGTCCAGGAGGTTGGCGCCGAGCTCCACCGCGCGGCGCAACCCGTCGAGGAACGGACCGTCATCCCGCTCGCGGGGAAGGTTCCCCGGCAGCCCGACGGCGCCGAGGTTGACGCCCAGGGGGTGAGCCAAGAGGCCCTGTCCCAGATGACGACTCGTCAGGTCCAAGTCGGTCATCAGCGAGATCCTTCCCGCGTCAGCACAGCGATGACGATCTTTCCGTTCGCGGTTTCCTCGACCGACCAGGTGTCGGCGAGGTTCTGGATGATGAACAACCCGCGTCCGCTTGCAGCCACGGAGTCCGGCTCCACGGACGAGTTGCGGGGTTGTGAGGGCAGGACGTCGGTGTCACGGCCAAGGTCGACGACACCCAGCGCCGTGCCGAGCTCGTAGACCTCGATCCTTATGAGGACCGCGCCGCTGCTGTGCTGGACGGCGTTGGCGATGAGTTCACTGGCGATCAGCATGGCGTCATCGACCTGTCCCTCGTCGACGTCGTCCAGGAAGCTGGTAAGCGCAACGCGTGCGGTGCGTTGCGGGGCCGGAAGTCCGGCAAGCTCGACATCGCAGTGGTCTAACAGATTTCCGAGGCTCCGGTCGTGGACCAGCTCGGCGGTAGTCGGAGGCAACCTCGTCTCCTCGTGATCGAGACGCCCTGCGGCGTGGCCGGAATCGACCCGCTTCCACCGTGACGGAAGACCGCGGGCATCGGTACGCCAAACCGCGGCCACTTCTGTGTCACTTCGCCGACCGTCAGGCACTCCGACACGTCCACCACGACGGACAAAGCATGCCAATCCACGTGCGTTGTGTGCTCCGGCTGCGGGTGAAGTGGCCCACAAGTGGCCGCAGTTTGGCGTACCGCTGTCCCGCCGGTTCCGTCACCGTGGAGTGACGCCAGCGACCGCGGTCCCGGAGCCACCGGATTGCGGGCCGCTGTCTGGGCGGTCAGCTCTCTCCCGGGCCGTCGTCCAGATCGGTTCCGCGCCGCCTGACAGCCGCGGGACCCGTCCCTGTTCCGGTGCCGCGCCGGCCTCCCCCGCCACGGCGCGGCACCAGAGCCCCCTCACGATTCGCCCGAGCGGTCTTCTCGTCTGGAGAGCAGTTCCCATGAACTTACGGAGTCACCACCTGTGGCAGGTCGCGATCGGCGAGCCGCCGCCGGGTGCGCTCCCCCGAGCCCACGCAGAGCCCGGGTGGCAGCGTGTCCGTCCGGCGATGCCCTCCCGCAACCTCGCTGCGGCGGTGACCGAGACCGTCACCCTGGTGCTCGGCGAGGAGTCCCCCCTGCCGGAGAGCGAGCAGGACGTCGTCGACCTCGTACAACGTCTCCGCGGGCACGTCATGCAGCTCGGCGCTGTTGCCCTCCCCGGGCCCGCGCTGGACCACGCAAGGGAGATCAGCGGGGGCGACCTCCCGGACGGCTACGTTCCGTCGCGGGTCTACCTGCGTCAGTTGGCGGAGGCGACTCAGGACCTCGTTCGGGCCGCCAACTCCCCACCGCAGTGCGAGGAGCGGAGGGCACTCGGCCCGGGCCGATGGAAAGTTCGGCGCCCTAGCCGCAACGCACTTCGCGGGATGGTGTTCGCCGTCGCGGTGGCCATCCTGATCATCGTCAGCTCCCTTCCGCGGCAGTGAGGGCCGCGCGATGACGAGCGCCGGCTGGGCCGTGGTCGCCGTGATCGTCGGCGCCATGGCCGTCCTGATGGTCCTCGGGCCCCGATGGGGGGCGACCGATCGCCGCAGAGGACCGGAATCGAAATCGGATGAGGAGCATGAGCAACAGTCCTGACAGGAACACCCGCCACGACGGCCCCGAGCGGGTGCTCGCCACGATTCGCGAGCCCCGCGTTCCGCAGCTGGTCCAAAGCGGAGCGTCTCTTCTCGAGCGCACGGACCTGCGGAATGTCGTAGTACCCGGCACGGCCGACGCGCTGGAGAAGTTCTTCATCACCGGCCGGGACCTCGCGTGACCTACCGCCGAACCCCCACCCAGCCGTTCACGTTCGCCAGCAAGGGAGAGGCATGAGCACCGCCGGCCGCCGTTTGCGCTACCTCAGCGCCCAGCCCGCCATGCTGCGGGCCGTCTGCCACCCCGACACCTGCCCGCTGCCCGCTGTCCCCGACCTGACCGACCGGTCGGCGTCCGGAGTCGCCGCCGCACGCGCCTGGATTCAGGCGATGTGGCGCCTCATGGAGGTCCAGGAGCCCGTGCGGCACGCCAGCGCCGACCTGGCCCACAGCCTGGACCTGCTCGTGAAGAACGATGCCGCGAGCACGGACGAGATCTTCAGCGTGGCGTTGTCGTTGCTCGCGTACCGCACCCGTCTGCTGACCCGGGCAGTGCCGTTCGGGCTCTTCGCCGGAGTCGCCGAGATCGCCTTCGGTTCCGGGGCCACAGCGCGGTGGGGTGAAGAACACCATGCGGTGGCCCGCGCGGACGGGCGCTGGCTCACCGAGGTCATCGGCACGCTGGAGTCGATTCCCGCTCTGCGGGAGCGCCTGTGGCTGGTCGCGTCGGACATCCTGACCCGGCGCGGAGATCGGCTCGTCCTGCCCTGGCAGTCGCGGCGCCCGGATGCCACCGGTACCGAGGTGCTGGAGACGTCCCTTCGGCTGGAGCCGGAAGTGCGGGTGCTCGTCGACCTCGCCGCCTCACCGACTCCGTACGGCGACCTCCTCGACAAGGTGCGCGCCGAGGCCCCCCGGCGTGCGGCCGAAGACGTACGCGCGTTACTCGACGGGCTCATCGCCCACCGGGTCCTGATCACCTGCCTGCAGCCTCCGGCCACGGAAACGGACGCCCTGCGCTACGTACTCGACCAGCTGGAGCGCGTGCGCGCGGACCGGATCCCCGAGGCCGCCGACCTGGCCGCCGAATTGCACCGCATCCACCAGCTGATGAGGGCGCACAACGCGGCGCCAGCGGCCCACCGCGCGCCCCTGCGCCAGCAACTCCGTGACTCGATGGCCCCCTACTCGACGGCGCAGCCGGTGGCCATCGACACCCTGCTGGACGCCGAGGTGGTCCTGCCCCGGCAGGTGGCATGGGAGGCCGAACGGGCCGCACAGCTGCTCGCGCGGATCAGCCCGGAGCCCTACGGCACTCCCGACTGGCGTGCGTACCGCGACCGCTTCCTCGCCGAGTACGGGATCGGCGTCGCGGTACCGCTGCTGGAGCTGACCGCGCCCACGGGCCTGGGCCTGCCGGATGGTTTCCACGGCACGCCGACCGTCGGAGCCAGGGCGGAGACCCTGACCACCCGCGACACGGAACTCCTCGCGGCCACCCAGCACGCGGCCCTGACCGGATCCGATCTCGTACTCGACGACGAGCTGGCCGGCCGGATCGCCGTCGGCGACCCGGACCGCATGTCCCCGCCCGCGCACCTGGAGCTGCTGTTCGAGCTGCACAGTGCGTCGCTCGGCGCCCTGTCGGACGGGAAGTTCGCGCTCGCCGTACGCGGCACGCGGGGATGGGGCTACTTCACGGGCGGGAGGTTCGCCGCGCTGCTCGCCCAGCAGCCCGGCAGCCGCCTGCTTGACACGCTCGCTGACCGGCCGGTCAGCACCGCGGGAGCGAAGCGCGCACAGCTCTCCTTCCCGGGACTGACCCCGGCCGGCCTGCACATCACCCGCACGCCCCTCATCTCGCCCACCGTCATCTCCCTGGCAGAGCACCGGGATCCGGCCGCCGGCACCGACCGGATCGAGCTGTCCGATCTTGCCGTGCTGTGCGACGGACACGTCCTGCACCTGGTCTCCCGCTCGCGGCGGCAGGTCATCGAGGTGGGGAAGTTGCATCCGCTGCAGATCGAGTGCCAGTCGCCCGCGGTCGTCCGGTTCCTGGAGGAGCTGTCGCGTGGCCAGGCCGTGCGGATGGTCGGCCCGCTGGGCACTCTGCGGCCCATGAACTGGGGGGCCGCCGACCGTCTGCCCGAGCTGCCGCGGCTCAAGGCCGGACGGGTCGTCCTCAGCCCCGCGATGTGGAGCCTCAACCACGCCGAACTGCCCGGCCCCCGCGCAGGCTTCGCCGAGTGGGAGGCCGGTTTTTCCGCCTGGCGGGCCCAGCGCAGCATCCCCGTCCCCGATCGGGTGCTGCTGGAACGCTTCGACGTCCGCATCGCCCTGGACCTCAGCACGCCCAGCGACCTCGCGCTCCTCAGGGATCAGGTGACCGGCGTCGGGCCGGGCCCCGTCCGTCTCGTCGAAGGCCCGGCCCCGGGCGCCTTCGGCTGGTCCAGCGGCCGAGCCAACGAGGTCGTCACCCTCCTGCGGTCGGCTGCCCCGCGCCGACCCGCGCCCGATCTGCGCACCCTGAACGAGCCGCGCGAGCATGTGGCGCATCTGCCGGGCGCCTCGCGCTACCTCCACGCCCACCTGTATGGACCGTCCCAGGGCCGCGAGGACCTGATCGCCGATCACCTGCTCGCGCTGCTGGCCGACCTGGGGCAACCGCTGTGGTGGACCCGGCCCGGCGCCGGTCAGGATCCGCATCTGGAACTGACCCTGCGCCTACCCGATGCCGCCGGGGCCGGGGACGCGGTGCGCCACCTCGGCACGTGGGCCGAGCACCTCGTCGAGGCGGGAGCCCTGCGCGAGATGACGCTGGTGCCCTACCGGCCGCACACCGGATTGTGGGGCGACGGCCCGCTGCTGGAGGCCGCCGAGGAGATCGCGGCGGCCGACTCCGCGGCCGTCGCCCGCCACCTTCCCCCGCGTCCCGGAACGGACCGGCATCTCCTCGCAGCGACCCACCTTCTCGGCATCGTCCACGGATTCTTCGGTGACCGGGAGGCCGGGCTGGCCTGGCTGATGGCGCAGCCGAAACTGTCCGGCGAGCGGCTGCCGACCGGCGTCGGGCAGGCGGCCGGCCGCCTGGCGGACGCGCTGACGCCCACCGGGGACACCCCGGGGGCCTCACCGTGGGCGGTGCGCCACCGTGCGCTCGGCGCCTACGGGATCCTCGTGCGCCGCACCGACGTGGTAGACGCCGACCGCGTGCTGGATGAACTCCTGCATCTGCACTGCCTGCGGATGCTCGGCCCCGATCCGGGCGCCGAGCAGACCGCGCGGCGGCTCGCCCGCGGCCACGCTGTAGCGGCCCGGGAGACGGGGCCCCGTCCGCGCTCCTCCCCGGATCGGGGTCCGAGGAACGCGGCGAAGCCGCCCCCGCGGTGACCCCTCCCGCCCGCACCCGTCCCTGCCCGAGCGACACACCGAGGACCTGATACATGTCCCAGCACTCCCCCGCCGCCTTGACCGCTGACGTGCGCGGTCCGATGCCGGGCCCCCTGCCCGCGGGCGGCGTCTTCCCGGGTTTCCCGCGCCCTGAGCAGTTCCCCGCCGCGCGTACGGCCGCGATGCGGTCGGTGGGGCGGATCGAGGACCAGGCGTTCATCGGGAACATGCGTACCGGCGCGCACGTCGACCGGGACGGCGCCATCACCATGCTGTCCCCCGGGAGGTTCGACGCGCCGGCGGTCTTCGCCCGGCTACTGGGCAGCGAGGAACACGGCCTGTGGCGCGTGGGTCCCGCTGCGGACGGGCCGGCGCCGGTGGCGGACCGGCGCCGGTACCTGCCGGGCACCCTGGTCCTGGAGTCCACCTGGATCACCCGGGACGGCACCGTGCAGCTGGTCGACTTCATGCCGACCGCCGGGCAGGCGCCGCACGTGGTCCGGATCGTGCGGGGCATCAGCGGGCGGGTCACGATGCGGTCCCTGCTTCGCGCCCGCCCCGACTACGGCCGCCACGTCCCGGCCGTGCGTGCCCAGGGCCGCCGGGCGAGCGTCGACCTCGATCCGGGCCGCCTGTGGCTCGACACCCCCGCCCCCACCCAGGCCACCGACGACGACCTGCTGACGGAGTTCGAGGTGTCCGAGGGCGAGACCCTCTCGCTCACCCTGACGTGGTCGCCGGACACCGACGCCCCGCCACCGCTGCCGGACACCACCGGCCTCCTCAAGGAGACCGTCGACTTCTGGCGGGAGTGGATCAGCCAGTCCACTTACGCCGGACCGCACCGGGACGCGTTCGAGCAGTGCCTCATCACGCTCAAGGCCCTCACCTACGCGCCGACCGGCGCGATCGTGGCGGCGGCGACGACCTCGCTGCCCGAAGAGATCGGCGGAATCCGCAACTGGGACTACCGCTACTGCTGGCTGCGGGACAGCGCCTTCATCGTCGAGGCGTTCCTGGCCTGCGGATTCATCGACGAGGCGCGGGCCTGGATCGACTGGCTGCGTATCGCGATCGGCGGACGCCCCGATCTGATCCAGGTGATGTACGGGGTGGGCGGCGAACGCGACCTGCTCGAGACCATCCTCGACTGGCTCCCCGGTCACGAAGGCTCCACCCCGGTCCGCACCGGCAACGCCGCCGCCAAGCAGCTCCAGGTCGACGTCTACGGCGAGGTCATCAGCGCCCTCTACGAGGCGCAGCTGCGTGACCCGTCGCTGGCGCCGGCCGTCGGGCCGATGATCACCGACCTGGCCGCCTGTCTGGAGGATCTGTGGTCGGAGCCGGATGAGGGGATCTGGGAAGTGCGCGGCGACCGGCGGCACTTCGTGCACTCCAAGGTGATGGCGTGGGTGGCGTACGACCGTGCGGTCAAGCTCATCGACGCCGGTCACGCCCGCGGTCCGGCGGAGCGGTGGCGGGCCTTGCGCGAGGAGATCCACGCCCAGGTGTGCCTGCTCGGCTACGACGAGCAGCGGGGCACCTTCACGCAGTCCTACGGGTCGACGGAGCTGGATGCGGCGCTGCTGCAGATGGTGGCCGTCGGCTTCCTGCCGCCCACCGACAAGCGGATCATCGGCACCGTCGAAGCTGTTCAGCGGGATCTGTCCATCCAGGGCGGCTTCCTGCTGCGCTACCACACCCGCGGCGCGGTGCCCGGCCGTGACGGACTGCCCGGTGACGAGGGCGCGTTCTTGATCTGCTCGGGCTGGCTGGTCTCGGCGCTGGCCCGGATCGGGCGGGTGGACGAGGCCGAGATCCTCCTCGACGGTCTGCTCAGCACCAGCAACGACGTCGGGTTGATGTCCGAGGAGTGGGACCCGCAAAAGCAGCGGCAACTCGGCAACTTCCCGCAGGGCTTTTCGCACTTGGCGGTCATCCTGGCTGCGCTGGCGGTGCATGCCGCGCGGGGCGGCCACGCCCTGGCCGTAGGGGCCGACCGATGAGGGCGCTCGCCGTGCGTACCCCCGCAGCCGAAGCCGCCGAGTCCAGTACCCCGCCGATCCCGTACGCGGTCCGGGCCGGGACCCAGGTCAGCGTGGACGACCTCTTCCCCCACGCGGCGAAGGCGCGGGCGCCCTTCGAGGTGGCGATCGGGGAGCGCTTCGACACGCTGACGATGCCCCGCCGTACCGCGGTGGGGCTCATCGGCCGGTTCGGTGAGCGCCGCGCCCACCCGGTCGGTGCAGCCGTGGCACGGCCGCTCACCGACGAATGGGTCCTCATCCTCCCGCCCGGCTCCGGGGAGGGCCTGCAGTGGAGTCAGCCGGTCGAGCACCGTGACGAGGGTGTCCTGGTGGTTCCGCCGCGGGCAGCCGGACCGGGCGAGGACCTGAGCTGGGTCCGTCTCGGCAACGGCGAACACCGGGTCTTCTCCGCGCCGATCTTGCTGTACTTCGCGCTGTTCCCGCAGCACGCGGTCCGCACCCCGGACCACGGACCTGTCCGAACCGACCGCACGCTTGCGAGGATCTGATGAGCACCCTGATAGAGGGCATCGTGCTGCTGGCGGTGCCGAGTTCAGTCGCCGCAGGGGCGGGCGCGGCGGCGGTGCACTACCGGCGCCGGGCCGCCGAGCGGCTCGGCGTCATCCGCCAGCTGGAGAGCCGGGTCCGCGACGGCGAGCAGCGCGTGTCGGCGCGCGACGAGGACGCCCGGCACCTTGCCGGGCACCGGCTGCCCGCGCTCATCTCCGCGCTGAGCCGTGGGGACGGCAGCCACCGTGACGCCGGTCTGATGCACCCGCAGCTCGCCGACACCGAGACGGGTGCGGCCTACCGCGCCGTGCTCGAACAGGTCGCCGTACTGGCGGGCGAGGCCTCCGAGCGGGCCGAAGGCGCGGCCAACGCGGCGGTCCAGGCCGTGGTCCGCTCGCTGCAATCCCTCATCAACGAGCAGCAGGTCGCCGTGACCGCGCTGCAGGACCTGCAGAGCGACGAGAAGACCCTCGCCATCACGATCCCCATCGACCACGCCAGCAGCCAGCTCGCCCGCCGCGCCCAGATCGTTGGCATCCTGACGGGGATGTGGCCCGGGCGCCGGCGCGCCGACACCCCCCTGCTGGAAACCATCCGCGGCGGGGTCTCCCGGATCCGCGACTACCCCCGAGTGGAGATCACCGGGGAACCCACCGCCTACGTGGCCGGCCGCGTCGTCGAGCCGGTGGTCCTCGCCGCCGCGGAGCTCCTCGACAACGCCGCCCGGCACAGCGAGCCCGGCACCAAGGTCTACGTCTGGTACCTCGAAGCACACAACGGCATCAGCATCGTCATCGAGGACGCCGGGATCGGCATGGCTCCGGAGGAGCGTGAGCGCGCGGCCCGCCTGCTGGCCGGACAGGACCCGGTGCGGATCACCGAACTGCGGACCCCGCCGCGCTTCGGCTTCCAGGCCATCGGCCTGCTCGCCGCACGGTACGGCTTCACGGTCTCGGTGGAGCAGCAGTCCGTGCACGGCGGAGTCCGCGCGGTCCTCCACCTGCCGCGTGCCCTCCTGGCCGCGGCCCCCGCCCACGCGCCCGCTTCCGAGCCCGCGGCCGGCCACGTGCCCGACGCGTCGCCAGCCGGCCACCCCTATCCGGTGGCCGAAGAAGACGGCCTGCCGATGCGCCGGGGCCGGCACGGAGCCCGGCTCTCGACTGCCGCACCCGCCACCAGCCTCCCGCAGCCCGGCGCCGGCCGGGGCCTCGCCGCGTTCATGCGCGGCACCTCCTCCGCCCGCCCCGCCTCGACTACCGATCAGGAGCAGACCTCATGAGCGCCTCCCCCGACGTCAGCTGGATCCTCAACGACCTCGTGAACTTCCCCGGCGCCCGCCACGCGGTCGTGCTCTCCTCGGACGGGCTCGCGGTCGGCTCCTCCGACCAGGTGAGCCGTGAGCTGGCGGACACGGTGGCCGCGATCGCCTCCGGTATGCAGTCCCTCAGCCAGCGCGGCGCGGCGTTCGTCCAGGACGAGCCGACCCCGTGGGAGCAGACGATGGTCAGCTTCACGGGCGGCTTCCTGTTCATCCTCACCGCCGCCGAGGGCGCCTACCTCGTCGTCTCCGCGACCTCGGACGTCGACATCGAGGCGTTCTCGTACCGCATGCGCAAGACCATCGACAGCCTCGGCCCGGCGCTGCGCGTCGCACCGCGCCACAACCTGGCCGATCTGGCATGAGCGGGGCACGGCAGGCAGGCGACGACCGGCTGGTGCGGACCTACGTGGTGACGGGCGGCCGGTCCGAACCCAGCCGTAACCACTTCGACCACATCACCCTCATCAGCCTCTCGGCTTCCGCCGGCCACCTCAGCCGTGCCCACCTCAACCCCGAGCACCTCTCGATCCTGCGGGTGCTGACCGGCGGGGCACAGGCCGTCGCCGAACTCGGCGCGCTCCTGCGCCTGCCGGTGAGCGTGACCCGCGTCCTGCTGGCCGACCTCATGGAGATGGGACACATCACCACCCAGCGGCGCATGACCGACACCACCACCCTTGACCGAGCACTGCTGGAGGAAGTCCTTGCCGGCCTTCGCCGAATCTGAGACCGCGCCGCCGAGACTGCGCGGGGACGAGCGCACCGTGAAGGTGCTCGTCTGCGGGCACCTGGGCGCCGGGAAGACCACCTACGTCCACGCCCTGTCGCAGATCGCCCCCGTCAGCACCGAGGAGGTGATGACGCGCGCGGGCACGGGAGTCGACCACGTCGCACTGCCGGACAAGACCACCACGACCGTGGCCATGGACTTCGGGCGGCACTCGCTCTCCGACGACCTGGTCCTCTACCTGTTCGGGGCCCCCGGCCAGGCACGGTTTTTCCCGATCCTCCAGGACCTGGCCATCGGCGCCCTCGGCGCGCTCGTCCTGGTCGACACCCGCCGCCTGGCCGACACCTACCCCATCCTCCAGCTGGTCGAGGACCTCCGGCTGCCCTACGCCGTCGCCATCAACACCTTCGACGAAGCCCCCGCCGTCACCGACCAGCGGCTGCGCGACGTCATGGACCTTCCCCCCGACACCCCGCTGGTGCGGTGCGACGCCCGCGAGCGACCCAGCGCCCGCGACGCCCTGATCGCCCTCGCCGACCACCTGCTGACCCTCACGCCGGAGCCCTCCCGATGACCACACACCCGACATCCGGCACCGGCCAGTGCCCGGCCCACACCCCCGCACCACCGCCCACCGGGCCGCTGCCGATCTACGGGCCGGCGTTCAACGCCAACCCGGACGCCACCTACCAGCGACTGCGTGACGTGGCGCCGATCATGCCGGTGGAGATCTCCCCCGGCGTGTACGGATACCTGACCGTCACCTACCGGGCGGCCCTCTACCTCCTGCAGAACACCCCGTCCCGCTTCGGCAAGGACCCGCAGCGCTGGGAGGCCCTGCGGCGCGGGCAGGTCCCGGCCGACAGCCCGGCGCTGATGATGATGCAGCCGCGCGACAACGCCCTGTGGAAGGACGGGCCGGAGCACGCCCGGCTGCGCCGGGCGATCACCTCCAGCCTCGCCCGCGTCGACACCCACGCCCTCGCCGCCACCGTCCGCCAGATCGCGGACCAGCTCCTCAGCGCCTTCGCTGCCGACGGGCACGCCGACCTGGTCGCCCAGTACGCCGATCCGCTGCCGATGCTCACCATGATCGAAATGTTCGGGTGCCCGCCCGCCCTCGGCCGCCGCATCGTCATCGCGGTGACCCGCCTGTTCGACGCGGACGCCGACGGCGTGCAGGCCAACGCCGAACTCGAGGCGGCCTGCCTGGAACTGACCCGCCTCAAGCGGGCCCAGCCCGGCCGGGACGTCACCACGTACCTGATCGCGGCGGGCCTGAGCGACGCCGAGATGGTCCAGACGATCCTTCTGGTCATCGGCGCCGGATCCACCCCCTCCAGCAACCTGATCATGAACTCGCTGCGGCGGATCATCACCGACCACCGGTTCGCGGGCACCGTCCATACCGGTGTCAAGCCGCTCGCCGACGCCCTCGACGAAGTCCTCTGGGACACCCCGCCCGTCTCCAACTACAGCCCCCTGTACGCCATCGGCGAGCAGAGCTACGAAGGCGTCCACCTCCAGGAAGGCTTCCCGATCCTGGTGTCCTTCGCCGCGGCCAACGCCGATCCCGCCCTTCCGTTCGCGGCGGGCGCCCGCTCGGGCAACCGCGGTCACCTCGCGTACTCGGCCGGCGTCCACATGTGCCCTGCCCCCGACCTGGCGCGGATCATCGCCGAGACCGCCCTCGAATGCGCCGTCGACCGCCTCGGGGGCCTCACTCTCGCCGTGGACCCGGGCGAGCTCACCGCCCGGCCCGCGACCTTCCACGCCGGACTCACCGCACTGCCCGTCCGCTTCCAGCCCGACACCCACCTGCCCACGACCAGAAGGCGATGACCATGACTTCCAGTACCCACAGCACCCAGGCCCCCACCGCCGGATGCCCCTACCGCATCGACGCCACCGGCTCCGACATCCACGGCGAGGCCACCGCCCTGCGCACCCGCGGCCCGGCCACCCGGGTCGTCCTGCCGGGCCTGCCCGACACCATCCCCACCTGGTCCGTCACCGACCCCGGCCTCATACGCCGCCTGCTCACGCACCCTGACATCTCCAAGGACGCCCACCAGCACTGGCCCGCCTACGTCAACGGCACGATCCCCGCCGACTGGCCGCTGCGGATCTGGGTCGACGTCCGCAACGCCCTGTCCGCCTACGGCGACGAGCACCAGCGCCTGCGCCGCCCGCTGGCCGCCGCGTTCAGCACCCGCCGGGTCCGCGCACTGGCCCCGCAGATCGAGGCGATCACCCACACCCTCCTCGACGACCTCCAGCACGCCGGCCCCGAGGAGACCGTCGACCTGCGCGCCCGCTTCGCCTGGCGCCTGCCGCTCCTCGTCGTCAACGCGATCCTCGGCGTTCCCGAGGACCTCCACGACGACTTCCGCGACGCGGTCGGCGCCCTGTTCTCCACCGACCTCACTCCCGAGGAGGCCGAGGCCACCCCGGTACGGGTCTACGAACTCATCGCCGCCCTGGTGGCCCGCAAACGCGAACAGCCCGGAGACGACGTCACCTCCGGCCTCATCGCCGCCCACCACAGTGGCCAGCTCAGCGAACAGGAACTCGCCGACAGCCTCGTCCTGCTCATCGGCGCCGGACACGAGACCACCGTCGACCTTCTCGACCACGCCATCACCAACCTCCTGACCCACCCCGACCAGCTCACTCGGGCAACCTCCGGCCAGACGGGCTGGGAACCCGTCGTCGAAGAGACCCTCCGCCACCAGGCCCCGATCGCGACGATCATCCTGCGCTTCGCCGCACGCGAGGTGACGGACGACGCCACCGGCATCACCTTCACCCAGGGCGACGCCCTCGCCATCAACTACGCCGCCGCCGGCCGCGACACCGAACTCCACGGCCCCAACGCCGACCAGTTCGACATCACCCGCCACAGCGCCCGCGACCACCTCGCCTTCGGCCACGCCACCCACCTGTGCCTCGGCGCCGAACTCGCGCGCATCGAGGCCCGAATAGCCCTCGAAGCGCTCTTCACCCGATTCCCCCGCCTTCATCTGGCCGTCACCCCTGATCAGCTCCGGCCCCTGGCCAGCTTCATCTCCAACGGCCACCAGGAGCTCCCCGTCCGCCTCGGCGCCCCCGCCGCCTGACTACCCACAACCGACCAGGACCCCCAGATGACCACCACAGCCCCCATCACGCCCGTCACCCCCGCCCAGAGACGGATCGCCGAACACCTGATTCAGGGCCTGACCAACAGCGAGATCGCCAGCGAAGAACAGCTGTCCCGCGGCACGGTGAGCTCCCACGTCCGCAGCATGCGCCAGAACCTCCACTGCCCGCCCCGTTCCTCCCGCCCGGTCCTCGCTCACGCCCTCCTGATGCACCGGCAGGTCGCCGTACCGTCGCTCTCCCCGCTGCAGCCGTCCTTCACGGCGGACGAGAACCAGCAGCGGCTGCTGAAGGCCATCGCCGAGCACTCCGCACCGGCCGACATCGCCCGCGCCGCGAAGATCCCCCTCGCTGACGTCAAGCCCTTCACGGAGGACCTCGTACGCGCGGCGGGCGCCAGCGACGCCACGCAACTCGTCGGCTGGGGACACGCCCTGGGCCTCCTCGGCGAGGGCGGACAGGACACCACGGACCTACCCGCCGCTTCCGAAGGAGCGGCACGGTGAACACCACCCACTCCACCGCCCGACCCGCGAGCGCACACCAGGGCGAGGAGCCGTCGGCCAGCCGACCGGCCGGCGCTCCGTACGAGATGCGACCGCTGAGCAGTGACGCCGACCGCACGGCGGCCGCCGCCCTCGTCGAGAGCCGTGCCCGCTGGCTCGCCGAGCGCGGCATCACCGTGCCCCACCACCACGTCGCCGCGTACCGGGACGCCTGGGCAGAAGCTGTCGGCCTCTACGAGCACAACGCCGCCGGCGAGGAGATCCTCATCGGCTGTCTGCTCCTTCACCGCCAGCCCGAGCCACGCCCCGGCGACACGGACACGCAGGAACCCAGCCTCGGGATCTCCCTCGTTTACACGGCCCCAGACCTCGATGACCAGTGCGGCTGGCTGATCACGGTCTGGGCCGGCGACTTCGCCGCACGGACCGGTGCGACGAGGGTGCACGCCGAGGCACCGTCCCCGGCGGGCGGTGACCATGCTGCGGACGCCCTGCTCCGCTACCTCCGGTCCCTCGGCTGGCTGGTCACCGGCACCGGGATCAACCGGGACGGCCACCGCGTGTCGCGCCTGAGGCTGAACGCTCAGCAGCGGGACGGTCTCGCGGGGCTGATCAACTGCACCGTCCCCGTCACCCGGCCGGAGCCTGGGAACGGAGGCTCGCGATGAATGCCTCCACCCTCTCGGCCCGCGTACCCGACCTCGCCGTCGTGGCTCCGAGCCGTGCGCTCCCGCCGCGCCCCTACGGTCAGCGGCCCGAGCAGGCTAGGCCGCTGCCCGCACCGGCTCTCGCCTCGCTGGAGACACGGCGCCTCACGATGAATCAGGCGGCCCTCGCCGCCCCGGGCCCGCTGCACGTGCTGCTCTACGCCCTGACCGGACCCCACCGGGAAGCCAACGGCGACCTGGCCGCCGCCCGGGGTTACGCCCAGACCCAGCACCTGACCGTGGCCGGCCCGCCGATCGTAGACACCCTCGACGAAGTCGACATCCGCACCGGCGGCGACGACCCCCTCCTGCGGCGCGGTTACGCCCGCGCCCTGCGGATGGTGGCCGACCCCGACTGCGCGGTGCGCGGCGTGGTCGCGGTCAGCCGGACCGCGATCACAGCGGCCGACCGGCTCTACGCGGACCAGCTGACCTGGTACGCCGATCGTCGCGCCGGGCTGTGGCTCGTACGCGGCGAAACCCAGATCTGACCGACCGGACACGACGACGAGGTATCTGGCGATGACCGAGCAGGCCCCCGGGACTCCGCTCCCGCCCGCGGTGGTGACCAACACCGTCGGCAACGCGGCTGTGCACACCAGCGTGCAGGCGGGCACGGTCGGCGCCGTCCACTTCCACCAGCCGCGCCACGAACCGCCGGTGCCCCGGCAGTTGCGGCCAGTGGCGCCCGCCTGGACCGACCGCGAGCGGGAGCAGGACCAGCTCACCCGGTGGATCGAGACCCAGCCCGAGTACGCCGTGCCCATCGCCGTGCTGACCGGCCCCGCCGGCATCGGCAAGACCGCGCTGGCCGAGCGAATCCTCCACGGCCTGTCCGGCCGTTACCCGGGCGGCCAGCTCCACGTCGATCTGCGGGGACAGAACCCGGACGGTCCCGCCCGCCCTGGGGAGGTCCTCGGCCGGATGCTGCGCTCCATCCTGCCGGGCCCGCTGCCCGCCGGAGTTGAGGAACTCGCGGCTTGGTGGCGGTCCGCGACGGCCGCCCGTCCCCCGATGTGCCTGCTCCTGGACGGGGTCTCCGATGCCGCCCAGATCCACCGTCTGCTGCCGGGCGGCAGCGGGCACCTCGTTGTCGCGACCAGCCGCATCCCGCTGCCGGAGCTCGCCCGCCACGGCGCGGCAACTCTCGCGCTGAGCCCCCTCGACCACGTTGCCGCCCGCTCCTACCTGGCGCGCTGCCTCGGACCTGACCGCGTTCAGCGCGAGACGGAGGCCGTCACCGAACTGATCGGGCTCACCGCCGGCCTGCCTCTCGCGCTCGCCCTCAGCATCACCCAGCTCGCCCGGCACCCGGACCGGCCACTCCGCGCCGCTGTCCGCGCCCTGAGCGAGCGCCGCCGCTGGGCGGCGAGCACGAGCCCCGCCCCCGACCTTCCCGGAGCGATCGTGACCTCTGCTCTCGACGCCGCGTACGCGGACCTCTCCCGCCCCGCCGCCCGCCTGTACCGCAAGCTCGCTCAACTGCCGGTGGAGAGCGTCGACGGCTCCCTCGCGGCGGCCGTCGCGCTGCTCACTCCCGCCGAAGCGGCCGACCTCCTCCAGGAGATCACCATCGGCGGCCTCCTGGTCCGGGACAGCGACCATCCCGTGCGCGGCCCTGTCTGGCGCTACTCCAGTGCCGCTCTCGCGCACGCCCGAGACCACGCCGCGCTGGAGAAGCTGGACGGAGCGGAGACCGAGGCCCGTCGGCGGGCGGCCGACTGGTACCTGGCCGCGGCCACTGCTGCCGAGCGGCTGCTGACGCCCAGCCACCGCCGGCTCGACCGGACCTATGTCTACCCCGCCGAGCACCCGGTCGAATTCCCGGACCGCGCGGCGGCCCTGTCCTGGCTCGACGCGCAGTCCGCCAACCTCCTGACCGTGATCCGCAGCGCGCACGCGGCCGGCTCGTACGGACTGGTGTGGCAGCTCGTCCACGCCATGTGGCCCTGGTGGCGGGCCGCCAGGATGTACGACGCCTGGATCGACGCCCACCGCCTGGGCCTGGAAGCCGCCCGCCTCTACAACAGCGATCTCGCCGTGCAGGAGATGGCCAACACCCTTGGCATCGGCCTGCGCGGAGCCCGCAGCTTCGACGAGGCGGCCCGGATCTTCGCCGACGTCCTGGCCGGCGCCCGCGAGCGCCAGGACGTCCGGGGCGAGGCGCAGGCGCTCCACGAGCTCGGCGCCACCGCGTACGAGGCCGGTCGCCCCGAGGAGGCTGTGGGGCACCTGGAGCAGGCCCGGACCCTGCGCGAGAGCCGGGAGGACCGCCGCGGAGTCGCCCTCACCGACATCCTCCTCGGGCAGGTCCATCTGGGCCGCGGCGATGCCGCCGCGGCCATCGAGGTCCTCGCCGCCGCCCGTGCCGCGCTCATCGAGGTCGCGGACCCGCACGACGCGGCCCGGGCCCTGGCCTGGCTCGGCCGGGCGTACTCGGCTGCCGGGCGCCACGACGAAGCCCGACCGGCGGGTTCGACGGCGCAGCAGGAGTTCGAGCAGACGGGATCCCGCCAGTGGATGGCCCGAAGTCTGGAACTCCTGGGCGAGAGCGTCGCAGCGGCAGGCGACGAGGAAGAGGCCCGAGAGCTCTTCGCCCGTGCACTGGCGGCGTACGAGCCGCTGAGCGCCACGGACGCCGCACGCGTCCGCGCTCGCCTGTCCTGATACCCGACCGCTGCACGGCTGGCCAGCGGCCGCCGTGCGTTTCCCCTCTGACTCCCGGAGCACCCTCTGTGACAACGGCATCCGACACCAGCAGTCGGTCAAGCATCATGGGCGCGCAGCGGCACTACAAATCGGTCACCAGTGGACTGGAAGCCGGACGCCGAAGGTACGGCAGCGGCGGCATCCACGTGTCATTCCTGCCCGAGTTATGCGACGGCGTGCAGCAGTTCAGGTACGCCTTCCGCCGTCCGGTAAGGAGTGAAGGCGGGAGCCAGATCGCGGACGAGCTGAACGCACCGCGGAGCTCCGATCCGTTCGGCCAGGTGGAACGCTTCGAGAGCGTCGGCAGCTGCGGCTTCGGGTTCGCGACGGCTGAGGTGCCCCTGAGCCCGGTACGCGAGGAAGATACCGCGGGTCTTGTCCCGGCTGGCTGGCAGGAGGGCCTGGCCTTCGGCGATGAGGCGGTGTGCCTGCGTCGTATCGCCAAGGTCGAGCAGACAGCGCCCCGAGTCGACGGCGAGGTCGGCGGGCGACATCCACGAGCACCAAGCCGGGCTACCGCCCGCGTCCCCGGCACCGAGCAGGCGTTCTGCCGTATTCAGAGAGTTCAGGGTGGCGCGGCGTTCGCCGAGCGCCGCTTGAGCGCGTGCCAGCCGCAGGTGCAGCAGGGAGCTGGCCGCAGGGTGGGTGGTGCGGCGGAGGGCCTTGGTGAGGATGCCCGCGGCGGTGGTGGGATCGTCCCGCCAAGAAGCCTGGTAGGCGAGGTCACTGAGAAGGGCCGCGCCCATGTCCCGGTCGTCCCCGGCGTGGGCGTTGTGCAGGCCGGCAATCCAGTACCGGCTGGCGGCGCCGTGCTGGCCATGGTCGAAGCGGATCCAGGCGACCGTCTGGGAGAGGCTGGCGGCGAGCTGGTGCAGGCGCACTCCCACGGGGCGGGAGTAGCGCTGCTCGTCGATCAGGTCGGTCACGCGAGCAAGGTGCGCGTCGTAGAGGGGAGCGATGTGCTGGCGCTGCTCGGTGGCCATAGCGTTCAGGCGGCCGCTGGTCTCCTCCAGCAGGGCCACGACGTCCTCGCCGACCGCGGCGCCGGGGCGCGGGGGACCGGCGGCGAGAGCCGTGGGTTCGGTTCCGGCCCAGCTTCCAGCCAGGACGACGAGCGCGGATCCGGGGATGACGCTGAGCAGGGTTCGACGGTCCATAGTGTGCAGGGCCTCTCGCAGTGCGGGCACGGAGTTGGCGTGGCCGAGCGGCACGACACCTCGGTCGACGCGAGGAAGCCAGGCAGGCCAGGCGGCATGGTCGACGTCACCGGCCGGGATGCCCAAGACCTCCGCGATGTAGGTCTGGGAGACGGCGTCGGGCCGCACCCCGTTGACCTCCCACTTCCGCACCCGGTGCTTGTCGACGCCGGAGCGAAGCCCGCGACGACGGGCAGCGTCGTGCACGGCCTCGGCGAACTCCACGCGGTCCAAGCCGAGCGCGAGGCGCAGGGCGGCAAGCGGGTGGGGTGTGCGCTCTTCCTCGTCCACGACGAAATCCAATCAGGCAGGCACGGCCTGAGCGTACTGCCGGATGCGGCGGGACCCCCGGGGGACCCCCGTCAAACCCTGTGGCAGGACGCACAGTTGACCGACACTCGATCACCCCGGCGACCTCTCAGGCGCTGTGACGCATCACCCCGGCACCGTCTGCACGGTGCCCCTGTGCGCACCCGGCTGCGTCCCTCGACGCCGAGCAGGTGCCTTGCGAAAGGACTTCCTCAGTGATCAAGCAACCCTTGACGGTTGACGAAGTCGTCGGCGGCGTGGCCGACCGTTACGCCGCTCTCGGTTTCCAGACCCGTGGAGATCTCGGGCAGCACTTCCTGCGAACCCCGGACGCCGCTTACGCCCTCCTGGAGCGGGCCGGTATCCCGGCCGGAGCACCCGTGCTCGAGGTCGGAGCGGGACTGGGCACGCTCTCGTCCGCGATCGCGACCGCCGGACACCGCATCTGGGCGGTGGAGAAGGACGAGCGTCTGCGAGACCACCTGACAGAGCGCCTTGCCCCGTTCGGGGACAGGGCCCGCGTCACCTTCGACGACGTACGCCGCGTCGACCTGGACAGCGGCCTGGATCCCGGCAGCGCGCTGGTGTCCATCATGCCGTTCGACCCCCGTCTGGCCGCCGACCTGATCTGCCACGTGTTCACCTGTCCCCGCTTGGAGTACGGGCTCGTGGTCGCACCCAGCGCCAGCGCCGAACTGCTCTCCCGGAGCACGGACTTGGCCGTGGTGGAGGTCGACGGCATCGCCAGGTCCTCCTTCTGGCCGCCGGCGCCCACCGTGCTGCGAGTCCTCGCAATCGGCCGGAGGTCGACGTGCAGGAGCTGATCGCCACGGGCTGCTTCCACTCCGCGCTACCCGGCGGCCACCGTGCCCTGTCGGCGCTGCGCTCCGCGCGGAAGGCCGGAGCCCTGGCCGTCGACGCCGGTGACTTCTTCTCCGGCAGCGCCTTTCACACCTACTCCGGCGGCCGCGTCGAGGAGAAGCTCCTGGCTGAGCTGTACGACGCGGTGATCCCCGGCAACCACGACCTTCCCGACCTGATGCGGCTGCGCCGTCCCGAGGCGTTCCCGCCGGTCGTCTGCGCCAACGTCTCGCCCCCGCCCGCTTTCGCCGGCCGATGGACGAGCGGGCTGGTGCTGCACGGAGCGTCGCTTCGCGTCGGGATCGTCGGTTACCTGGGGGAGCAGGCGTACGGGGCGATTCCCGCGGCTGAGCGCGCGGGCTTCACCTACCGGCCCCCGACGGCCGCGCTGATCGCCGTCGAGGCCGACGTGCTGCGCTTGGCGGGTGCTGACGTCGTGGTGGGAGTGAGCCACAGCGGTTTCCTCGCCGATGTCGCCGACCAGGAGGCCGAGTGGCCGCTGACCACGGTGATCTCCTCGCACTGCCACTCGCCGTGGACGCATTGGACGCAGGGCATCCGGCACGTGGCCAAGCCAGCCGCGCAGGGCGCCGGGCTGCTCCGCCTCAACCTCGGTGTCGACGGTCCCCTTAGCGTCCGCCACGACGGCCCCTACGGCAGCGGCCCCGAACATGTGGCCTCCGACCTGGACGCGGATTTCGAGGCGTTCACAGCGTGGGGGAAGCACTCGGTGGGCCATCTCGCGGCCGCCCTGCCCGGCCGCCAGGACGTCGCCCGTCTTCTGGCGGCCCGCGCGCTGCGTGCGACGGGCGCCGACGCCTTCATCCTCAACACCTACACGCTGCGCGGAGGACTGCCGGCCGAGGTGACCCGCGCGGCGCTGTGGGCCTGCGCGCCGTTCGACAGCGACCTCGTGGTGCTCGACGGCACCCACCCACCGCGTGCCCTGGCCGACCGGGCCCGCGAACTGGGCGAGGACCTCACCCTCGCTCCCGCCCCGGCAAGCGACGCACCGGGGCGCATCGCCACCACCGCCTACCTCGCCGGACGACTGGGACTGCCCGCCCGGCCTCCTGTCCAGCCGTGCACGCTGCACGGCGTCCTCACCGCTCGTCTGGAGACGTCATGACCGACCTGCTGCATCTGGACGCCCGCGAGCTGACCTTCGGCCCGACCGCGCCGGACGCCCTCGCGCACGCCTTCGACGGCTCCGGTGAGGGCCGGGCGCTCGTCACCTTCGAATCCCAGGAGCACGGCCCCAACCTGGACCTCGCGCTGAGCCTGCTGTCCACGCTCGGCACGGTCCTGGCCCTCTACCCGGACCGAGGCTGCTGGGACGAGCTGACGGTCCGCGATGACGTGGACCCCGGACGCACCCACGGCGTGGGCGAGAACCGGCTGCACGTCGACCTCGTCGACCGCGACCGCGCCCCGCGCCTGATCGCTCTGTACTGCGTGCGCGCGGACCCGGCGGGCGGCGGCGCCTCCGCCCTGTCCGACCTCCACACCGCCACCGGGGACCTCGACCATGCGGATCGCGAGCTGCTGCGGCAGCCGGTCTTCTCCTACTTCACCGACCACGGAGTGCACGGCGTCGGTGCGGGGATGGCCCGCTTCGCCGTCCTGCCCGAGCGCCTTGACGGCCGGGAACCGATCCGGTTCACCTCCAAGATGCTCCCCCACCTCCAGCGCGGCGAGCTGGTGGACGGAGGCGCCCCCGAGCAGGTCGCTGCCGCGTTCGGTCGCCTCGTGGCCGCCGTCGAGGAGCGGCGCACCACCGTGCGGCTGCAGCCCGGCCAGCTCCTCCTCTTCGACCAGTGGCGCTACGCCCACGGCCGCATGCCCATGGGTCCGGGCCAGAGCGAACTGCCGCCCGGCCAGCGCCGACTGCTGAAGCAGGCCTATGGTCACCGCCCCGAGCCGACCGGAGGAGCACGATGATCCTGACCGGACCCGCGATCCGCGAGGCCGTCGCCAAGGGGACGATCACCATCGACCCGTTCGAGCCGGACCTGCTCAACCCCAACAGCTACAACTACCGGCTCGGCGACCAGCTCGAGGAGCTCGTCAGTCGGCCAGCCGACCCCACCGTGCCCGCCCGGACGCGCACCATCGACCTGAGCGCCGACGGCTTCGTGCTCCAGCCGGGCACCGTCTACCTGGGCACGACCGTCGAGACGATCGGCAGCGCGGCCTTCGTCACAAGCCTGATCGGCCGCTCCTCCCTCGGACGGCTCGGCTGCTTCCTGCAGATCTCCGCCGACCTCGGCCAGCTCGGCGCCGTGCACCGCTGGACGCTGGAGGTCACCGTGGTCCAGCCCCTGCGGATCTATCCGGGCATGCGCGTCGGGCAGGTTTCCTTCTGGCGTCCGGCCGGCAGCCGCTCCCCCTACAACGGGCACTACGGCACCCTCAGCGTCCCCGCCGCCTGGTCCCCGCGCGCGGCCGCCGGCCACGGCGCGGCCCCCGCCCCGCTCCTTCAGGAGGTGACCGCATGATTCTCACCGGCCCCGAGATCACGTCCCGCGTCAGGGACGGCCGCATTCGCATCGAGCCGTTCGACGCGAGCCACGCACAGCCCAATTCCTACGACTTCCACCTCGGCGAGACCGTCGGCTCGTACACCAGCCACGTGCTGGACTGCGCCCGCGACAACCCCTTCGAGCAGCACCCCATCCCCCCGGACGGGTTCGAACTCCAGCCGCACCGTATCTACCTGGCCGCCACACAGGAGCGGATCGGCAGTGACCTCGTCGTGCCCGTCATCCGGGCCCGTTCCTCCATCGCCCGCCTGGGCTTGTTCGTCCACGTCACCGCCGACCTGATCGACCTCGGCTCCTTCGGCCAGCTCACTCTGCAACTGCACGCCGTGCAGCCGGTGCGCATCTATCCGGGCATGCTGATCGGCCAGGTCACCTTCTGGGAGACGACCGGAGAGCGGGTCCTGTACGACGGCAAGTACCAGGGCAGCCGCGGCCCGCAGCCTTCGAAGTCCCACCTCGACTTCGAGGTCCGGTGATCACCCCTGCGGCCCTCTGCCGCGAGCCGAAGGGTCCTGTGCCCGGCGGGCGGGGAGAGCGGGTGGTGGCGCTGGTCGCCCACCCGGACGACGCCGAGCTGCTGTGCTACGGAACGCTGCGCCGGGCCGTCGGTGCCGGGGCGACCGTGACGGTGGTCGTGGTTACCCACGGAGCGAACGGCGTCTCCCTGGCCGACGCCGCCGACGGCCGCCGGCTCGGCACGGGCGAAAGGGCCGAGGAGGTCCGCGCGGCCTGGCTCTCCACCGGAATCCAGCTCGCATTCCTAGGCTTACCCGATGGCGCCCTGGTGGCCGACCGGCACCTGATCTCCGCCGTGGAGGCCGAACTGACGCGCCTGGGCTGCACGCTGCTGATCACCCACAGCCTCAACGCCAGCACCGACCACCAGGACCATCGGGCACTGGCCCTCGCCGCTGCGAACGCCGCCACCCGCGTGACCACCTGCCACACCGTGCTCCACGGCGAGCCCCACGCCCCCCGCTCCACCTTCACCCCCACCGTCCTCGTCGACATCACCGAGCACCTCGACGACAAGGTCACCGCCCTGGCCGCGCACCGCACCCAGGCGGGCCGCTGGTACCTCGGCAAGGAGTACACCAACCACCGCGCTGTCCAGGCCGGATGGCGCCTGCGCCCGGCGGCAGCAGCCGCCGGGCGCGCGTACGAGTCCTTCGAGACCTCCGTGCTCACCCTGTTCACCCAGGAGGACCGGTCGTGACCTTGACCTACATCGAGCAGCCGCCCTTCGCGCCCTGGCTCGGGTTCTGCGAGGCGCTCTTCGCCTGCGAGACCGTCGCTCTCTACGACGACGTGCCCTACACCGACGGCGGTTACCAGAACCGTAACCGGATCAAGACCGCCGACGGGGTGCAGTGGCTGACCGTGCCGGTCAACCGCGCCGTCGGGCAGCTGATCCGCGACACTCCCGTCGCCGCCTCCTTCGACGCCGACAGCATGCTGCGGGCGATCCGCCTGGCCTACGCCCGTACCCCGCACGTCGAGGAGTTGCTGAACGTCCTGCGGCCTGTCCTCGACGCGAGCCACGCGTGGTTGGTCGATCTGAACCTCGACCTGCTCACCCAGCTTGCCGCCGCCCTCGGCGCCCCCGCGCGCCTACGGCTCACCTCCGAGCTGGCCGTCGACGCCGACGACAAAACCAGACGTCTGGCGGGCATCTGCGCAGCCACCGGCGCCGACGTCCTGTGGGCGGGATCGGGCACCCGCACCTACCTCGACACCACAACCCTGGCCGAGCACGGCGTGCAGGTGCGGTGGAACGAGTACGCCGACCGTCACCCGGTCTACCGCCAGGCCTGGAGCCGGCAGGGCTTCGTGCCCAACCTGTCCGTCATCGACACCGTCTGCTCGCTGGGCTGGGCGGGCACCGCGGCGCTCCTGCGCACCGGACTTGCCGCCTACCACCAGCAGCCCGCCCCGAAGGAGGCGACCGCATGACGCGCCCGCTGATCCTCACCGGCATCGACCTGCCCCTGGAACCCTCCTGCGGCTCGACCATCTGGTGCAGCGACGTCTACACCCGCCTGGCCGGCCACGGCTTCGAAACGGTGTTCGCGCACCTGCCCGGCAGCGGCACCTGGCAGCACGGCTTCGCCGACACAGCCCAACTGACCGCTGACAAAGCGCCGTACGGGCCCGGGTTCGACGCGTACGCCGACGCGCTCACCGACGAAGTCCGCGGCCTCGTACGCCAACGCCGGCCGGGCCTGATCCATGCCCAGCACCTGGGGTTCGGCCTCGCTCTCGCCTTCGCGCGGGCGGCCGGCGGCACGCCGATGGTGTCCGTCGCGCACGGTACCGACGTCATCGCCGCCACCGAGCACGAGCAGGCGCGAGCCGTCCTGAACGAGATCGTCGACGCGAGCGTGTACGTCATCGTCCCGAACGCGGCCATGGCCGACGGGGTGAACCGGCTCACTGACGGCCGCCACACCGACCGCCTGGTGGTCGTGCCCTGGGGTGTCCCGCTGCCCGCGGCACCGACCGCACACCCGCGCCCGGGAAAGCACCTGAGCCTGGTGCACGCGGGCCGTCTCGACGGCAACAAGGACACGATCACCGCGATCGAGGCTCTGGCGCGGACCACCGGACATCACCTCACCGTGATCGGCAGCGGCAGCGAACTCGAGACCCTCATCCGGCGCGCCGCCGAGCTCAACCTCGCCGACCGCGTGATGTTCGAGCCGTTCCTGCCCCGTCAGGACCTGTTCAAGCGGTTCGGCGACTTCGACGCGATGGTGTTCACCACCCGCACGCTGGAGGCCTACGGGCTCGTCGCCGTCGAAGCCCAAGCGCACGGCCTGCCCGTCCTCCACAGCGACGTCCCCGGGCTGGCGGTCACGCTCGGCACCGGCGGTCTGAGCTTCCCGCCGGGCGACGCCGCCGCCCTTGCCTCGCTCATCGACAACCTGGCCGCCAGCCCGGCCACCCGCCGGCTCCTACACCAGGCGGCCGTCGCCAACGCCTGCGGCCACGACATCGCCCACACTGCGGCCCACCTTGCCGCGCTGTCCCGCACCGCGAGGGAAGGCGCCCGATGAACGACGTCCCCCTGTACGCCAGTCGCCTGTGGCCGCCGGTCCGGCCGCGCACCGGCGACGCTTCCGCCTCCACCATCGACCTGCTGCACACCCTCGGCCTGATCGCCCGCACCGACGCGACCGGCGTGCACAGCCTCCTGCCGCTCGGTCTCCGGGTCCACGACCGACTCACCGCCATCGCCCGGCACGCCTTCGAGGAACGCGGCGCCCTGACCTTCGCCCCGCCCACGCTGCAGAGCCGCACCCTGTGGGAGCAGACCGGACGCTGGGACGTCTACCGCCGCGAAGGGGCGCTGCTGACCGTGTCCTCCTCCAGCGGCGAGGAGATGTGCCTGGCCCCCACCTCAGAGGAGATCGCGGCCGCCACCGTCCGCGAGCACCTGCGCTCCCACCGGGACCTGCCCGTCCGCCTGTCGCTGAGCACCACCAAGTTCCGCGACGAGCTCTCCCCGCGAGGCGGGCTGATGCGCGGCCGCGAGTTCACCATGGCCGACGCCTACACCTTCGACACCGGCCCCGACACCATGCGCGCCTCCGTCGACTTCCTCAACGAGGCCTGCACCGCCGCCCTCACCGGCATGGGCCTGAGCGGCACCTTCACCGCGCCCGCCGACGGCGGCAGCATCTCCGCCGGCCCCAGCACCGAACACCTCGTCCTCGCCGACAGCGGACAGGGCACCATCGTCGCCTGCACCCACTGCGGCAACCGCGGCGACGGCGCCGTCGTCGCCGCCGGGCCCCCGCCGCCCGGCCCGGACCCGGTCGTCAACGTCATCGCCTTCACCCTCACCCTGCCCGATGGCGCCACCCAGACCGCGACCGTCGCCATCCGCTCCGACCTCCACGTCAGCCCCCGCAAGATCGCCGCCACCACAGGCGCCGCCCGCGTCGACCTCATCGACCCCGACCTTCTTCCCGACCTGCTCGGCAAGAAGGCCGGCACCCTCACCCCCTGGGACGCCGCCGGCGCTTCCGATGTCCTGCCGCTCTACGACCTGTCCGTCGCCGACCTGGAGACCTTCGCCATCTCCGACGGAGGTGCCGGCCTGCGCACAGGGGTCCGCTGGAGCGGCGGCCGCGGCCTGCCCACGCTGCACCCCCGCGGCGTCGACCTGCATCACGCGACCGAACACAGCGGATGCGGGGCCTGTCGCCAGGGCCACTACAGCGTCCTGCGTGCCGTCGAGGTCGCCCACGTCTTCGAGCTGGGCACGCAGTACGCCGACCCGATGAACCTCCGCTACAGCGATCCCGACGGCCGCTCCGCCACACCCTGGATGGCCTGCTCAGGCATCGGCATCACCCGCTGTCTGCAAACCGCCGCCGACCTCAACCGCGACCGGCACGGCCTGCGATGGGCACCGCGCACCGGCCCGGCCGACGTCCACCTCGTGGTGCTACGCGCCGACCAGCCCGACATGCGCGACCGCGCCGACCGTCTCGCCCACAGCCTCACCGAGCGCCGGGTGAGCGTACTCGTCGACGACCGGCCCCTACCCGCCGGCGACAAACTCCGCTACGCCCGCCTCCTCGGCCTGCCCCACGCCGCCGTCCTCTCCCCCGACCACCCCGACACCGAGATCGAAGTCATCACCCGCTCCACCGGACGTACCACTCATACCGATCTCAGCCACATCGCCGACCAGAATCCCATCACCCGCACATAGATTCGCCGCGTTAAACCGCTGAAGAATGCCAGATGACATCGACCCTGATGGCGTCTCGCATTGCCATACCCGAAATCGGAGAACAGGCGGGCAGTTCAATGGATCCGTACGGCGGCGGAATATCTTCGCTCGGCCGCACGGACCCGTTGACCGCAGTTCACCAGGGGGCTAGCGTCCCTGCCATCGCAACTCGAAACGGGTCGTAGCTCAATTGGTGGAGCACGGCAAAAGCGTTGCCGAGGAGCTGGTTCAAATCCAGCCGACCCGACCAATTTGCCACCTTCAAGGCGCCAGGAAGAGCGCTTCCGTGGTGAAACACGGTGCGTTCATTTCAGAAAAGGGACCGATGAAAATCGCCATCACGGGCGGCGCCAGCGCCGGTCACGTCGTTCCGGCCCTCGCTGTCGCCAGCCAGCTCCGCGACCGCGGCGCTGAGCTGGTCTTCCTCGGGCGTGAGAGCACCATCGAGCACGACTACGCCCAGCGGGCCGGCATCCCCTTCCGCCACGTCCCCTCGGCCGGGCTGCGCCGTCACCGCTCCGCCAGCAACCTGCTGATGCCGTTCACCGTCGCCCGGGGCGTCCTCGCCGCCTACAGGGCGCTGCGGCGTGAACGGCCCGACGCCCTGTTCTCCAAGGGCTCCTACGTCTCGGTGCCCGTCGGCATCGGGGCCGCCCTGGCCCGCGTCCCCGTCGTCATCCACGAGAGCGACCACTCCCTGGGCCTCGCGAACAGGATCCTCGGACGCCTGGCCACCACCATCTGCCTGAGCGTCCCCGCCTCCGGCCCGATGCCGCGCTGGATGCGCGGCAAGACCCAGGTGACCGGACTGCCGCTGCGCGCGGACCTCACCGACGCCAAGCCCGACGTGCTACGCGACCGCCTCGGCATTCGCGCCGACAAGCCGGTACTGCTGATCTTCTGCGGAAGCAGCGGATCCCAGCGGATCAATACCGCCATCCGCGCCCAACTCCCCGCGCTGTGCGAGCGGTACAGCGTGCTACACGTCGTCGGCAAGGGCAACCTCGACCCCCAGGTCTCCGACCGGCCCGGGTACTGGCAGCTGGAGTACCTGCACGACGACATGCCTCACGCCCTGACCCTGGCGGATCTCGTCATCGGCCGGGCGGGGGCCACCACCCTGGCCGAACTCGCCGCCCTGGACCTGCCTGCCGTACTCGTGCCGCTGCCCGCCTCCGTCAGCCGCGGGGACCAGCTCGACAACGCGCGGGCCTACGCCGCTCAGCACCCGGAGCGCTGCCGCGTCATCGCCGACGAGGAGCTGGCCGACACCGGCGTACTCGTCCAGGCATGCGCTGCCCTGTCCGCCGTCCCCCGCGACGGACAGGGCACCCGCGCCCGTCCGGAGGCCGCGGCCGAACTCATCGCCGATCTCGTCCTGCAGGCGGCGGACCCGCGCCGGTAGCACGGTGTCAGTCGTGGTTGCCGTACATGTCGAGGATCGCCGCCTCGCTCTCGCCCCGGTAGACGACGTGCCAGTGCTGGTGCTTGGACTCCTGGTACATGCCCAGGTTCGTCGTCACCGAGCAAGACCCGTACTCCTTCTCCACACCGGCGGCCACTTCCCGTACCACCGCCACGACCTCGTGCAGGAGGTCCTCGTCGGAGTTGCCGAGATCGGTGAGCGAGGGGACATGCTCCTTGGGGATCACCACGATGTGCACCGGGTACGAGGGGTTGGTGTGATGGAAGGCCAGGACCCGTTCGGTCTCCTTCACCCTCTCGATGGGAACCACGCCGGCCAGCGCCTGATGGCAGTAGAAGTCGGAAACGGTCGCAGTACCGGTCACAGGTGCACACCCTCGCTAGGCAGAAGTCTCGGAAGGACGCGTGCCCAACGTGGACATCGGGCAGGGCCTCAACGCCAGCGTAGCGATCAGCCAACTCGTAGCCGAATCGACTCAACACCAGGCCCGCGAACGGGTGTTCGTGGAACTGGGATCGCTCGCCCTTCAAGTCATCGGCCGCTGCTTCCCAGCTATCTCCCTCACCCTCCTCAGTCCTTGGCTCCGTCTCGTTCTGAACTGCGCGTCCGCCACCATGCCGGCGGCATCCCCGTCGCGGCCCGGTCCGTGCTGCCCGCTACCCCTGAAAGGGGACGACACCCAGGGGTTGAACGCGTCCGCTCCGGCGCCGACCTTCGCGGCAGCCGGGAGTTCCATCATCGGCGTTTCGGCCAACCACGCCTCCGCGCGCACCCGGTGCGGCGGGCGGATCCGTGCATCCTCCACCTGTCGACGCGCGCACCATCTCGGGATTCCAGACTCGACCGAAACACATGTGTTCGATATCGCGGCGTGGTCGTTGAGCTTCACGACCACGCCGCACGACCGTCGAGAGGGACCATGTTGACCTCGGCCGCCACGAACGAGCAACAGCCCGCAGCGCCCCCGTCGCCCGCCACCGTGCCCCGAGCCCTCTCCGCTGCCGACGCCTTCGCACCCCGCTCCTCGCGTGCTTCGCGCCCGGGCACGAGGAGCACGACGTGAGGCAGACAAAACCGCTTCCCGCGACGGTGCGGGACTGGGCGGAGCAGCGAACCGGGCCGACCGAAGTCGTACGCGACGCCTCACACGACTGGCACCGTTCCCGAGTGTGGGAGCTCGCCGACGAAGACGGGGGCCGCTGGTACGTGATGGTCTCGCCGTCGGCGAAGTTCCTCGCCCGCGAGACCAGGGCCTACCGCCACGTCGTTCCCGCGCTCGGGCACAGCCGGGCTCCCCATCTCCTCGACAGCCGCGCGGAGGACCTGGCCTTGCTGCTCACGGTCGCGCCGGGCGCTCCGACGCAGATTCTGGCCCTTTCCTCCGCCGTGTGGCGGGCTGTGCACGCGCGGGCCGGCATGCTGTGCGCCCAGCTACACGAGGCCGGTGAGCTTGACCGCGGCGACCGGGCCGAGGCCGAGGGGGCTCTGAGGGCCGCGGCCGACGGCGCGGAACAGTACCTGGGCCGCGCCGGGGACCGCCTCACCAAAGGCGAGCAGCAGCTGGTCCGTGACTACGCGGCCCAGCTGCGCCGCGTCGGCCCGGTGCCGCTCGGCTACATCCACGGCAACAACCAGCCGAGGTACTGGCTGTGGTCGGGGTCTGCGGTCGCGTTCGTCGACTTCGAGCGGACCCGGCCGGCCGCCCGCGTGCAGGACCTGGTCATCCTCGCCGTCACCGCGTGGCTCGACCACCCCGACCGTAAGCAGGCCTTCCTCCGCTCGTACGGGCGAGGGCTCACCGCTGCCGAGCGGCACGCGCTGCGCTGTCTGACCGCGCTGGACGCGGTCAACTGCCTGGCCTGGGGCCCGGACAACGACCATCCCGAGGTCACCGCCCGGGGCCGGCGGACCCTGGACCGGCTCATGAAGGAGGACCGGCCGTGAGCGAAGTCCACCGGAGCATCGTGCACGTCATGGTCCTGCTCCAGCATCCCGTTGACGGCCGGGTGCTTACCGTGAGGCACCAGCCGCACTCGTGGCATTCCCCGGGCCTGCTCACGGTCGTCGGCGGCCGGCTCGAAGCCGGCGAGTTCTTCGACGAGGGCGCCGCGCGCGAGCTCGCCGAGGAGACCGGCATCATGATCGCCCCGGAGCGGCTGGAGTTCTGTCAGCTGGTTCACCTGCATGCCGCGGACGGGGAACGGGTGACCGGTGTGGTGTTCCTGGCGCGGGAGTGGGATGGCGAGCCGTACAACCGGGAGCCGGACACCCATAGCGACCTGCTCTGGACGGATCCCGGCAGCCCTCCCGAGGACTGCCACCCCTTCACCCACGAGGTCCTGCGACACTTCGCCGCAGGCCTTCGCTACGCCAACGTGATCGCCCCGGAGCTGAAGGGCGGGGGTGGGACTCCGTGACGGTCGCCGCCCAGAACGCGAAGACCACCACTTGGTCGAGGCCCGCCTTCCGGTTCCTGCTCGGCAGCGAAGCCGTGACCCTGTCCGGATCGGCAGTGAGCGCCGTCGCTCTACCTGCGCTGGCCGTGCTGGAACTGCACGCGTCCACCACCGAGGTCGCCGTGCTCGCATTCCTCGGACAGCTTCCGAACGCGGTCGCGCTATGGGCCGGGGCCCTGTCCGACCGGCATCCCAAGCGGCCCCAGCTGATCGCCTCGGACCTGACGGCGGCCGGCGCGCTGGTGACCGTTCCGGTCGCCGCCCTCGCCGGAGCGCTCACCGTCGGGCAGCTGTGCGCGGTGGCAATCGTGCTCGGTGCGGCCAAGGTGGTGCACGATGCCGCGGCGATCAGCCTCCTGCCCGCCGTCGTCGATCCGGAACAACTCCATGACGCGAACGCGAAGCTCGGCGCGGCGTCGTCGGTGGCCGACAGCATCGGCACCAACGCCGGTGCCGCCCTGGTCGGTGCCGTCGGCGCGGCCCGCTCGGTCCTGGTCGACGCCGTGTCCTTCCTGGTCTCCGCCGTGCTCGTCTGGCGAATGCGTGTCCCCGAGACCGCCACCGCGCCGGACGCGGCCCGCCCGAGCCTGGCGCGGGACATCGCCGAAGGCGTGCGCTACGTGGCCCGGCAGCCCACGATTCGCACCGTGATTGCGGCCCTGTCGACCCTGTCCTTCGGCCTGGCAATCATGAACACCTACTGGGCGTTCTATCTCCTAGACCGACTCGGAGCCTCCCCGTCCGCCTTCGGCGTGATCATGGGCATCGGCGGTGCCGGCGGCGTGGCCGGTGCGCTACTCGCACCGAAGATCGCCGCCCGGATCGGCATCGGTCCCACGATCATCGCGGGGTTCGCGGTCAGCCCTCTCGCCCAAGTACCCCTGCTCCTCGCAGAGCCCGGACTGCGGTGGCAGATCGTCCTGGCCGCCGCGCTGGCCGGGCAGCTGTTCTGGGCGACCGCGTCGGGGACCAGCCAACGGTCCCTGCGCCAGGCCGTATGCGACCCCGATTTCCAGGGCCGAATGCAGTCCGCCAGCACCACGCTCACCGCCGGGGCCCGCCCACTCGCCGCCGCCACCGCCGGCGGCCTGGTCCTCCTCCTCGATGTCCGGGCCACCCTCGCCATCGGCGCGCTCCTCCAAGTCGTACCCATCGTCCTCCTGGTCGCCTCCCCCATCCGCACGCTGCGGAGAATCCCTGCCCGCGTCTCCGTGCCGCCCGCCCGTGAGGGAGCCCCTTCGTGACCACAGCGTCCACCGAGGCCGTGACCTACTGGGAGCGGCTCTGGTCCCAGGGCCGCCGCTACCGGCAACTCGACGACACTGAGAACCGGCTGCTGGAGGACCACCTCGGCCCCGGCCGCGAACGCCCCGCCCTCGACATCGGCTGTGGCGACGGCTCGCTTGCCCGACGCCTCGCCTGGCTCGGCTACCGCACGACCGGCATCGACTGCTCCCCCAGCGCCGTCGAGCTCGCCGCCGCCCAGAACCCCGGGCCCGGTCACGAACCGGTCTGGCGGTGCATGGACATCACCACCGACGACCTCGGCGTCCTGCCGGAGCCGGCGTACGCGGTCGTCACCTGTCGCCTGGTCTACCGGTGGATCGACGACAAAGCCACCTTCCTCGACCGCGTCCGCCGCCTCGTTGCCCCGGGCGGGACCTTCTGGGTGGTCACCGAGATCTCCGGGCGCCGCGCCGCTACCGACCCCTTGCAGGGCCTCGGAATCACCCCCGCCCAGGCCGAGATCCTCACCGCGGGCTGGTCCAACGTTCAGACCGCCGACCTCGACGTCCTGCGCTGCTACGCCCTACGCCCATGACCCCCGCCGCCCGCGATCTGATGGAGAACCTGGTGACCACTGAGTCGGACACCGTCGAGACCTGGAACGCCTACGGCGCCCACCAACTGGCCAGAGGGCTGGAGCTGCCCAAGCTGGACCGGTGGGACTGGGGCATTCGGGACGTCCGCCCCGGCATCGAAGCCCTCGGTGACGTGAACGGGCTGCGCGTCCTCGACCTTGGCAGCGGCCTTGGCCGGCACGCCGCTGACCTCGCCGCCCGGGGCGCCGACGTCACCGCCGTGGATGCCTCCCCCGCCCAGCACCAGCGTGCCCTCGCCCGCTACCCGGACGTCCCGGGTCTGCACCTGGTGTGCGCCGACGCCGTGGCCCACCTGCGCGACGCCGATCCGTACGACCTGATCTACTCCGTCGGCTCCATGCCGTACCTGGACCCCGACCGGCTGCTGCCCGTCCTGGCCAACAGCCTCGAGCCGGGCGGCCGACTGCTGTTCTCGGCGCTGCACACCAACTCGGACGGCATCGGGCCGTCGGCCGCGCTGGTGCCGCGCCCCGAGATCCTGCGGCTGCCCGGTACCACCGAAGACCATCCCGTGACGATGTGGGTCCTTACCCCGCAGCTGTGGGAGGACCTCTTGGTCCAGCACGGCCTCAGAATGGAATCGGTCACGGCGATCGACTCCCCGACGCCGGACAACGCCGTCCGCTACCGGCTGTACGCAGCCCGGCGTCCACAGCGGGAGCCAAACCCGGCCTGCGGCGGACACGCTGTGCCAGTCCCCCGGAACGACGACCGAACCGTCGACCGGGAGCCGACGGCGGCCTCAGGGGAGGCGCCACCGTGGACGCGCTGATGCATGATCCCCGCTTCGCCGCGATGACGTTCGTGGTGATCGACTTCGAGGGCCTCACCCCAGCAGGACGGCCCGCCGAGCCGATCGAGGTCGCGGCGCTGGCACTGCGCCCCCTGGATGGCCGACTGGTGGAAGCCGGCCGGTTCGAGGAACTGATGCGACCGCCTGCCGACGTGCCCGTGACCGCGCGGGACGTCCAGCTCAAGGGCATCACCCAGCGGATGCTCACCTCGGCGGCCCCCGCTGCCGAGGTGATGGCGCAGCTCGACGCGCGCTTGACTTCACCGCCGTACCGACTGGTCGCCCACCACGCCTCGACGGAAGCCGGAATCATCGCCCGCCAGGCAGAGCACTGCCCCGTACTCGCCGCGACACCGCTGCTGGACACGTTGCGCCTGGCCAAGGCCGTCGTGCCCGGTCTCGGCTCCTACGGATTGGACAGCCTGCTCGGCCACTACGGCATCCCAAAGCCTGCCGGACGGCATCGGGCGATGCCGGATGTCGAGGTCACCGCCCAGGTGCTGACCCGGCTCCTGGACGACGGGTGCGCGGGCGGCCGGTGGAGCACGCTGCTCGAGCTGGACGTGGCCGCCGGATTGCAGCCCACACGGCCACCCGCGGCCCCGGACGCGGAACAGGGAGCGCTGTTCTGACGGGGCGGCCCGTAGGAGACGCGCCCGATGCGCTGGCGACCCGTGGGGTGGCCCACCGCTGCCGAGGTGGCTGCTGATCATTCCGCCCGTACGCACTCCAAGGAGGCCTCTTCACCATGAACCGCCCGCACTGTCCTTCGCTACTGGGGGTGTTCGCGCACCCGGACGACGAGAGCCTCTTGGCCGGGGGCGTGCTCGCCCAGCACCACGCCGCCGGCGCCCGTACCGCCGTCGTCACAGCAACCTGGGGGCCGGACAGCCGCCGCGCTCCCGAACTCAGCGATGCGCTGGCCGCCTTGGGGGCCGGCGCCCCACGTCTGCTCGGTTACAACGACGCCCGCAACCCAGAGGCGGCCCCCGGCCGGCCACGCCTCGTCGACGCTCCCCTCGACGAAGCGGTCAGCCGCCTCGTCGCCCACATCCGCGACTTCCGACCCGACATCGTCGTCGGACACGACGCCCTCGGCCAGCTGACCGGCCACCCCGACCACGTACGCACGCACCAGATCACCCTCCTCGCCGTCGAAGCCGCCGGCCTCGCCCACCTGCATCCCGAAGCGGGCCCGCCCTGGCAGCCAGCCGCGCTGTACGCGGCCACGCACCCCGAGTCCGGCGTCGGCCTGCTCCGCCCGCTACTCGAAGGGGTGGGCAAGACCGTCCTCGCGGTCCCGGACTCGTACGTGACCACCAGCGTCGACGTCACCCCCTGGGCGGACGCGAAGTGGGCCGCGATCCTCGCGCACCGCAGCGAAGTCGCACGCGAGCGTCCCCTGCCCGGCATCCTCGCCCGGCTTGCCGAAACCGACCGCAACCGGATCATCCGAACCGAGCACTTCACCCGCCTCACCCCCGGTCCCGCAGAGGGCGACCGAGTTCAGCTGACCGCCTGACTCCCGGGCCCGTGCCGACCGCCTCTTCACCACCCACGAGCAAGCATTCACCGATCGGAGCGAGATGACTTCGACTTCCGCACGTGGCAGGGGTCCCAGTATGACGCGCGGTCGAGAATGCGGGAGCGCGTTCGAATCCGGGCAGCACCTTTCGGCCACACCAAGCAATTAGACGCAATTTCCTGCAATAGGGGAACGAAATTGCGGCGTGGGCCCTATTCTTTTCCCATGACAAAGCCTGACAGCGGAACAAGGTCGGCCAGTCACCTCCTTCCGGCGCAGAAGAACCTGCCGGACGTACCGAACGTGCGCAACTTCCGGGACGCATGCATTTCCCCTATGCGGCCCGGGATCCTCTACCGATCCGGTTCTTTGAACCGGCTGACCGCAGTAGGCGCCGGGCGCATACGAGAGCTGGGCGTTCGCACGGTGATCGACCTGCGCAGCGGTGTCGAAAGCAACGTCTGGCCCGGGCAGACGCACGGGCTCGACATTGAATGGGTTCCGATTCCGGCGCTGCCTGAACTGGACGCCCTCAAGGCGATGGGCTTCACCGACTTCTCGGGCTTCGACGGCAAGCCGTGGCCCGTGGACCCCGCCGCCCTGTACCCCTTCATGGCCACCTACGGGGCTCCGGCGATCGCAGCGCTGATCAAGCGGCTGGCCGAGCCGACCGCGCTGCCGGCGGTCGTGCAGTGCGCCGTGGGCAAGGACCGCACAGGTCTCGCGGTGGCGGTGATCCAGTCGCTGCTGGGCGCGCCGTGGGACCAGGTCGTCGGGGATTACGTGCGGTCCAACGTCGAGCTGGAGCTGACGGCTGGACCGACGTCCTTCCAGGACGAGGCGGGGGTCACCCGGTACTCGCACCCGGTCAGTGAGTCCCTGCTGGCCTCGGCGATGGACACGATTCTGACCGGGTTCGGCTCCATCCCCGCCTACCTGGCACCCCACGGAATCACGGAGGCCGACCTGGAAGCCCTGCGCTCCAACCTGCTCGCCTGATCAGACCCGCCCAGCTGCGCCCGCGATCCGGTGGATCGCGGGCGCAGCTGCGTGAGCACTCCGGCCGGCGCAGCCGCGCGTCGATGCCACGTCATCCGTTCGGGTGACGTTCGCTACGCGACCCACCGCGTGAACGTCGTGCCGCCGACATCGACTCCCAGCATCGCCGCAGGCCACGCCGGTGCGCTTTGATCAATTCCGAAGCCGGAAGTATTGAATTCGATCTTGAGAATGCCAGACTCTACATGCAGCAGGGCGAGTTGGTCACCCCGGGGCCGCTGCGCAGGGCGGCTCGTATAACATCGCTTGGGTCGCAAGGCGAGCCCTGGTGTCCTAGCGTGGAAATGTGCTGCCAGTAGACCCATGGGCCGATTCGGGATCAAGGTATGGGAGCGACTTAAATGACTGATGCGCCTGGTGTTGCGGTCCCACTTTCCGGCGGACGAATGACCGACGGCGTCGTCCAGGTCGACGATTCTGTGCGCAGACCGGTATCGGATTCTTCGGAATTCGTCGCCACCCTCCTGAAAGTATTCGAGCAGCAGGAATTCGACGGCGCCCCGAAATATCTCGGTCAGGCCGACGGTATGGACATTCTGAGCTTTCTCCCGGGTGAAGTTCCGGCGCGTTTCCAGGTGTGGGAGGACGATCAGGTGGCGGCGGCCGGTGCGCTGCTGAGGGCCATGCACGACGCCACGCGGGGTAGCGCGCTGGCCGGCCGCTCGCCCGTGGTGTGTCATCACGATGTGGGCCCGAACAACGCCGTTTTCGTCGACGGCCTGCCCACCGCATGGATCGACTTCGACACCTCGGCTCCCGGCTCGCCCCTGGAAGACCTCGGATACGCCGCGTGGACGTGGTGCATCGCGTCCAAGTGCACCGTCCCGGTGGAGCGGCAGGCTGAGCAGGTGAAGATCCTCGCCGACGCCTACGGCATTCAGGGGCCGGAGCGCGGTGCGGTGGTCGACGCCATCTTGGAGCGGCAGGCGCGCAACGCCCGGTTCTGGGCGGAGCTGATGGCCTCGCCCGACACCGCGCCCGCCGAGCCCGAGGTGCTGGCCTCCCGGATCGAGTGGAGCCGCCGCGAGTTCGCGTTCACCGCATCGAACCGGTCGGTGTTCGAGGACGCTCTGGCCTGAGCCGGCACTTCGTGCTCAGACGGTGGGCGGGGCCAGGACCGGCGCCGGGGGCAGTCCGAACATCGAGCCGCTGGTCCGTGCCAGTGCCGCGACGTCCACGGCTTCGCCCCCTTCCGTGGTGTAGGGGGAGATGTTCCGGTCCAGCCTGGGGTTGACCAGGAAGAGTGTGGTGATGCGCCGCTCCAGCTGGTGGTTGCGGACCTGGTGGTAGAGCGGCGGGATCCGGCCGGCGGTCATCGCGGTGAGCACGCTGCCGGGCATGACGAGCAGGCGGCCGTCACCGACGGCCGCCTGCTTCATCTCCCCGTCGGTCTCGATCTCCAGTCCGGGGCCGTCGGAGGTGGCGAGGGTGAACAGGTGGCCGTCCTCGTGGCGGTCCTGGAGCAGGTCCCGCTCGGGTTCCCGGAGGTACCAGTTGATCTCCAGGTAGGACGAGGTGCGGAACTGCAGGTCGTCGCGGTAGCCGAAGTGGTCGGCCAGGCCGGTCAGCACCTGGTCGGCGGCGTCGGCGGCGACCCGCCAGTACGCGCCCAGGGCTTTGAGGAACGGGGCGACGGAGTCGGCCTCGTGCCCGGGAACCCTGGCCGGGTCGTTCGCCCAGTAGGTGAACGAGCTGTTCATGTCGGGCCGTTCGGGACTGACGGAGTACTGGCGTCCGTAGGGCCGGTAGCCGAAGTTGAAGTCGCCGCTGCCGTGCCGGAGCTTGGTCTCCTCGTCCTGGCTGAAGAACCGAGCCGCGTGGGTGCGCAGCTCCGCGAGGGCCTCGGCGTCTGCAGCGGGCAGCGGAATCGTCGCGTGGCCGCGGTCGAGGAGGTCGCGGGCCGGGCTGGTGAGGGACATGCGGGCGCTCCTGGGTGTCTCGGGCCTGGGTTACAGGAAGTAGAGCTGGCTGAGGGCGGTGGCCTGGGCGGGCGGAGAGCTGATGGGGTCGCCGTCGAGGGTGACCTGCCCGGTGCCCGGGTGGACGCGGACGTCGCTGAGCCGGTCGTTGCGGAGCATGGTGGCCAGGCCGATCGTGCGGGTGTCGCGGACGGCGACGCGGCGGCGCCGGGTCGGCAGGGTGTCGGTGCCGCTGTCGTGCGCGGACCGGCTGACGAAGGCGACGGACAGGTCGGCCGCGGTTGCCCCGTACGCGCCGACCTGCGGCCCGAGGACGAGGGGCTGGCTCGTCTCGGTGGAGGCGTTGGGGTCGCCGGTGACGCCCCAGGCGGGGTAGCCGGCCTTGAGGACGAGCTGCGGCTTGGCACCGAAGTAGGCCGGGTTCCACAGCACGATGTCCGCGAGGCGGCCAGGGGTGAGCGCGCCGACCTCGTGGGCCATGCCGTGGGCGATGGCCGGGTTGATGGTCAGCTTGGCGATGTAGCGCAGGACGCGTTCGTTGTCGTCACCGCCCGGCTCGGGGTCCAGGGCGCGCATTTTGGCGGCGATCGCGAAGGTGCGGCGGACGGTCTCCCCAATGCGGCCCATGGCCTGGGAGTCGGAAGAGGTGATGGGGATGACCCCGAGGTCATGGAGGACGTCCTCGGCGCCGAGCGTGCCGGTGCGGATCCGATCGTGGGCCATCCGCCGACAGTCGGGGTCGTCCGGGTCGAGCCGGTGGACGGTGGCGATCATGTTCAGGTGCTCGGCGGCGGTGTCGCGGGTGTAGGGCAGGCTCGGGTTGGTGGAAGACCCGATGATGTTCGCCAGGCCGGCCAGCTGCAGGACGTTCGGGGCGTGGCCGCCGCCGCAGCCCTCGACGTGGAAGGCGTGCAGGGTGCGGCCGCCGATGACCGCGAGGGTGTCCTGGACGAACATGGCCTCGTTGAGGGTATCGCTGTGCAGCGCGACCTGGACGTCGTGGTCGTCGGCGACGGTCAGGGCGGTGTCCAGGGCGCGGGCGTGGGCGCCCATGTCCTCGTGGACCTTGAACCCGGAGGCGCCGCCCTGCTCCAGGGCGCGCAGCAGCGGGTCCGGGTGGGATGAGGAGCCGCGGGCCAGCATGGCGATGTTGACCGGGAAGGCGTCGAAGGCGCGCAGTGCGTGGCGTAGTTCGGCGGGGCTGGTGACGCCGCAGCCCCAGGTCGGGCCGAAGTTCTGGGAGACGATCGTGGTGACCCCGGAGGCGAGGGCGGCGCCCATGATGCCGGGTGAGCAGAGGTGGACGTGGGTGTCGACGATGCCGGGGGTGGCGATGAGGCCCTCGCCGGGGATGACGGTGGTGCCGGTGCCCGCGAGGACGTCGACGCCTTCCAGGGTGTCGGGGTTACCGGCGCGGCCGACGGCGGCGATGCGTCCGTCCTTGATGCCGATCGAGGCCTTGCGGATGCCGAGGACGGGGTCGACGAGCAGGACGTTGCTGACGATCAGGTCGCAGGTCCGGTCGGTGAGGCGGGCCTGGTAGTGGATGCCGTCGCGGCCGGTCTTGGCGTAGCCGACCAGGAACTCCTCGCCCCGGCGTTGGGCGTCGGCTTCGACGCGCAGGGTCAGGCCGGTGTCGGCCAGGCAGACGCGGTCGCCGGTGGTGGGGCCGTGCTGCTGCGCGTAGGTGAGGTGGCTGCTCACAGGTCGCCTTCCTGATCGGTGGTGGGGCCGGTGTCGAGGTAGCCGGCGACGTGGGCGCGGGTGAGCGCGGTCTCGCGTGCTCCGGGGGCGTCCAGGGGGCCGTCGACCAGGCCGGCGAAGCCGATGACGACTCGGTCGCCGCCGATCGGGGTCAGCTCGACCTGCTGGGTGGTGCCGGGTTCGAAGCGGGTGCTGGCGCCGACGGGCAGGGCGAGGTGGCGGCCGTAGGCGGCACGGCGGTCGAAGGCCAGGGCGCGGTTGGCCTCGAAGAAGTGGAAGTGCGAGGTGACGGTGACCGGCACGTCGGCGGTGTTGGTGACCTCGACCCGCACGACGTCGGCCAGCTCGGGCGGCGGCTGGTCGGCGGGCAGGACGGCACCGGGGGCATGGGCCGGGTCGGCGGGCGGCCCGAGGGGGTGGGTGATGACGATGAGCTTGGAGCCGTCGGCGAAGACGGCCTCGACCTGGATCTCGGTCAGGATGCCCGGCACCTCGGGCAGCACGTCCGCGGCGGTGAGGGCCGCGCGCCCGGCGGCGACCGCGTCCCCGAGCCGGCCGCCGTCCCGGGCGGCCTCGCACGCGGCGTGCGCGATCAGCGCGGTCGCCTCGGGCACGTTGAGCTTCACGCCGCGCTGGTGGCGCTCGCGAGCCAGCAGGGTGGCCGTGTACAGCAGCAGCCGTCCCTGCTCGGCGGGGGTCAGGTGCACGGCGTCTCCTTCCGGACGGGGGCGGTCGGATTCATTCGCCGATGACCACGCCGCACGCCTTGGCGTGGGAGCGGATCGTGGCGCGGGCCTGGGCGAGGTCGTCGAAGGTGATCTCGGGCATCAGCGCGAGGGTGTAGTCCCGCATCGCGTCCTCCGGCATCACCACGTCCTGGTGCGCCCAGCGGGCCGAGACGGCGGCGAGGGTGGCGTCGTCGGCGACCGTGAGGCCGAGCTTCGCGGCGGCCTGCCGGGCGGCGTCGGGGGTGGTGAGGTAGGTGTAGTCGCGGGCGCCGGGCTGCGGGGAGAGCACCTCCGCGTCGATCGCCGAGAACACGCCGTGCTTGCCGCCTTCGGTGATCAGGGCCAGGATCCGCTCGAGGTTCTCGGTCAGCAGGGCCCGGGTCATGCCGATGTGGCCGACGACGAAACCGGCGCGGATCAGCATGCCGTGGTCGCGGGCGACCGTGATCGCCTCCGAGTTGAGCTCGTACAGCTTCTCGGCCTCCGCGAGGACGTTGCGGCGGCGGCCGCCGACCGGCTTGTTCATCGCGGCAAGGGATGTCGCGGCGCCGGCGTCCATGCCGATCATGATCTGGCGCACTCCGAGAGAGGTGAGCAGCGCGGTCTTGCGGGGGTCGGCGATGCCGTCGGCGCGGCCGTACCCGACCAGGAGGGGCCGCTCGTCCTCGCTGAGGGCGGACCACCAGGCGGGGGCGTTCGCGGCCATGCCGGTCAGCAGCTGGGCGAACGTCAGGGGCAGTTCGTCGGCGGTCAGGTAGTGGTAGTCGTAGCCGGCGTTCCAGGCAGCCTCGATGGCGGCCCACGCCTGAGCGGGGGTGAGCTGGTTGCGCCACAGCTGTCCGGGGTGGATGGAGCAGAAGGAGCAGGCGTCGTCGGCGGCGAACTTCACGCAGCCGCGGCCGATGTCGACCGGCATGCCGGCCGTGACGGTTCGGCCGAGAAGTTCGTGGATCCGCGGGGCGATCCGGTGGCCGAACTGCCGGGTGTACAGCGGCGTCTGGGGGAAGGCCCGGTCCACCAGGGTGTAGTCGTAGCCGGAGAACACCGGCTCGGCCCGCGAAGGGGTGGCGTGGACGAGGCCGTCGGCGCGGTACACCAGACCGGGGAACGCCGTCGGGTCGATCGGCGCCGCGGCCCGCAGGGCGCCGATCAGGTCGGTGAAGGGCCCCACGACCTCGTTGCCGACGAATCCGTAGTCCAGGCTGGGGGACGCGTTCATGCACGCCGTGGCCAGGGAGCTGAAGTGGTCGTTGCCCGCGACGGTGGTGATCCGGGCGTCGGTGTCCTTGGCGTGCCGGGCGATCAGGACGCCGGCCTCGTAGTTCGCGGTCAGCATGCCCAGGCAGACCGCCAGGATCCGGTCGGCGTGGGCGGTGATGTACTCCAGGACGTCGTCCAGGGGCGTGATCGTGCCGTCGACGTAGACCGGCTCCAGGGCGGGATTCGTCGCCAGCGAGGAGACGAGGGACAGCGCGCCCAGGCACAGAAAGTCCGACCAGTCGGAGTGCTCCTCGGGGCGGGTGACGGTCAGCAGCCGGCCGGTGATAACGGTGTTGGAGTTCGGCGGGACGACGACCAGGACAAGATCACGGGGCATGGCGGTCTGCTCTCTGCAGGGTCGGGGGCGCGCCCGGCGGGGCGCGCGGATCACGGGTGGCCGGCCTACGGCTGAAGCTGCGGCCAGCGGTCGGACAGAGACTTCGCGAGGTGGTGCATGGCGGCGGCTGAGCGCCCGGCGGGCAGGCGGCGGTGCTCCCGTTGCCAGCGGTGGCGGCGCAGCGCGACGAGCACGGCCGCGTACAGGGCCGCGTCGCGCACCAGGTCGCCGTTCAGCGCGGCTGTGCTGCCCTGCTGGTAGCCGGCCAGGAGGTGGCGGGCGCGTCGGGGGGAGAATCCGCGCCGGCCGCACAGGCCGAGCAGCGCCATCCCCACGTCCAAGTGGGGCAAGTCCAGCGAGCCGTCCTCCCAGTCGAGGAAGACCAGGCTCCGGCCGCCGCGGACGACGATGTTGTCCGGGAACAGATCGCCGTGGACCGGAACATGGGGGCCGTCGTGCTCGGTGACGTGGCCGACGGCGTGCCAGGTGGAGCGCGCCCACTGGGCGAACGGCCCGTCGGGCAGCGTGGCGAGGGTGTCGGCGTCGTCGCCGTGCAGTCGCAGGTGCGGGGGCAGCGCATTGTCGAAGCCGGCCGCCGCGGTGCGGTGCACCCGCCCGAGGAGGAGCCCGGCCTCGTGGACCAGGCGGACCGGTAGCCGGGCGGGGCTGCGCCCGTCGACGAAGTCGCAGACGATGACCGGCCGGCCGCGGTGGCGGGTGACCCAGCCGCCGGCGCGCAGCGGCCGCAGCCGCGGTGCCGGGGCGCCGGTGAGCTCCAGGTGACGCAGGAAGCGTGCGTACTCCTCGGCCTGCGCCGGCGACTTCTTGTTCAGCACGGTCACCACGACCGTGCCGGTGGCCGTCTGCGCCTTGAGGTGGGCGTTCTCCATTCCGCCCGGCAGAGGTCGTGCCCGGCGCAGCGTCAGGCCGTACGCGTCGAGCAGCTCGGCGGCGTCCAGCTCGGAGAGCGGCTCCGCTGCCGCAGCGGTGCTCACCGGGCCTCCGGCCGGGGCGTAGGCAGGGTAGCGGTGATGTCGGCGAGGGTGGTGCGGGGGTTGGTGACGGCGCGCAGCGCCTGGTCGAGGCCGGTGAGCGTGGCCTTGATGGCGGGCCGGGTGGCGGTGTCGGTGCGCCAGGTCAGCGTTCCGGCCAGATGGCCGGCGTGCTCGTCCAGGACCCAGCGCTGCTCGATGCTGGTCGGCGCGAGGCGGGGGCCGACCCGCTCCAGGTCGACGTCCTGGCAGTGCAGGCCGTCCAGGGTCAGCGAGGTGGTGCGCATCGTGTTGAGCGCGAGCGTGACCCGGTACAGCGGGCCCGGCCCGAGGGCGCCGGTGTCGCGCAGGTCCTGGTAGAGGTCCTGGATGGGCAGGGCCTGGTGCTCGATGGCCTCGGTGACGGCGGTGTTCGCCTGCGTCACCAGATCCCCGGCGGTCATCGTCGGGTCGACGTGCAGTCGGATCACGGCGGTGTTCACGAAGTAGCCGATCAGGTGCTCGGCTCCGGGCCGGGCCCGGTTGGAGATCATCATGCCGATCCGCACGTCCCGCTCGCCGTCGGCGTGGTGGAGGACCAGGGCGAGCGCGGCGAGGAACGGTCCGGCCACGCCGCCGCGCTGCGCGCTGGTGGCCGCGGTCTCGCGCAGGCTCCGGACGAGGTCGGCAGGCACGAGGACCGGGTCGCCGTCCACCCGGCTGAGGCCGTCGGCCGGTGGCTCGGCCCGGTGGCCGGGCAGTGGCGGGGCGAGTCGGCGGCGCCAGTAGGCGAGCTGGCGCTGCTCCTCGGGGCCGCCGCGCTCGGCGCGCATCTGCCGGCTGTGGGCGGCGAAGCTGCGGGGGATGGCGGGCAGGTCCGCGTCCCGCCCGGCCCGGGCGGCGTTGTAGAGCTCGGACAGGTCGCGGTAGAGGACGCCGATGGACCAGCCGTCGCTGACGGCGTGGTGGATCTGCAGCAGCAGGACGTGCCTCTCCTGGTCCAGGCGTAGCAGGTGGACTCGGAAGAGCGGGTCGTGGCGGGGGTCGACCAGCTGGGCCGGGGCGTGGCGCAGCAGTTCCTCGGCCGTGGGGAACTCCTGCCCGGCCGCGAGGTCGAGCGCCCCGAGGCTCATCGGGTTCGGGGCGCGGTCGGTGACGAGCTGGACGGGCGCGCCATCGGGCCGCCGGCGGAAGGTGGTGCGCAGCGCGGACTGCCGGGCCACGAGCGCGGTGACGGCGCGCCGGAGTGCGGCGATGTCCAGGGGGCCGTCGATGCGGATGGCGCCGGTGTCGATCGGGCGCAGCGGGGTCGGCGTGCCCGGAGTGGGCCAGGAGCCGTCGGGTAGGACGAACTCGGCGTCGAACAGGCGCTCCTGGCCGGGTGAGAGCGGCGCGATGTCGGTGACGAGCGAGGGCTCGCCGGCGGCGGTGGTCGCGGTCATGCGGGCTCTCCCTCGGCGGCGGGGTGGTCGGGGATGCCTCCGAGGAGGGTGTGCAGCAGTACGAGGCGTTCGCCGCCGGGCAGCAGCCAGCGAATGCGGTCGAAGTCGAGGCCGTGCACCGGGGCCAGAGCGAGGCCCGCTCCGATGGCGGTGTGGCACAGCAGTTGGCCGATGTAGCCGGCGTTCAGCAGGGCGAGGGGTTCGGCGTCGCATCCGTACAGCGGGGCGGACTCGGCGGGGTCGGTCGTCAGGAAGAAGCTGAACGCCGCGGTGTTCGCCAGGGGCCGGTTGGCCGGGCCGAGGTGGATGCCGGGGTCGAGGTCGATGTCCGGGGCGTGGGGGGTGAGGTCGTGGGCGTCGGGGTGGTAGCCGTACAGGCCGCCGGGCAGGCCTTGGATGCGGCCGGGTCGCACGTGGAGGTGGACCTGGACGGCGTACAGGCCGCCGGCTGAGGGGTAGAGGAAGGCGGGTCGGCCGCCGGCGTCGGTGCGGCGCAGGCTGTCCAGCAGGTCGGCGAGCGCCTCCAGGGTGACCGGGCGGGGGTCGAAGGTGCGCGGGGTGCGGCGCCGGGCCCGGATGTCCAGGTGGCCGGGTGCCCGTTCGGGCAGGGTGCGGGACGCGGGCGCCGGGCCGTGTGCGGGCCGGGCGGCGCGGAAGGCGGCCCGCTCGGCGGGGTCGGTCAGCTGCGGCCAGCCGGACCACACTCCCGGCGCGGCCGGCACCAGGTCATCGGCGGGCGCGTAGTTGTGCTGGAGGAGGGTGCGCAGGGTCGGGGCGGCGTAGAAGGCCTTGAGGTCGGGGCGCCGGCCGGTGTGCTGTTCGACGGTGTTGGCCAGCCGGATCACGTCGACGGAGGTGATCCCGAAGGCGAGCAGGTCCTCGTCCAGGCCGGGCCGGCCGGGCATGATCGCGGCCAGCGCCGCCCGCAGCTCCTTCTCCAGGCCGGTGTCGTGGCGGGCGTGCCCGGTGGCGGGCTGCGGTGCCCGGTGGCCGGGGTCTGCGGCGAGGCGTTCCAGCGCGCTGCGGTCGACCTTGCTGGTGGCACTCAGGGGCAGCGCGGGCAGGATGGTGAGCGCGGCCGGGAGCATGTGGGCGGGCAGGCGGCGGGCGAGGTCGGCGCGCACCGCGTCCGGGGGGCGAGTGGTGACGGCGAAGGCGGCCAGGCGCAGGTTGGTGCGCTCGCCGGTGGCGACGACGGCGGCCTGCTCGACGCCGGGCACCGCGCGCAGCGCCGTCTCGACCTCGCGCAGCTCGACGCGGTAGCCGCGGATCTTGACCTGGGCGTCGCGGCGGCCGAGGAACTCCAGGGTGCCGTCGGGGCGCAGGCGGCCCCAGTCTCCGGTGCGGTAGAGCCTGCGGCCGGTGCGGCCGTCGAAGACGAACGCGGCCTCGGTCAGCTCCGGGGCCTGCCAGTAGCCCAGCGCGGTGCCGTGGCCGCCGATGTACAGCTGTCCGGGGACGTGTGCGGGACACGGCAGCAGCTGGTCGTCGAGGACCTGGACGCTCTGCCCGGTCATCGCGGTGCCGTACGGGATGCTCGACCAGGCCGGGTCGAGGTTGCCGATCTCGTGGAGGATCGACCAGATCGAGCCCTCGGTGGCGCCGCCGAGGCTGACGATGCGGCACTTCGGGGCGCGCTCGCGCAGCCGTCCGGGCAGTTGCAGTGGGATCCAGTCGCCGCTGAGCAGGCACACCCGCAGGCCCTCCAGCACCGTGTCGCCCGGGGGCAGGGTGTCCAGGAGCAGGTCCATCAGTACCGGCACCGAGTTCCACACGGTGACGTGCTCGGCGCGGGCCAGGGCGGTCCAGGCGGCGGGGTCGAGGCGCTGGTCGCGGGTGGGCACCACCAGGGTGGCGCCGGCCGCGAGGGTGCCGAGCAGGTCCCAGACGGCGAGGTCGAACGTGGCCGGGGACACCGCCAGCACCGCGTCCGTCGTACCGATGCCGAAGCGCTCGTTGACGTCGAGGACCGTGTTGAGCGCTCCCTGGTGGGAGATCATGACGCCCTTGGGCCGGCCGGTGGAGCCCGAGGTGTAGATCACGTACGCGAGGTCCTCGGCCGTGCGGCCGCGCTGCGCCCGGCCCACCGCCATATCGCCGGCGGGGGTGGCGTCGTCGGTGAGGAGGACGGTCAGGCCGCCGGGCAGGCGGGTGCTGGCCCGGGTCTCCTGCTCGGTGACGACGACCGCGGCACCGGTGGCGGCCAGGAGGTCGTGGAGGCGTTCGGCGGGCCAGGCGGGGTCCAGGGGAACGTAGGCGTATCCGGCGAGCAGGACGCCCAGCGTGGCGGCGACCTGCTCGCGACCGGGTCGGCACAGTACGGCGACGAGTTCGCCGTCAGGCTCTGCGGCGGTGACCTGGCCGGCGATCTGCCGGGCCGCGTCGGCGAGTTCGCCGTAGGTAGTGCGCTCGCCGTCGCACACGATCGCGGTGCGCCGCGGGTGCCGGCGGGCCTGCTCGATGAACGGCTCGTGCAGGAGCCGGTTGCCACCGAGTGGCTCGGCGAGCTCGGGTGCCGGCGCGGGAGCGCCGAGGCGGGGCCGCTCGGCGGCGCCGGGGTCGTCGATCAGGGTGCGCAGCTGGGCGGCGTGGTCGTCGAGCATCGCCTGGACCTGGCCGTCGGGCAGGCGGCCGTCGACGGTGTCGAAGTTGATCACGAGGTGGCCGTCGGCCTGGTAGGTCTGGTAGTCGACCAGGACCTGCGGGGTCTGGCCGATCCCGAACCCGATGGTGCCGGGGAACGGGGTGGCCGGTTCGGAGCCGGGCACCTCCAGGTCGAGGGTGCTGGTGAACACGACGGGCGCGGCGGCCGCGGTCCGGTCCCGGGCTTCCCGCAGGTCCCGCAGGACATCGACTCCGCTGTAGCGGGCGTGGTCGAGGTCGGCCCACAGCTGGCGCTGCAGCGCGCGCAGTCGCTGGGCGAACGTCGGCGCGCCCAGGTCGATGCCGGTCAGGACGGTGGAGGTGAAGTCGCCGACGATCTGGTTGATCTGCGGATGGACGTCGGGCCGGTTGTAGATGGTGGTGTTGAGCAGGAAGGTGCTGCTGTTGGTGAACCGTCCCAGCGTCTCGGCGAAGACGGCCATCAGCAGCGCGGACAGGGTCGCGCCGTGCGCGGCGGCAACTCGGCGCAGTGCGGTGAGGTCGTCGGCGGGCAGGCGCAGTTGCAGCCGGGAGAACCGCGGCCCGCCGGCCGGGGCAGCGGGTTCGGGCAGGAGCGGCAGCGCGGGCGGTGCGGGCAGGGCCGGGAGCTTCGCCCGCCAGTAGGCGCGGTCGCGCTCAAAGCGCGGGCCGGTGGCCAGGGCGGGCAGGTGGGCCACGTAGTCGGCGAAGGTCAGCTCGAGCACGGGCAGTTCGGCGCCCGGGTCCTCGTAGAGGGCGCGGGCCTCGCGGTAGAGGATCTGCCAGCTCAGCGCGTCGCCGATGAGGAGGTCGAAGCTGAGGAACAGGCGGGTGGTCCCGTCGGGCAGTAGGGCCGCCTCGATGGTGAACAGCGGCCAGGTGCCGGTGTCGCGGCGGGCGTGGGCCAGGCGCTCGCGCACCTGGGCGAGCTGCGCTTCGGCTTCGGCGTCGGTGCGCAGGTCCGTGGTGTGGATCCGGTAGGGCGGGACGTCGGTCAGGATCTGCTGGCGGCCGTCGGGGGTGGTGACGGCGCGCAGCATCGGGTGGCGGTCGATCAGGGCCCGCCACACGGCGGTCAGCCGCTCCAGGTCGACGTCGGGCAGGTCGGCCTCGGTGTAGAGGTGGGAGTCGACGCCGCCGAGGTCGAAGTCCGCGTTGCGTCCGGTCCAGTAGGCCTGCTGGATGCCGGTCAGCGCGAACGGCTGCCCGGCGCCGGCGGGCGGGGCTGGGGTGAGCGGCGGTAGCGGGTCGGGGGCGGTGGTCTCGGCGGTGAGGAGGTGGCGCACCCGGGTGGCCAGCGCCCTGGGGGTGCCACCGGTGAGGAGGTCGCCGAGGGTGAGATCGACGCCGAGCGCGGTCCGTAACCGGGTCGCGAGCCGCAGCGCCAGCAGCGAGTGCCCGCCCGCTGCGAGGAAGTCGTCGTCGGCGCCGACCGGCTGGCCGAGGACGTCGGCGAAGGCGTCGGTCAGCACCCGCACCAGCGGGTCGCTGCCGTCGGCCGTCCGGCCGGGCGCCGGGAGGTCGCCCGTCTGGGGCTGGCGGGGCTGGAAGGGGGTGAGGTCGCTGGTGGCAGCGGCCAAGTCGGTGACCTGAACCGTCGCCTCGCCGGCCAGCCGGTGCAGCATCGTGTGCAGGGTGTGCAGCGCGGCGCGGGCGTCGTCGTCACCTGTGCGGGTGCGGTCGTTGACCAGGCGCAGCCGCAGTCCGTCGAAGGTCTCGACGACCAGGGCGAGCGGGTGGCGGGTGCGTCCGCCCTCGGACCGGATCCCGGCAGTCTCCAGCACCAGGCCGGGCCGGGAGCCGCGGTCGCCGGTGTGCGGGTAGTTGGCGATCGACACCACGCTGTCGTACAGGGCGCCGCCCGGCGCGAGGTCGGCCCCGGCGTACAGGTCCGCGGTGGAGCAGGCGCTGTTCGCCTCGGCCTCGGCGAGCAGGTCCTGGATGGCGCTCACCCAGCGGCCGGCGTCCCCTACCGGGGCGGGCAGCCGGATCGGCATGGTCGTCGCGACGGGCCCGATCAGGTCGGCGACGCCGGGGAAGGCGGCCGTGCGCCCCGAGAGGGTGACTCCGACGGCGATGTCGTCGCGGCCGCGCTGCCGGGCGGCGACCAAGCCCCAGCAGGAGATCAGCACGGCCGCCGCCGTGGTGCCGTGCGCGCGGGCGAAGCCGTCCAAGGCCTCGGCGGTGGCCGCGTCCACGGCGAGGTGGTGCTGCCCGTGCCGCTCCTGGTCCGGGAGCAGCGAGTGCTCGGCGACCGCGGGCAACGGCTGGTAGCCGGCCAGGTGCCCCGCCCAGTACGCCCGCTGCCGGCCGCGGTCCTGGGCGGCGAGCCAGCGCGCGTACACGCCGAACCCCGCCCGCTCGGCCGGGACTCCCCCGGCGTAGCGCTGCAGGAGTTCGTCGACGAGCGCAAGGTGCGACCAGCCGTCCAGCACGCCATGGTGGTGGGTCCACACCAGGTGGTGCCGCTCACCGTCGAGGTGCTGGACGACCAGGCGCAGCAGCGGCGGTCGCGTCAGGTCGAACGGCTCGGCCCGCTGGGCGCGCAGCAGCTCTTCCAGGTCGGCCTGCTGGCGGTCGGTGTCGTGACGGCGGCTGTCCACGACGCCGATCGCGCTCTCACTCCGGGTGAGGACGACTTGCTGCGGATCGGCGGCCAGGTTCCAGGCGAGGCCGGTCCGCAGGATCTCGTGGCTGGCGATCATCCCCGCCAGGGCGCGCTCCAGGCGGGAGACCTCCAGCGGCCCGGCCAGGGGGAGAACGGCCTGCTCGACGAACAGGGCGTCCTCGGGGGCGGCGAGCGTGCCGAGAAGGAAGCCCTGCTGCACGGGGGTTGCGGGGTGGACTGCGGCGATCGTGCGGTCGGTCATGATCGTCATCCCTCGAACGTGGCGGTGATCCGGCTCAGGTCGGCGGCCGAGAGCCCGGCCGGCCCGGTGGCGGTATGCGGGCGGATGGTGAGCGTGGAGGCCGCGCGGCGGGCGAAGGCGTCGGCGAGGCGCTGGACGGTGGCGGCCGGGATGAACGCCTCGTCGAAGCGCCACCTGACCTCGACCGTCTCCGGCCCGGTCCACACGACGGCCTCCAGGCCGAACAGCGGGTTCGCGGCGGTGTCCGGAAGGTCGGGGCCGCGGCCGGCCGCGAGGTCGCCCAGGTAGTTGAGCGCCACCGGCGGCAGCGCTCCGCTCCAATCCCGGGGCTCCTCGATCCGGCGGTGCAGGGCGGCGGCCAGCGCCGCCGGGCCGGCAAGCACATGCGGCTCGGCCCGCAGCGGCCGGAAGTCGGTGAGCCAGCCCACCGCGGCCGCCAGGTCGAGCCCGGGCCGGTCACGGCCGTGGAGCTCCACGCACAGCGCGGGCGGCAGGTCCGGGCGCACCTCGGCGAGCGCACGCAGCAGCCCGGCCCCCAGCACGGCGAGAGCCCAACGCGGAGCGTCCCGGTGTCCTTCGGCCAGGGCCCGGCGGGCGTCCACGCTCAGCCGCGAGGCGGCGGTACGGCACGCGGTCGGCCCGCCGGACCCGGGCCAGGTGGGGAAGGGCGTGGTGGGCCGTCCGTCCTGGTCCCGCAGCCACACCGCGTACCCGTCTCCGTGCCGCTGCACCGGCTGGGCCGGGCTCGCGTAGGCGTGCCAGAGCTCCTGGTTCAGGCTCTGCAGGGAGACGACGTCGGCGACCAGGTGGTGGACGATCCACACGACCCTCTCCGCCTGTCCGGCGGAGCGGATCAGGCACAGGCCCACCAGCCGGCCGGCGAGGTCGATCCCGTCCTCCACCTGCTCCAGGGCGGCGGCCACGGCCCGCTCCCGCTCGGCGGCCGGGACGCCGTCCAGGTCGAGGACGTGCACGGGCACCGGGCCGGGCTCGCCCAGCCGGGCCGTCCACCGGCCGTCGGCGTGCGTGAACGACGTCCACAGCGCCTCGTGCCCGGCGACGGTCGCGGCGAGCGCCCGCTCCAGGCGCCCGGTGTCGACCGGGGCGGGAGCGTTGGCGCTCCACCGCACGGTCCACCGCTCGGGCCGGGCGGCGGCGCGCGCGAGGAACCCGGCCTGGTGGGGCGTCAGCGGCACGGGCCCGGGCTCCACCGCATCCCGCACGCCGGCCGGACGCGCGGCGGCCGCGATCCGGCGCAGGGTCCGGCGCTGAAGGATGTCGTGCACGGTCAGCTCCAGGCCCGCCCTCTGCGCCCGGCCGGCCAGCAGGACCGCCTTGATGGAGTCGCCACCCTCGGCGAAGAAGTTGGCGTCCGGGCTGCTCGGCGGCGCGGAGAGGACCTCGCTCCACAGCGCGGCGACCACGGCGAGCTGCGGGTCGGCCGCGTCCAGCGCCTCCCCGGTGACGGGCGCGGGGCGTTCGGCCAGAGCCCGGCGGTCGACCTTGCCGTTGCCGCGCAGCGGCAGCCGGTCGAGGACCTCGTACCGGTCGGGGCGGGCGTAGAACGGCAGCCGGTCGGCCGCGAGCGCGGCGGCGGCCTCGGGCAGGGCGGCCGGGTCGGCGTCGGGGGCGGGGACGAGGAACGCGGCGAGCACCGGTGTGCCGCCGGTGGTGGTGACGGCGGCGGTGACGGCGGCCGCCGTGATCCCGGGGTGGCTGGTCAGGACGGCTTCGATCTCGCCGGGTTCGATGCGGTAGCCGTGGATCTTGAGCTGGTCGTCGCCGCGGCCGAGCATCACCAGCTGCCCGCCGGGGCCGAGGAGGGCGAGGTCGCCGGTCCGGTAGGAGCGGGTGCCGGTGTGCGGGTCGGTGGTGAAGCGGGCGGCGGTCTCGGCAGGCCGGTCCAGGTAGCCGGCCGCGACACCGGGCCCGGTGACGACGAGTTCCCCGGCGGTGCCGGGCAGGGCGAGCCGGCCGTCCGGCGTGCGCAGCTCGATCGTCGTGTTGTGGATCGGCGTGCCGATGGGCACCGGTCCGGCCGCGGGGTGCTCGCCCAGGCGCAGGGTGTGGGCGCAGCAGCCGACGGTGGCCTCGGTGGGTCCGTACTCGTTGGTGACGAGCAGGCCGGGTGCGTCCAGGAGGTCCAGGGTGGCGGCGGTCAGCTGCTCGCCTCCGACGACCAGGTGCCGGGCGGCCCGGGTGATCTGGGTGCCGGTCAGGAAGGTGCTGAGCAGGCGCAGGCCGCCGGGGGTGACCTTCAGCGGGCTCAGGTCGCGGGCCCGGGTGAGGGCTGCGGCCAGGTCCTTGGGTTCGTCGGAGGGCAGCAGGGTGACGGCCTGTCCGGTCAGCAGCGGCAGGAACAGGCTGGTGATGGTCATGTCGACGCTGATCGATGAATGGGCCAGGGTGCCGCTGCCGTCCGCGGTGCCGTAGCGGCGTGAGGCCCAGCCGAGGTAGTTCATCAGCGCCGTGTGGCTGATGGGGACGCCCTTGGGGCGGCCGGTCGAGCCGGAGGTGTAGATCACGTACGCGTCCGTCTCCGGTCCGGCCGCGACCGGCTCGGGTCCGGCCGCCGGGGTGCCGGTCGGCAGCGTGTCGATGCGGAGCACGGGCGGACAGTCGGCCGGCGGGAGGTCGGGGCGGTGCTGGTCCGTGACGAACAGTCGCGGGTCGGCGTCGGCGAGCAGGTCGGTCACTCGGCTGGCCGGGAGGGCCGGGTCGATCGGTACGAACGCGGCGCCGCGGCGGGCGACGGCCAGCAGCACGGCCAGCAGTGGCGCCCGGCGGCTCATGGAAACGGCCACCCGGTCCCCGGGGGCCACGCCCCGGTTGGCCAGCGTCCGGGCGAGCTCGGCGCTCGCGTCGTGCAGTTCGCGGTAGGTGACCTCTTGGTCGTCGTCGCGGGCGGCGTAGGCGGCCGGGGTGCGCACCACTTGGGCGTCGAACGCCTCCACCAGGGTGGTGGGCGCCACGGTGCCGGCCCTGGCCTGGTCGGCGCCGTGCAGGCGGCTGTCGGAGGCGTACGGGTCAAGGATCCGCGCGGCCGCGAGCCCGGCCGGGGTGTCGAGGTGGTCCGGCAGGCCGGTGCACAGGGCGGCCAGCCAGTCGGCCAGGCGTCGGGCGCTCTCCTCGGTGACGGCGGCGCGATCCGCTTCCACGGTGAGGCGGAGCCGGCCGCCGATGTGCAGGGAGTGCAGGTCGAGGCGGATGCGGTCGGTCGCGGCCCGCAGCGCTTCGACGGTGACGTCCAGGCCCGGTCCGAAGTCCAGCGGGGGCGCGTCCACGTGCCGGAATCCGACGGTGAACTCGCCGCCCGGCAGCGGGTGGGTGAAGAAGTCGCCGAACCGGGCGGCGAACAGGTCCTCGCGGTGGCAGCCGCGGACGGCATCCGCCAGCGTGTCGGCGGTCTGCGGGCGTAGCGGCATGGGGACGCAGCGGCCCAGCAGGCCGATCGTGTCCGGCAGCTGCTCCACCGGTCCGGGGGTGAACAGGCCCAAGGCCCCGTCCTCGCCGGGCGCGATGCGGTTCAGCAGCAGCCGCCACACCGTCACCACGACGGCGTCCACGCCGACCTCCAGGTCCCGGGCGAGGCGGACGAGCCGGTCTCCGGCAGCGTCGTCCAGCGGCACGGGAAGGTGCAGACGCGGGCCGGGCGCGGCGGTGCGCATCACCAGAGCGCGGGCCAGGTCCTCCGCCAGGGGGTCCAGCCGGCGGGTCTGCCAGTGCTCGCGGCCGGCGTCGGCTCCCGGGTCGGTGAGCAGGCCGGTGAGGAAGGCGTCGACCGTCTGCGGGTCCGGGCCGCCCGCCCCGGCGGCCTTGGTCCGGTAGCCGGCGGCGAGGGCTGCCGCGGCCCGCCGCAGGCCGGTGGTGTCCACCGAGCCGAGCGCTGGGCTCAGGCAGAGGGTGTGGCTGCCGTCGGCGGTGCGGACGAGCCGGACCAGGGGCTTCTCCCCGCCGGTGGCGGTGGCGTCGAGGCGGCGGCGCAGCGCGGGGTGCTCGCGCACGGTGTGTTTGGCGGCCTCGCGAAGTCGGTCGGCGTCCAGCGGTCCGGTCAGCCGCAGTTCGAGGATCGGGGTGGTGAAGGCGGCCTCGGGGTGGGAGGCCAAGTGGAGGTGCTGTGGTGCGGCCGGTGCGACGGCCGGGCCGTCGGCGGCGTCGATCTGCCACACGGTGGTGGCGGTGGCGTGTCGGGGGCTCGAGGTGGTCACCGGGATTCGCCGTCCTCTCGCAGGTTGGCCAGTCGGTCACGGAGCAGGTCGTGCACGGTGGCGGTGCCGGGCCGCAGCAGGATCCGCAGCCGCTGCAGGGGCAGTTCGGGCAGGGTGCAGAGCGCGGCCAGGACGAGCGGGTACGCCTCGACCAGCCACGGCGGATCCACGGGGTGGCGGGCGTGGGCGTCGAACCGCAGCAGCGCGCTCGCCCCGTCAGCGTGCTCCTGGACGTCGAGCATCAGCGGGTACGGCACCGGCCACAGGGCCGGTTCGCTGCCCGTGATGGTGCAGCCGTCGAGGCGCAGCGGGTGCGTGGCGGGTGGCTGGAGGGTGAAGAGCGTGTCGAAGACCGCACCGGCGCCGTCGGCGACCAGCCCGTAGGGCACCTCGGCGTGGCTCAGCGCCTCGGCCGTGGCGGCAACTGCCGTATCAAGGTGCCCGCCGGCGGTGGCGGACCAGTCGAAGCGGACCGGGACGGGGACGAGGTTGGCGAAGAAGCCGACCGTGTCGGCGAACGCCTCCTCGTTGCGGCCCGCGACCGGGCAGCCCGTCGCCACCGCATCCGTGCCGGCCGCGGCCGCGAGCAGGAGCTGCCAGGAGGCGAGGTGGACCGCGACCGGCGTGACAGACCGGCTTCGCGCCGCCGCCCGAACCGAGCCCATCAGGTCGGAGCCCAGTGCGAAGCGAAGGTGGCAGGGCTCGGTGGGCAGCCCGGAGGGCGTGCTCCAGGGGCGGGCGGCTGCCCGGTCGAGCGCGGCGCGGACGGCGGCCGCGCCCGGGTCGAACGTGCCGCTCTCGCGCCGCCGGAGGGCCGCAGCACTGTACTGGGCGAACGTCGCACCGACCGGAACGCCGGCCAGGGCCTGCGGATCCGTGTACGCGGCGCCCAGGTCGCGCTGGAGGACGTCGACGGACCAGCCGTCGGCCGCGCTGTGGTGCAGCATCAGCAGCAGCACATGGTCGTCCGGGCCCAGCCGCAGCACGGTCGCGCGCAGCATCACGTCCCGGCCGATGTCGAACGTCGCCTGGAAGAACCGGCGGGCCAGCAGGTCCGCCCGGCCGGCACGGTCGGTCTCCGGCAGGCTCGACACGTCGTGGACCTTGATGTCGACCCCCTCGCAGGCGGTCAGCCGGCGCTGCATCAGCGCCCCGCCGCCGTCGACCAGCACGGTGCGCAGGGCCGGGTGCCGGGCGACGAGCGCCTCCAGCGCCGAGCGCAGCCGGCCGAGATCGAGCGGGCCGGCGATCCGGTTCGTCAGGGGGATGACCTGGGCGTTTCCGCGCTCGCCGATCGCCTCCGCAGCCCAGACGCGCTGCTGCCCGAGCGACGCAGGCGCGGTGTCCGCGTCCGGCGGCAGCTCGTTGGCAGGCCGCTGCCACGCGCCCGCCTGCCGGGCCGCCCCGCGGATGGTCGGATGCGCCAGGAGCTCGTGGACCGCCAGCTCCACTCCGTGTCGGCGAAGGCGCGCGCAGATCACCGCGGCGGTCAGCGAGTCGCAGCCCAGCGTGAACAGGTCGTCGTGGACGCCGATCGGTGCGACCTTGAGCGTCTCCTCCCACACCGCTGCGATCCGGCGCTCCGTCTCGGTCTGCGGCGCGACGTACGGGGTGGTGGACGCCGTCTCGCCGGGGAGCCGGTAGGCCTCAGCGGCCAGCGCCGCGGCCTGTTGCGAGACGGGCCAGCGCACCCGCGACGACACCCCGGTGGACGGGAGCTCACCGGCGATCGGGGCCGCGGCGGCGGCCTGCGGCGCGGTGAGGAGCCGCCAGTCCAAGGTCGCGGCCGCCGAAGCATCTACCAGGTCGGGCGCATCCGAGAGGTTGAACCGGGTCCGTGCCGCGTCGGCGAACTCCAGGGCTGGCCGGTTGCGCGGGCCCGGCGTGCCGGTGAGAGCGATGCCGTCCAGGCCTCGAGCGCCGGCCCGCCCGGCCAGCTCTCGCAGGACGCACCACTCGACGTTGCGTCCCAGGGCGCGGCAGCTGACGAAGAAGTCCCTCACCCGCAGCACCCGGCCGTCGGCGTCGGCCGAGGCGAAGCCGACGAGCCCGTAGTCACCGAAGCGGTCGCGCACCCGGACCGACAGCGCCACCCCAGTGGCACCGAGGACCTGACGGACTGTTCCCGGCGTATGGCCGCGCAGCGCCAGGTTGAACTGGGTGGTGCGGGCCGCGAGCTGCGCGATCCGCTCCACCTCGTCCTCCGTCGCCTCGGACACCTCCACATGGAGATCCAGCTGCTCCAGGTACTCAGCCGTCGTCGCCGCCTGCGCCGCAGTCCTCCGGCGCCGGGCCTCCCCCGCGATCAGGGCCGCCCGCGCGCGGTCCTCCGCGGTCCCGGTGCCCTCCAGCGCCAGCTGCCACGTACCACGCAGGGCGGCGGTGAAAGCCTCAGCCTCGGCGGGCAGGTCGACGACCGTGACTCCCGGGTACGCGATGGCCACCTCGGCCCGCTCGGCCGCGCTGTCGTCGACGAAGACCAGCGACTCCACCCCGAAGCCGAGCTCGTCGGCGATCTCACCGACGGCGACGGACTTCGGGCCCCAGCCCGCTCGCACCACCGTGAAGTCCCCCAGGCCCAACGGCATGTCCGGGTGGGCGGCGAACACCGCCTCCAGGTCGCCCGGGTTGTTGCGCGAGCACAGGCACAGCACCCGCCCGGCCTCCTGCTGCGCGCGCAGCGCCTCCTGCACCAGCCGGTAGGAGCCGCCCGTGTCCACGTTCTCGGGCCCGATCTCGCCGCATACTCCGCCCCACAGCGTGTTGTCGCCGTCCACGACCACGGCCTTGACCACTGGCCGATGCGCGGAGGTCATCCGTCGCAGCACCGCCTCTGCCCACGCCAGCACCACACGCGGCTTCTCGGCGGCGACGTCGGCCGGTGTGAGGGGCGGCGGCTCGACCCAGGTCAGGCCGCGGGCTGCGACGGCCTTACGGGCGATCTGCGTCTCGGCGGGCATCGCGCCGGGGCGAGAGGTCACATACAGGGGCAGGGCTGAGGTCTGGGCCCAGCGTTCGGCGGCCGCGATCTGGCTCTCCATCCACGGGACTTCGGGGCGCGAGGCGCCGGGCCGCAGCCCGTACAGCATGTAGATCTCCGATCCGGCGAACAACGCGTCCTGTTCGAGGACCGTCTCGAAGCCCCAGCGCTGGAGGAGGGTTCTGAGCCTGTCCACCCGTCCGTCCCGGTCGTGGACCTCGGCGACGACCTGGCCGATACGGGGCCAGTGCTCGTCGTCGAGCCCGGCGAGGACGTCCTCCTCGGCGCGCTCGGCGTCGACCTTCAGGAGGTCGATGCGGCTCACGGCGTTGTCGCGGATCCAGTCCGACAGGCGGATCACCGGAACCTGGAGCTCCTGCCGCTCGGCCGTACGTGCGCGGGCTGTCGGCGCGAGGGCCTCGGCGACGGCCGCTCGCAGCTCGGCGGGGAGTCCGGGAAGTGCCTCAGCCTGGTGGCGGGCGTACTCCCCCACGATGTGCTGGTCGCCCTCGGCGTCGGCGTAGAAGCCGGACTGCAGCGACGACTGCGGGTAGAAGGTGAGCGCCCGGACGCCTGCGCTCGCTCCGGCAGCAGCGCAGCTCACCGTGCCGCTGATCCCGTACAGGCTCATGTTCGTCTGCAGTGCGCGGGCCACGATGGGGACCGGCTCGAAGGCGTGGACCGTGACCTTGCTCGCCTGCGCGGCGGCGAACAGAGCGAACATCCCGATGTTGGCCCCGACATCGACGACGGTGTCGCCGTCGCAGAGCTGCACGCCGTGTCGCAGGTACTGGTTGCGGACGACGATCTCGTCGTAGAGCTCACGTGTCTCGTTCGCGTTCGTCTGCGCGATAGGGCGGCCGTCCGGCAGCGCTCCCAGGCCCGTCCCCAGCGCGGTCTCACCTTCCGGGGCTGCCTCGTGCTTCGGCTGCGGGAGGTTACCGAGGCCCTGCTCCAGGATGACGAGATTCGCTCCCCACGCCGCCGGCCGGAGCCCTCCTCCAGCCGGCCCCGACGACGCCTGCGTCTGCTCGGTCTCGACGCGGTGCACCGTCACGGGCAGCCCGACCGCGTACCCCCAACCGCGAAGCGCGGTGGTCACTTCAGCAAGTCCGGTACCCCCCAGGACCTGGGTCTCGAAGCCCAGCGGCCCGGCCTGCTCCGCGGCCTGGGCCACGGTCAGGTCCGGTACAGCAGCCAGAGAGTGCAGTACGGCTTCAACTAGGCCGGCGAGTGCCCACAGCCTGTCCTCGTCGGCGACTCCGGGCAGAGCGCTGAGGGTCCACTCCCAGCCCGCCGGAACGACGCGGACCGAGCAGACGAGTGGAGACAGCGCCGGGGGCGGGGTCTGCCCGGCCGCCGAAAAGCGGAACGCCGGCAGCGCGCTGGAGTCGATCAGCTGCTGCAGGCCCGGGAGCCCGCCGACCTTGGTCAGCGGCGGCGAGCTGTCGGCCCACCGTGCGCAGAGGTGGCGGATCGCGGCTTGCGGAAGCACCTGCAGAGCCTCAACCCGCGATGGCTCCCCAGCCGCGGTGGTGCCGCACACCATCTGCACGTCCTCGACGCCGGAGCTGATCGCCAAGACGACCGCGAACGCCGTTCGTGCGAGCAGGCCGACTTCGACGCCGGCCGGTGCATCCGTCCAGCCGCCGGGCGGGCGGGTGAGGGATGACACCGTCACCCGATGACGCCCCCGGTCGGGGGCCGTATGGGCCCGGCGCGTGCACGGCCGTCCGAGATCGGCTGGTTCAGTCCATGCAGACGCCATTTTTCCCCCTCGTCGACGTGCACATCCCGGGCTCACGACAAGTCGGCTTCATGCGGCCGAGGCCCCGCACCGTGCGGGTTCTACGGACGCGCCAGTTGGCCGCCCTCAAGGAGACCGCCGGTCGACAGCGGCAGGAAGAGCGCTGTCGTCATCTCGAGTGGCCTCGCGGTCATCCAGCGGTCATCCACCTGTACCGGGGGTCTCCCATGAAGGGCTTCGCCCGGGGACACTTGGACAGCCGGTCCAGCAGCGGAGGGGAGCACCGTTGAGCGAGGTCGGGGATCTTCTCGACTACCTCGTCGCACATCACGGGGGTAAGGCCGAAGCGTTCCTGAAACGGATCGCGGCCCGCCATGAGCACATGGGGTTCGGCAGCATGGCAACCCATAAGCAGAAGCTCCACCGCTGGAAGACCGGTACTCGGCCGGACAGAACCACCCAATTCGCGCTTGCCGATTTTCTGGGTTTCCCCCGGCGCGACGTTGTGGAACTCGGCTGGCCGGCCTGGCTGCATCGCGCAGTTCCCGATGCACTGCTCGCACCGCGCCGCGCGACCCCGACCGCGCTGAAGGCCCCACGAAAGGCCGGTGAAACCGTGGAACGTCGTCGGTTCATGATCACAGCCGCCGCCGGCGGCATGGCCCTCGCCCTTGCACCCGGCACCCCAGCCACGGCCAGTGCCGGCCGCAGAGTCGGCGATGGCCTGGCCGCCCTTCACGAACAGCGCTTGATCGCCCTACGGCACCTCGACGACAAGGTCGGCTCGGGCCACGTCTACAACGCCGCCGTCAACGAGTTCGACATGATCGCGGGAGCGCTGCGCACCGCGACCTACAGCGAGGCAACTGGTCGGCGTCTCCTCGCCGCCGCAGCCGACGCACAGCGAGCAGCCGGCTGGACCGCCTACGACAGCGGGCACCCCGATCGCGCGGAGACCCACTTCGCGGACGCCTCCGAAGACGCACTTTCTTCCCAGGATCCCGAGGTCCTGGCCACGACCCTCTCCTTCTGGGCGATCAAGCTGTATTCAACCGGTGCACCCCAGGAAGCAGTTTCGCTGGTGGAAGCCGCGAAGGTTCACGGTCGTGCAACCGGATCCGCCCGGATGCTTGCGATGCTTCACGCCCGGGCCTGTCGTGCCCACGCGCGGGCGGGCGACCTGCGTGCTTCCGACCGGGAAGCGAACGCGGCCCTGGACGCATACAGCAACGCCATCTGCCTCACCGAGGATCTTCCGTCGCTGTACTGGGTCAACCTGGGAGAGATCTACCAACTCCTGGGCAGCTCCGCGCTCAACCTCGGTCATCCCACCCGCGCGCTGGACCACTTCCAACAGGCCGCCACCGCTGGCGTGGCCGAGCTCCAAGAGAGTTACGACGGCGACTCCTTCCCCCGCGGGGCCGCGATCTACGAGGCACGCGCCGCCGAAGCACACCTCGAACTCGACGCAGTCGAACAGGCCGTAGCCGTAGCCCACCTAGCCGTCGAACACATGGGCGGCGTGAACTCCGCCCGCGGCAGCACTGCCCTGGCCGACCTCCGAACGAAGCTGCGGGCGCATCAGGGCGTACCTGAAGTCAGAAACTTCCTGGAGTTCACCGCGTAGCAGGCGGGCCCAGGAGTGTCGGCCGAGCCGCTTCCGGACAACCTCATCCATCCCGGCGTCGGCCAGGTTGCGTTGTCGAGACGCTCCCTGGCTCGGACAAGACCGTGCAACTGCCGAAGTACGCGCGACTCCGGCACGTTAGCCCTGCGCCGTCGAGGTCAGCGGTCGGGGTTCTGGCGCCGGAGGAACTCCCGGGCTCCGCGAAGGCGGGTGGCGAGGGTCTTCTGGGAGACGCGGCTGTCGAGGTGGACCCGGAGTCCGCCTGGGAGACCGCTGTCGGCGCGACGGCCGGTCGGCAACAGCGACGGGTCAAGGCCGTCCCGCTGCGCTATAAGGGTGCCGAGTTCGTGACGGCTGACGGCGTCGGGGCCGGCGAGGTGAAAGACGCCAGCCATATCGGACAAGGTGAGCTCCCACAGTGCGGCGGCTAGATCGCCGACGTGGACGGGACATCGGACGTCGTCCATGAACAGGGCCCCGTCACGCGTGCCGGCGGCCAGAGCGTGCACCAGGCGTTCGTGCTCGGACCCGCCATCGCCGATGATCAGAGAGGTCCGTGCGACGACGGCACCCGCACCCAGTAGCCGCACGGCCGTCTCAGCCACCGCCTTTGCCGCCCCGTACGGTGTTACTGGGTCGGGTAGAAACGTCTCGTTATACAGGTTGTCGCGGCCGGAGAACACGGCGTCACTCGAGACGTGGACCAGCTTGATGCCCCGTTGTGCCGCGGCTTGGGCCAGACGCATCCCGCCCTCCGCCGTGACTGCCCACTCGGCTCCACCGCTGCTCGCGTTGATGACCGCCCTTGGCCTGATGGCATCCAGCGCTTCGTTGAGGCTCGCAGGGTTGCGTAGATCAAGGCGGTGCCACGACACACCAGCGATCTGGCCGGGGCTCGAGTGGAAGGTGGCGGCCGTCGCCGAACCCGCTGAACGTCCCTGGCGGACAAGCTCAGCGCCCAAGAACCCGCTGCCGCCCACAATCAGTACCGTCATGCCATCCCACGCTAGGACAGCAAGGTACGTCCTGGAGCGAAACCGACTGAAGCAGTCGGGTTGGAGCCCAGCCCTCCGTGCGAAATCACCCGTCGGATCGGATCTGGTGCTGCTCCGGGAGTAGCCGCTCGACGACGCGATTTTCGCGCAGGTGCGCCTCGACCTGCTGAGTCAGCAGAGCGACGCCGAGATCGGAGAGGTGTACGCCGTCGCTCCACAGCATCGGCGTTTCCGTGCTCCGGTGGCGGGCGAGTGCGTATGCGGTCTCGGTGAACGGGGTCCAGACGTCGATGAAGGGGACGCCGGCGTTGGCCGCGCGCTGGCCGGCGGCCTGGTTGTAGCGAGCGAGATCCTCGTTCATCGCGGCGACAGTCTGCGGATCCGCGATGGGCCCGATCGGGGTCTCGGAGACGCAGACGATGTGACGCGCCCGCGCGGCCAGGACGGTGAGGGTGGTCGTGTAGTGCTCTGCGTACTCATCGATGGACACGGCCTCGGCATCACGCCCCTGATAGGCACGCCAGACGTCGTTGATGCCGCACCCGAAGACAGCGATGTCGAATGTGGTTCCGGTGGAGAGGTCGCGCGCGGCGCGGGCAAGGTCGCGGGAGGTGGCGCCGCCCTGCCCTTGGTTGTGGCATACGAAGGCCACCCGGGGGTGGGCCAGCTGGAGTGCGAGGTGGATGTTATGCACGTATCCGTACGAGCGGTGCTCCTCGATGCGGACCGTTTCCCCGACCTGGGCAAGGTTCGTCGGGTCGGTCAGCCGCGGGCTGTAAGCCTGACGGTGTTCCATGATCGAAGTTCCGAGCCACAAAATCTGCAAGGTGATCTCCAAGGTCATGGGCGTCCCGTCTGGTCCGATGCGGCCTGGAGCTAGACCCGCACTCAGGCCAAGAAGCCTCTTTTGTCGATCTTCCGGTAATAGGGCATCAGAGCTGCCCGTTGTCCCTCCCCCTTGGCGACCGCGATCCGCTGCATCTGGGGGCCGTGAGGTCGCCCGCCACCAGGGTCCGCGGGTGTTGGGCGTCTCGAGGACAGTAGCCGTCAGCTGACTGGGACAGACCCGCACCAGCGGTTCAGTGTCCGCCCTGGGCACCTTGGCTTGCCCCTTCCAGCGGGCCGACCACGCCAGCGAGCAGTTCATCCGCGGTCAGCAGCTGCTGAGGGCTGATGTTGCGCCGTGCGAGGAGGAGCGCCGCCTCGTGGTACTCCAGGCCCCCGGTCGATGCGCAGGCGTCCGTCACGATCCAGGGCAGGATGCCTGAGTGGTACGCGGCGATCGCCGTGTCGTAGACACAGGCGTCGGTGTCGATGCCCGCAAGTACGAGGTCCGTCCATCCGGCTGTCTGGACGAGCCGAATGAACTCGGGGGTCAGGGCGCTGGAGCTGGGCTTGTCGATGACCGCGGCGGCGGACCGGACGTACGGTGCGAGCTCCTCCACGATGCGTTGTTCCTCCGGTGTCCTCAGGTCTGTCCATCCGGTCACGCGTTCGTACGGGGAGCCGGGGGGGTTGTAGAACCGGGTGAAGACCACTGGTCGGCCTGCGGCTACCCAAGCGTGAACCAGTCGTACGACCGGCGGAACGGCGCCCTTGCTGTGGTCGTTGATGAAGCCGGCCTGCACGTCCACGATGACGAGCGCGGCCGATTGGGGTGGATTCACTCAGGTCCTCCTCTTGGGGTTCAGATGCCGGATTCGCGCAGCGCTTCCTGCGCTGCGCGAAGTCTGTCGGGGAGCTGGCTGGTCGTGAGGATGGCTTCGCGCATCAGTTGGTGCTGCGCTGTCTCCTGCGCGCGGGCCGCCGTCAGCCGGGAGTAGGCGCCGCGCAGGAACCGCCATCCGTAGTCCTTGGGCATGACGGGGTCGCGGCCCGCTTCGACCTCGTCGAGGACGTAGGTACTGAGGGCCCAGAGTGTCTGGACGTCCAGTTCGAGCGCGACCACGGAACTCATGGGAAGGGCCCGCTCAGGAGCGATGGGGTGGTAGGCGACGCCTGACCAGCCGGCGAGCCCAAGGGCTACTGCGCGGCTGCCGAAGTCGATGACGTCCGCGTGCTCGAACCCCTCGACCAGGAGTTTGCGTTCGACGTCATCGCCCAGGCGAACCGCGGCCTCCGGGTCCTGTCGGTCGACCAGGACCGAGGGCGTGGTGAGCAGCTGGAGGGCTGACTCCAGGTCGGTTCCCTGCCAGGGCGAGTCCTCCAGCAGATAGGCCGACAGGACGTAGGTCGGTGCAGGAGTACGCGTCTGGGCTTGCGCGGAGAGCAGCTCACGGATTCGGCTGTCCGCCCAGCGCAGGTCGGCGGCATAGGTGCGGTAGCGCCAGGCCGCGAGCTCTCCGAGGCTCTGTACGTGGAGGGGCTGGACCAGGTGCGCGATCACAACGCCGCAGTCGTAAAGGTGCAGTTGGGAGTCCGCCGAGGCATCTGGATGCGCCGCTGGGGTCGATCGGTGTTCCAGGCCGCCGGGACCGGGGCCTCTTGGCGTGCCCGTGATCGCCTGAACGGCTTCACCGACGTAGACGGGGATGAACTTGTGGCTCACCACGGTTGCCGGGCCAAGGGCGGGCGTGCCTTCCGGATCCGGCTCGGCAGACTGGACACCGACCGCCGGATCGTCTCCCTCTTCGGCGAGGGAGGCGTGGAAGGTCTCCAGCACGTCCGGCGTGCAGCGCAGTTTCATCGCGTCCAGCATGTCCGCCGTTTCCGGTCGGAGTTTTATGGAACGCCCGTGCTTGCGCCACTTCGTGACGGTCTTCGGGTTCACCCCGAGCTGCTCCGCGTACACGCGAATTGGCAGCCTCATTGCCTGTCCCAAGAGAGCGGCTTCGCGCCCTGTCCACTGCACCACGGCTGCCATTTGACACTCCCTCCGCAGGCGTGAGTTGCAGATTACGGGCCTGGGCCCACACCAGGCCCACATCGGGCCCACAGGCGGACCTCTCGCTGTCCGCCGCCGGTCGGGATGCTGGAGGCCAAATCCGATCTTGCTCGGACCTGCCGTCCTGGGAGCATCACCGTGGAGAGAAACGTTCAGCTTGGAAGCGGCCTCTTCGCTCCGCCGCGTCTCCAGTTGGGCGTCGTCGGCGCTTTACAGTTCGTAGGCGTATTCCACGACATACGAGGCGCTGTCCATCGTCGTTTGCTCCACGCCGATCGCCTGTCCGTTGCCGTCGATGGCAACCCGGTAGGCCTCCAGGACGAACCGTCCGATGGGGATTCCGAGCCGATTTGCCTCCTCGCTGAAGGGTGCTCTTCCTCGGACCTCCTCGCGGATGTACTCGGGATGGAGCCCCAGTTCGGCGAGCATCGACTGCAGGTCGCCCGGCGCGGAGTCGGCGCGGGCGACCGCGCCTCCTCTGGAGAGCCGCGTCGGCAGGTACGTGCGGACGAGCTTCACCGGACGGCCGTCGACGAGGAAGCGGCAGTCGCAGACCAGAGCGTCTTCCTCGGCGTGGAGGCCGAGAACCGCAGCGACGCCGGACGGGGCTGGTTCCTCGTTGACCTCCACCTGATCGATGGTCGGCCTCTGCGTTTCGTTCGCCGGCCAGATCCTCGGGCCGGCCGCCCACTGGCCATCTGTTCGACGAGGCGTGCCGTGCCGTCTGAGGAGCTGCAGATCCTGCACGTAGACGCCCGACCCGCGGCGCCCAGCGAGGAAGCCGTCGTTCTTGAGCAGCTCAACTGCGCGCTGGATGGTGACCGCGCCGACCCCGTACTCCTTGGCGAGAGCGTCCTCGCCGGGAAGTCGCTCGCCGGCACGGTGGCGGCCCTCCGCGATTGCAGCCCTGAGCTGGTCGGCGATGCGCTGGTACTGGAACTTGGGCTGCGCGGGGCCCGGCGCGTCGGTCATGCGTCTCCTCTGGCTTTCTCCTTAGCGACCTGATCGTACGGGCGGCCCAGCCGCGCTGACCGCCCAACGATGGGCAAACCCTAGAGCTTCCACGTGGACATTCCAAAGTTCCCCATGGAACCTCTTGATCTCCATGTGGAACTTTGGTTCACTGAGGGCATCGCAACGAGCGCTCCACAGGCTCGAGTTGATGTCCCACCCCGCCTCTTCTGCCGTTCGAGACAGCCCCACCCCGGGCCCAGGACGTCGGAAATAGGGCGGATCGATCTTGAAAACTGCACAGAGTGATCCACCGCAGCACGACAGCCGCGAGCACACCGGCTGTGGCGTGTGGAGACCAGCCGGCCGAGAAAAGGCCTTGCCTACGACGAATCGCGCAACCGGCTTGAGAGAACGGTGCGGCGACATTGCGCTGCGAGGACCGCCAGGGACTGACCTCCCAGGGCGTGAGCAGTCCGCACCGATTGAGGTCAAGCGCGCTGGAAACGCGCACCGATCACCAGTAACCGCAGCGGCCGACGCCCGGCAGAGCACGTCGAGCGTCGGCGGCCGCGGCCACTCGTGGCACCGACAGAACACCGCGCAACCGCCTCAACGGCTGCAGCCCCGGAGCACCCCGGGGCCGCAGCCGGTCGTACATCCACCGCGAGAGAGGACCACGACCATGACCTCCAGCATCGCGGCGCCCCTGCTGAGCGCCGCACAGGACAGCGACCAGACGGACGACCCGCAGATCGAGCAGCCGCTGCGGCGCGTTCAGCAGACCGCCCAGCGCGGCGGGTCGAAGTGAGCGGCCGGACGATCTGCAGGACTGGACACGTGGTCACCGACCGGCCGGAGCTTCCGGCATCCGAGCCCGGTCTGTACCTCAGGCACCGCGACCGCGGATTCGTCGCGCACATGCTCGCCGGACCTCAGCGGCTCAGCCTCACCCGCCGCCTGACGGCCGAGATTTTGCTGGCCTACGGCGTCTCGGCCGAGACCTCGGCAACGGCGCAGCTGATCCTCTCAGAGCTGGTCGGCAACGCGATCCGCGCCTGCGGCGACGACGTCCCCCTGGTCGTCGAGGTGTACATCAGCGACACCGGGGCCGCAGTCGCTGTCCACGACCCGGCCCCCGACCTGCTTCCCCGGCCCGCCGCCTCCGCGATGGACAGCGACGTGGCCGAGTCCGGACGCGGCTTACCTCTGCTGAACCTGCTCTGCACCGACATCGCGGTCACCACCTCGCCCATCGGCAAGCAGATCCGCTGCCTCCTCGAGCCCACGTAAAACCCCGTGACCGGGGGCGGGGCCGCCAGGTAGGTCAGCCGCATCCAGCCGCCGAGATCACCAGGCCCCTCCCCTTCCACCGCCTCCGATTCCGCCTGGAACCGGAGTCCACTGCCCTCCACCGAAAGGACGTACCGCCATGGACTGGCGCCACAACTCCGTTTGCCGCGAGGAAGACCCCGAGCTCTTCTTCCCCATCGGCAACACCGGTCCCGCGCTGCTGCAGATCGAGGAAGCCAAGGCCGTCTGCCGCCGCTGCCCCGTCATGGAGCAGTGCCTGCAGTGGGCGCTCGAGTCCGGCCAGGACTCCGGCGTCTGGGGCGGCCTCAGCGAGGACGAGCGCCGCGCAATGAAGCGCCGCGCCGCTCGCAACCGGGCGCGCAACGCGACCGCCTGACTCCGGGGGAGCGCGGCGCCGACGGGCAACGTCGGCCGTGCGCTCCCCCGGACAGCCGCCGTGCTCTGACGTACGGCCGGCACCACCTGACCCGGAACCCGGCACGGCCCCGAGCGCGGACAGGCGCATCGGGGCCGCATAGCCACCAACTCGTCTCTCACACAGGAGTTGATCGCGTGCACACCAGGATGCCCGATGCCGCAGCAGTCCACCTCACCGAGACCCGCCCGCGACCGGCCACACGCAGCGCCGCCGCGACCTCGCCGCGCGCCGGCCGCCTGGCCGTCGAGTTCCTCGCCGCTTCGGGCCGACCCAGCTGGGGCCGCCTGACCCAGCGGCCCACCGGCACGCTGGTCACCGCGGTCGGCACGGTGACCGTGCTCCACGTCCTCGACGGGGTCCTGGGGGTGACCCTCACCGGCTCGACGGGCGACACGGTGCTGTGCTCGGTCGACTCCGATCACTACTTCGACCTCTGCTCTCACCTGTTCGACGGGACCGAGGTAGAGGTCAGCGGCAAGGTCCGGCGCCCGGCACACGGCCCCTCGCCGCTCGTCGACGCGCTGATCATCCGTCCGTCCACCACGGCGTCCGACAACTCGCGCCAGCCCCTTCGCCGTGCGGCGATGGCTCTGGGAGGTGTCCGCTGATGTCCAGCACCCCCACCGAGGCGCCGGCCGAGACCGAGGCCCCGCTCCTTCCGGAACTGAACCGGGGCGCGGGCATTCTGATCATCGTCGTCGCCTTCATCGGGACGATCGCCAGCACCATCGACGTGTTCGTCAACGGCTGGCTGTCCGCCGTGGCCCACCTCGCCTGGTTCATCGGAATCCTTCTCCTGTTGAGCTTCGTCCTCGCGACGCTCGTGACGCTCGTCGCAGGACCTCGTGGAGGGCGGGAACCGATCCCCCTCGGCAGCTCCTGACTCCGAGGGCCGGCCAGCGAAGTGTGAGACCTCCGCCTGGGCCGCACGTCGACTGCATTCGGCGTGCGGCCCTGACGTCCCTCCGCGAAGCTCCGCCTCCTGAGCCACCAGGTGTCGCCCCGAGCGCACCCACGGCTCGCGCTGGCTCACCCCTCCCCCCGCACTCCAGTACAGCCGAAAGGAACCGCCCGTCATGGCCGCACAGAACGGCCGCAAGCAGAACCGCCGCGGTGTCACCGCCGCGACGAAAGCCGCCTCTCCCGGGACCGCGCCAGGGATGGCCGAGGCCCGCGCGACGGCGGACGGCATCATCGCGGAGGCGGAGAAGCTGGCCGGCGCCCGAGTTGCCGAAGCCGTCAAGGAGGCCGAAGCGGCCGTCGGGGAACTCCTCGACGAGGCGCAGAAGACCGCCGACAGCCTCCAGAGCGATGCGGAGAAGTCCGCCGAGCAGGTACGCAACAGCACCCAGGAGAGTGCGCACGAGCTGCTCGCCGAGGCCCGCAGGCACTCCGAAGAGCTCCTGCAGGCCAGCCGCACGGACGCCGAGAAGCTGAGCGCCGAGGCCGCCGAGGCCGCCGCGGAGCTCCGCGAGCGGCGCGAGGCTGAGGCCGGGGGGCTCGTCGCCGAGGCGACCGCGAAAGCGGAGCAGCTCCTCGCCGCGGCCGCACAGCGTGCCGAGGAGGTGCGCGCACAGGCGCAGACCTCGGCGGACGACCTGCTCGACGAGGCGCAGCGTCAGGCTGTAGCCGTCCTGGGCGAGGCCCGGGCGAAGGCGGACCAGATCCGCGCCGACGCGGAGGGCGCGCTGGCCAGCGGCCGCGCTGACGCGCAGAAGATCCGTGCGGAGGCCGATGCTGAGGCCGACCGCGCCCGCCGTGCCGGAACTGCCGACCGCGACCGGGCCCAGAGCGAGGCCGCCTCCGTACGCGCCGAGACGGAACAGCTTCGCCAGCATGCCGAGGGGACAGCCCGGGCGCTTCGCAAGCAGGCAGAGGAGACCGCAGACCGGATCCGGCTGGCCGTGACGGACGAGATCGCCCTGCTGCGCAGGGACGTGGCCGAGGAGGCCGAACACACCCGCCGAGCGGCCGCCGATGAGGCAGGCCGTCTGCGCACCGGTGCCCGTACCGCGGTCGCTGAGTCGGAGAAGCTCGCCGAGCACGTGGTCGTCCAGGCCCGAGAGGAGGCCGCCGGCATTCTCGCCCGGGCGGAGAACCAGGCGCGCGAACTGACTGCGCAGGCCGAGACCGCCATGCAGGACGCCAGGGCCGCCCGGGTCCAGGCGAACGCCGACGCCGACACCTTGCGAAAGGAGGCCGCTCAGGACCGGGATCTGGCCGCCGAGGAACTGGAGCGGGCTCTGTCCCCGACGCTTCGGAAACTGGAGAAGCGGAACCTCCGGGACGACGACGCCGAGCGCCGTCGGGTCAGGAAGCGGAAGGAGAAGGACGACCTGGCGGAGCAGCGTCGTACGAGCCGGGCGCAGCGCAAGGCCGGCCGCCCCACCGTCGTCGACCGGGTGCAGAAGTTCTTCCGGGACAACGCCCGGCGCCTCATGGTCGTCGGGCCGATCAGTGCCCCGATGGCCGTCGCGTGGAGCTCGCAGACCAGCTACGCCATGGACGCCTTCGGCTGGTGGCTGATCGCCGCTCTCGGCTTCGCCGCTGCTTGGGAGCTGACCACCACGTTCACGGCGTGGATGTACCACCAGTCCCGATCCCAGGGCGACAGCGGTCTCATCTACCGCTTCATGACCTGGGTGTTCGCAGCCGGCGCCGCAGCAATGAACTACGCCCACCACTGCGGTCCGGACGGTCGGCCCACTCAGGCCGCAGTCGCCTTCGCGACCATGTCGATCGTCGGCATGATCCTTTGGGAGCTGTACGCGTCCCTGCTTCACCGCGAACATGCCCGGGCCGAGGGCCGGGTCGCGAAGGCCCGTCCGCGTATCGGGCTCATCCGCTGGGTGCGCTACCCCCGACAGTCCTGGACGGCATGGTCCTTGACCATCAACAACCAGGCACTGGACACGCTGGAGAAGGCGTGGGAGGCGGCCGACCGGAGCCTGGCCCAGGCCGGCATGATCCGACACGCCTCGGGGCTGAACCCCCTGCGCCGGGCCGTCGCCGCGCTCATCGGTGTTGGCCAGTGGGTCCCCGTCCGCAGTCTCCCCCCAGTCCCGCGGACCTGGCGGGTACTCCCGGTTTCCGGGGCGGCAAGCCCTAGCGGGATCCCGGCCTATGCAGTCCTGGAGCGGGTCTCGGTCTCCGCCGAGATCCTTGAAACCGAGACCCGGGCGGCCTTGCCGATCGGCGAGACCCTCCGGTCTCACGAGACCTGCGAGACCGGGTCTCACGCCCGTACCGCCGACGAGACCGGGACCATCGAGACCCGTGAGACCGGGTCTCGTGAGACCGCCGAGACCGGGTCTCACGGGTCTCGTACGAGCACGGAGACCGGCGAGACCGGATCCGGTGAGACCCGTCGAGACCGGTCTCACGGGTCTCGCGATGCCGACCGCACCCGGTCTCGCCGGGCAGGAGACGGCGGGTCTCCGCGCGAGATGTCCGCTGGCCAGGTCTCGCCACTGCGAGACAAGCCCTCTGAGGTCCAGAGACTGCTGGACGTCATGTGGGCACGCGGTGACGGCCTCGCCGTACAGCTCGGGTCCAAGTCTCAGCCTGGGGAGGCCGAGGAGATCACTGGCTGCCCGCGGTCCACGGCAGGTAAGCGCCTGGCGGAAGCCCGCGCGCTCTTCGCGGCTGGCCACCGCACGTACAGCGAGACCGAGACCCGGGCCACCGGGACCGACGGCTGAGACCGAAACCGCGAGACCAGGACCGGGACCGGGACCGGGACCGGGACCCACGGCTGAGACCGAGACCGCGAGACCGGGACCGGGACCCACGGCTGAGACCGAGACCGCGAGACCGGGACCGGGACCCACGGCTGAGACCGAGACCGCGAGACCGGGACCGGGACCGGGACCCACGCGTGAGACCGGCGGCCCGGGGTGTAGAGACCGCCTCCGGGCCGCCGGCACTGCGAGACCACCGAGACGACACCGAAAGGGAGACCGAGACATGGCAGTCAACCCCCCGCTCTACCAGTGGAACGCCACCACCGCGCAGGAGGCCGAGACCTCCCTCAAGGCGGCCAGGAGCCTCATCGACGCCCACCTCATGACCCTCGCCCCCGGCAGCGCCTACATCACGCACGAGACCCGGTGCGAGACTCCACTCACCCTCCGGATCTCCCTCGATCTCGGCCCGGTGATCGCGGCCATCAACGCGGCGGACCAGCCCGATGAGCAGGCCGCGCCGGGCGACGTTGCCTCGGATTCCTGACCCGGCATAAAGGGCCCTCGTCCCGGCCTGCGAGTAGGGAGGTTTCACCCTGCTCCAGGAGACCTTCCCCTACCAGCTGCCCCCACGGCTACGAGCTCTCGCAGCGCCGGCCGATGAGCCGGAACCCGGCCGCAGGCGCCGCAGATCGCTACTCACCCGCCTCAGCGTTCTGTAACTCAACGTGACGTGAAGCTGGCGCGTCAACGACAACGTCAACGCCCGGACTTGACGCAGATGCTCCTCTTCCTGGCCCAGATACCCAAGAGCGGCCCTCTGAGCAGCGAAATTGACGTTGACGCGCGCCCTTGACGTTGACGTTGACGCTCCGGCTTGACGCCATGAACACCACGCACAGTCACCATCCCTGAGAGGACCACCCCGTGAGCACCCCCGACTACGACGTGGCGCTGCCGGCCGCCACGGCGCCCGCGCCGTCGCCTGGCGCCGTGCAGCCCTCGGCGTCGGGCTCGACATCAGCTGCCGATCCCCAGACTCAGCGCGCTTCGCGCCGTGACTCCACGTCCCGCGGAGAAGGGAGTCTTGCCGGGGTCCTCATCCCCGGGGGCGCCCTGATCGGACTCATCTCGTTGTGCTGGCTGATTCACCAGTTCGGTCTTCCCGTCGTGATCTTCGCGATTCTGGCCGCCGCCGCCACCGCCACCACCGCGCTCGTCATCAAGGTCGGCCGGCGTGTGGCGAAAGGGCACCGCGCCGGCCGCACGGCCCGGGGTGCCGGCGGTGCCGGTCCGGGCGGCTCCGCTGGCGGCCGGGCTGCCCGCGGTGGCGGGTCGCTGGGCCAGGGGAACCGTTCCAGCAGCACCGGGCACACGCCCCGGCGGACCGGCAGCGGCAAGAGCTCACCGACGCCTGGGGCTCTGTCACGCAAGCCCGCAGGCATGGGCTCGGTGAAGGCACCGAGCAGCCGCACGGGTTCGGGCTCCAAGAACGCCTCTACACGCACCCCCGGCAAGGGCCTGACCAGCGCACGGTCAGGCGCTGCGAAGCCGTACAAGGGGAGTCTCTTCGGCGGCCGCCCCGGCAGCGGTTCGGCTGGTGCCCAGGGCGGAGGCGGCAAGCACCGCAAGCCGCCCACGCCGGGCGCCCAGACCTCGCGCCGCGGCCTGCTGAATCGCAGGACTCCCGGAAGCGGAACGGGTATTGGTGCCACGGCGCCTACCTCGCCGAAGCAGAACCGGAACGGACCCTCTCAGGTCGGAGGAAAGGGCCGTGGCGGTACCGGGACGGCGCCGAAGAACTCCGCCGGCGGGAAGGGCAGGACGAAGATCATTCCCTTCCCGCGTCGCGGGAAGGGATCGGGGAAGGGCCCGGGCAAGGCGGGCTCTGGCGGCGGTAAGGGCAAGACGCCGGTCCCGAAGGGCCCCGGCAAGAAGAAGACCGGGAAGGCGAAGGCACCTCGGCACCGCCGCTACACGTGGAAGAGGCCGCATCGCAAGCTCGCTGCCGCTGTCGGCCGGGGCTACAAGAAGGTCACCAGCAAGAAGTTCCGGCGCGGCGTGCGCCGGGCGGGGACGCCGTTCCGGGCCGTCTATCGGGGGACCAAGAAGCACGGCGGCAAGCTCCTGGCCAACACCATGCGCTGGGGCGGCCGGGCGATGCTCAGCATCCACTCCGTGCTCGGCAGCGTCCGCTACTCCTCGGCAGGCCCGAACTGGTTCCGCCCGCTGTCCAAGGTCATGTACTGGGCGACCAGCCCGCTGGCCAAGCTCGTCACCGTCTCGCGCACCTGGACGTGGCTGAACTCCTGGGTCTACCGGACCGCGACCGCCCGGCCCACCCCGAAGCCGGCCGCCGCGACGGCTCCGGCTGCGGGGACCGGCACACCCGCCGCCCCGCCCTCCGGTGGGCACACCCCCGTGCCGTCACCGGCCGCAGCAACCGCACCGAAGGGAACACCCGTGGACAACAGCCCGGTTCAGCACACCTACCCCCTCATCTACGCGGCCGACGCCATCCGCACAGCGGGGCAGGCGTTCGCCGCCGCGCCGGCCGACTCCATGAAGGGGTACGAGGCGGTGATCGAGCACCTCGGACAGGTCAACTACGCGATGTTCGAGCTGATGCACCGCGTCGCGACCGTCACCCAGGACGACTTCAAGGTGGACCCGAACATCCCGGACCAGTTCCGCGTAATCAGCAGGCACTTCCTGGCCCTGGGGCAGTTCATCGACTCGGCCCACGGGCTCTACCGGCAGATCCACGCCGCGCAGCTCGAGAACATCGAGAACCCCACCTGGCAGGGCCGCAAGTGGGACGTCAGCGTGAACTGGGCGCACATCATGCCGACGTATGCCTGGGCCAACCCGCTGGTCCACGCGATGCCGCTGCTGTTCGCGTCCGCTGCGGTCCGGGACGCCGGAGCCCACATCCAGATGCACCCCGCCGGCTCGATGGCCGGCTACGAGATGACCATCGAGCACCTGGCGCCCCTGGCCGAGGAGCTCTACGTGCTGATGGAGACGGTCGCCGCAGTCACCGAGTCCGAGTTCAGCGTCAGCCCGGCCGTCACCGAGATGCACCGGGACGCGGCGCAGCGCTTCCGTGACCTGGGAGGCGCGATCCAGGGCGTCCACCTGATGTACCGCGTCGTGCACGCGGAGCAGCTGCACAACCTGGAGAACCCGACGTACCAGGGGGCGAAGTGGGACCAGTCCCGCAACGCGTAGTACCGACCGCGCCTGCGCGCCCCCGTTCCCCGGTCTTGCCCACGAACTGAAGGAGTTCCCCACCATGTCCCGCTCGAAGGACCGCGAGGTCACCCCCTGGGTGCACGGCGTGTTCTCCACACCGCTGTTCACCTCGGGGGTCATCTACCTCGGCGGTGTCGGACTGGGCACCGTCGAGGACCTCGGTCACACCGTCCCGCTGGACCTGCTGGGGCTGGGCTCGGCCGGTGGTGTGGTCGCCGCCGCTGCCGCGCGCTACATGCGCACCGGCGGCCCGGGGGCGAGCAGGAAGGCCCGCTGGTTCCACACGGCCTTCACGGGCGTGTGGACCGGCGCGGCCGCCGCCTGGCTGAACTACACCTCGCACGGCACGCCGTGGACGCTGGCCTCAGCGGCGGCGGTGGGCGCGGTCACCGTGTGCCTGGCGCCGTTCTACTCAGTCGACCGGTATCTGCGCGCGCCGGAGATCGCGCAGCTGTGGCAGCGCGAGGAGGCGTCGCTGGCCAGGCCTCTCACGGACTGGGCGGACATGTTCACGGCGGCCGGCGCCCGCGGTGTCTTCGTGACGAGGCGCGACAAGGCGCACAACGGGTTCACGCTGACGCTGCGGCTGACCGAGACCGACTACGAGGGCCTGCAGCCGCTGCTGAAGAAGCTGGAGATGAAGGCCGGAGTCCGGCCCGGCGCGCTGACCCTCAAGCCGGGCGAGATGGCCGACGAGGCGTTCCTGTCGGTATCGACGCGCAACGTCCTGGCGGAGCTCGTCGAGCTCGACGAGGGCGACCACCCGATCACCATCAACGAGCCGCTGACGCTGGGCATGCTGGAGTCCGGTGAGCCCATCGAACTGCTGATGCGCCAGAACTCCGTGTTCATCGCCGGCAAGAAGGGCAGCGGCAAGAGCGTGCTGCTGCACGTGCTGATCTCCCTGCTGACCCGCTGCATCGACGCGGTGATCTGGATGGTCGACATGGCCGGCGGCAACACCGCCAAGCGCTGGATCCGGCCGTGGGTGGAGGGGTGGAAGGACAAGAACGGCAACATCATCGACCGGCCGCTCATCGACTGGGTAGCGATCACCGAGGACGAGGCCGTGCGCATGTACAACGCCGCGCACGACATTGCCGACGAGCGGGCGAAGACCATGCGCGGCGGCAAGATCGTCCCGGAGCGGCGCCGTCCGGCCCTCATCCTCATCACCGAAGAGGGATCGGACCTGATGGCCTGGTCTCCCGCGGCCGTCAAGCCCAAGACCCGGGGTATCAAGAAGGGCAGGAAGGCGGCGATCGACTACGTCGACGTCGCCCAGCGCGGCACCGGCCCCAATACCGGCGGCGGGGAGATCGAGTCCCAGTACGACACGGTGATCGGGCTGAAGTTCCCGCGTCGCGGTGAAGGCCAGTACGTCTTCCCCGACTTCTACCACCAGGTCAACCTTGCCGCGCTGCCCGGCAACGGCGCCTGCTACTGCAAGACGCCGCAGATGCCGACCATGGATCCGCCGGCGAAGGGCCGGATCGCGTTCGTCAACGACGACGAGGACCGGGACGACATCGAGCAGATGGCCGTGGCGCGGTGGAAGATCCGCCCCGACCTCGACGACGAGGCCGTGGCCGTCGCGTGCAAGTGGGGCTACGAGGACCGCTGGTCGGACCCCGAACGCATGGGCTGGCTCCTGGACGCCTACGGGCTGGACCGCCCGGCTGTCGCTGCCACAGCGCACGCCTCGGGCGGCAGTACCGCCACCATCCAGGCCGCTCCCCCCTCCGCTCCGCCCACCGGGGCGCCGGGTATGGGCAGCGGCCTGGGCGGCACGCAGCTGCCGGGCAACCTCGGCGACCTCCCGTCCGCGCAGGACTACCTCAACAAGTACGGCGGACAGCAGCCGCCGGCTGGTGGCCCGCCGGCTTCTCCGGGCGCCGAGCCTCCGGCCGACGCCGAGATCGAGGCGGCCGTCGCCCGGGCGGTCGCCGAGGCGGAACGGATCACCGAGCAGGCTGCGCAGAACAAGGAGAAGTTCGACAAGCCCAAGGACACCGCGGCCGGTACCCGGCAGCATCCGCGGCGCGACGAGGTCATCGCGATGGTGCGCGACGCCGGCCCGGCGGGCACCACGATCGAGGACTGCCGCACCGAACTCGCTGCCCGGTACCCGGACGAGAAGGTGCCCTCCCGGCAGGCCATCACGACCTGGTTCGCCAGCGTGAAGGACATCGTCCAGCCGGGCGGGCCCAAGACCCCGTACGTGTGGCGGGACGACGCGGCACCGACGACGGACGAGGAAGCCGAAGACGATCTCGACGCCCTCCAGCGGGACGACCTCGACCTGTTCCTCCACGCCGTCGAGCTGGTCGTCAGCACCCAGTTCGGCTCGGCCTCGATGCTCCAGCGCAAGCTGCGCATCGGCTTCGCGAAAGCCCTCTGGCTGATGGACCAGATGACGGCCCGCAACATCGTCGGCGCCCGCGACGGCTCCAAGGCCCGCGACGTCCTCTACCGCGCCACCGACCTGGACGACCTTCTCGACAAGCTCAAGAACGAGGACTGACACATGGCCATCACCGTCTCCGCCGCCGTCCTCCTGGCGGTCATCCTCCTCATCCTGCTGCGCGGCGGCTCCCTGCGACTGGGCCCCGCGCTGGCCGCCGTCGCCTTCGGATTCTTCCTCGCCTCCACCGGCATCGCCCCGACCCTCACGAACGCCTTCAACGCCGTGGCCGACGCCGTACGCGGTATCAACTTCTGAGAGAGGCCCCGATGGACCTGCTCCTCACCCTGATCGGCATGTCGGTCGGCGCCGTGCTCACCCTGCTGGGACAGCGACTCGTCCGATTCCTGCGCCCCCTGCCCAGCTGCACCTGGTGCGCGACCACCTCGGGGTGGCCCGTCACCGGTCACCCCACCCACCACTGCCGCGGGTACATCACCATGGTCCGTCAACGACACCCGTCCTTCGGCGGCAACGCATGGCGTCAGACGGACTCCCGCTGACTTCCGACCCCCGCGCGCAGCCAGGCCCGCAGCTCACCAGCCGCCGGCCCCAGGCACTTTCCGGAAGGGCGGGTCCGCTCGGCCCCGCCCTTCCGGAAAGCCCCCTCACCTCCCAAAGGAGTCACCTCGTGTCCGCCGACACCACCCAGCACGACGCCATCGCCCGCAAGCTCCTCGACGAGGCGTACAGCGACCCCGCGCCCGTCCCACGGGATACCCCCACCCCTGCAGCGGTGGCTCCGGGCATCACGCCCTTCGTCATCCCCGACGGCTACACACTTCGTGAGATTCACCGAACCCATGCCGACGGGACCACGGAACTCATCCGCGAGACCCTCCCGGTCGCGTCGCTGCCGCCGGTGGTCGAACGCCACTACGCCGCGCCGGCAACCACGACGGCCAGCGCGCCGGGCAGCGGCGCCTCACCCCACAGCTTGCCTTCCTGGCTCACCGCCAACCGGCGCCGCATCAAGGCCGGTGCCTACCTCTCCGCGGGTTCCGCCGTCGCGGTGACGGGTGGCCTCTACGGTCCGCAGATCGCAGCCGGCCTCACGACGGCCGCCGCAGCTGTGTGGGCCGCGACCCTCACGGTTCTCAAGGTCGTCGGAGTCGCCGTGGTCATCGGTGTGACCGTGCGCTTCGCCTGCGGGGGCGGCAGGCGAAGCCGCACCGGCACGTTCGAGGGGACGGTCAAGGGGACCTGGCGCAAGGACTGAGCGCCGGCAGGCCGCGCGGAGCCGCCGAGGCACTGCGACGGCTCACCGCCACAACATCAGCCCCGATCCAGCGAGTCGCAGTGCCTGCGCCAGCCGGATCACCGTAGAGAACGGAACTGAGATGACATGGATGCGGCTGATCGCGAAGGTGCGGGAGCGCCGTGCAGCGCCACGCCCGCCTCGCCCCACCGTACGGATCGAACCCGGGCCACGACGCGGGGGAGTCGCGCCTGTACCCGTGACCGGGCCCAAGCGCACGGCCCCGCGTCCGCTGGCCTCGTACGAGCTGTCCACCTGGCTCTGCCCGAACCCCGATTGTGGCCTTCCGGCGAGCTCCGGTACCCACCACTGGGACGACCGCGGCCCCTACCAGCGGCTCAGCAACCATGCCCTGCGGTGCCCCGCCGGACATCGCTGGACGAACAGCACCGACGGCGGCTGACGCGCAGCACATCACGGAGCCCGCACCGCGCCCGTCGGGCTACGGTCCGCTGCCTGGGCTCGAGTGGTGGTCCTCTCCCTCGGCCACCCGATGCAGCTCGGCCGCCGGACCAGGACGGAACCGCCGTAGAGCTGCGCGGGTCCGGCCCCTCCTTCGCCTTTCGAGATCAGGATGCAGACATGACCGACGACACCACCGCCGAGACGATCCGCTTCACCGCCGACGTCGTTCTGCTCGCAGCCGGGCACGTCCTGCTGATCCAGCGCGGCTGGGAACCGTACGCAGGCTGCTGGGCCCTTCCCGGAGGTCACGTCGACGCCGAGGAAGCCAGTCTGGCCGCGGGGGCCCGCGAACTGAAGGAGGAGACCGGCATCGTGGTTCCCGCCGCTGATCTCCGGCAGGTGGGCGTTTTCGACGCCCCGGACAGGGACCCTCGCGGCCGGTACGTCACCGTCGCGTACACGGCCACCCTGCCCACGCTTGTCCCGCCGACCGCAGGGGATGACGCCACGGCCGCTCTCTGGTGGCCGCTGGGCGCGCTGCCTGACCTCGCATTCGACCACGCCGAGATCCTCGCGAGCGCCACCGACGCAGACGGTCCCACCGCAGTGTCGCTCCGAGCGCGGACGGTGCGCAGCGACCCGTCCGCGCCGCGGGTGATGCCGGCCAGCCAACAGCTCGCGCTGGCGTCCGAGTTCCGGGTGCCGCTGCCGCAGGGAAGCGCCGGCGGCTACGCCGAGGTGGTGGTCCAGCAGGGTCTGACGGGGGACGCGTGGGGTGTGACAGACGGGGCCCTCACCGGGCTGCGGGCGTGGATCGATGGAGAGGGGTGGAGGCGCGTTTCGGATGTCGGCCGTGGGGCCGCGTTCGGGCGGGGAAGGGAGGAGGCGCTTCTGGTGGCCCACCAAGTCGCCGAGCTGGAAGCGGCCTGCTACCAGGCCCAGATCGCGGCAGGACAGCCTGAAGAGAATTCCGGGCGGCCGGACGGTCCGCCGAGTTGAGCCGTCACTGCACGGTGTGAGAACAGCAGATAGGGGCCGGCCCGCTTCGGCGGGCCGGCCCCTTTTTTGCGTTGTCCGCGGCGCTGACGCGATCCTCGGAGAGAGGAACCGACAGCGCGGGGCATCAGGTGGTGAGCTGGAAAGCCTGCTCCAGCCGGGTGGTGCGGTCATGGGCCAGGAGGTCCCTGAGGGTGACCTCGGAGCCGAACCGGTACGTACTCCAGTCGGGGGTGATCTCCAGCTGCTCCGCCGTCCGGCTTCGTAGCGCGCTGAGTCCATGACTCCACTGCTCCTGCGAGGTGAGCACCTCCCAGGCTTCCTCGCCGTCGTCGGTCTCAGCCGTGGCGCCGGGCGGAACGAAACCTGCTGCCCACTGGGTCGGGAACTCGGAACTGTACGAGGCGACGGCGGGAAGGTCGTCGCGCTCGAGCAGAAAGCGTTGCAGGTCCTCCCATCCGCACCCCTCTCGGTAGCGGCCGGACGCCAGGCCGGTGCCCACGACGTCGGCCAGCCAGCGCCGGTTGGGGCCGTCGACCCAGCAGTTGATCTCACACTGCCCCATGAGGCGCGCGGCGAGACGCCCCGTATCCGAGCCGTCCTCCATGGCCGTGTTGAGGACCAGGGTCAGGGGGCGGATCGTCTGGCCGCGAAAGTCGACAATCGGATCGTCGAAGATGTCCTGGAGGGCGCGGGCGTACCCCTGGAGCCAGCGGGTCGGGCCCGTGCGGAGGTGCGGTGGCACCTCACGGAGGTAGTGGTCGGTCGGCAGGAGGTCGAACAGGCCGCCGGCCGCGTCGGCTGCGTCGGGGTGGTTGGCGAGCAGCTGCGCGGCCAGGTCGTGCATCTGGATCAGCAGCCAGGGGCGTTCGCTGCCGCGCAGGGTCGCTGCCCCGTGCAGGTCCTGGAACTTGATGTAGCTCAAGGGGTGTCCTCTCGTCGATTCCTTGTATCAGCCGGGTGTGACACCGGGAGGCTGGTGTTCAGGCCGCATCCAGAGCGAGGCGAGTGCTCGCTTCCAGGGCGGCGATCGCTTCACCGGGTACGGGAATGACGCTCTCGATCAGGCGCAGGGCGCGCCGGAGGGCGAGCTGCCGCTCGGGGGCGTGTCCCTGAGCGTCGAGGGCGATGGCCAGTGCGGCCTTGGCCTGCTCGATGTTGCGGCGCTCGGCCTCGGGGAGGTAGTCGGCGCCTTTCGCGCGGGCGTAGTGGTCGGCACGCTTCCAGGCGAGTTCGAGTGCGGTGACCGCGGTGCGGTAGGCGTCGAGGGCTTCCGGGGCGGTGGAGATGCGTGCGTCCCGCGTTGCGTCGAGGGCGTCAATGAGTTGGGCGGTGCGGTCGACGTTGACGTCTGCCAGGGCGAGGCGGTCGAGGTGGTGGAGCTGGTTCATCTGGAAGTCGCCGTAGGCCTCCAGGATCGCGTCGTGGCGCAGCTCCAACTCCGTCCTTCGCCGCGTGACTTCATCCGCGCGCGTCTGCTCGGCGCGCAGCTTCGTGCGCCGGCGGCGGATGACGGAACTGATGGCGAGGAGCAGAGCGATCACGGTCATGACGGCTCCGAGGACGAGGGAGATCGTGGTCCAGGGCAGGTCGGGTGCGCCGACGTGGGGGGCCGGGCTCGGGGTGGCGTGAGGGGCCGGGGTCTCCGTTGCGGGCGCGATGTCACCCAACACCTGGTCGGCGAGCTTGCCGGTGAAGTCGGTGAGGAGCCCGGGGTTGATCACGATGCTGGGGAAGATGATGGCGCCGACCGTGGCGAAGCACATCCGCGGCCAGTCCTGGTTGAGCCACGCCTTGCCCATCTGGATGAGGAAGAGCACCGCCATCAGCGTGGCGCCGATGGAGAGGGCCCATGCGGGGAGAAGCGTCACGTAGGTGCCTTTCGAGGAGAACGCCCGCTGGCCAGCACGTGTGCCGGCCAGCGGTGTCCTGCTCTGGATCAGGACACCCTCACGATCTGCGGAACTGCCTGTGGACAGAGTCCGGTGATCGCGAGGGGCCCCTGTGGACAGCTGCGGGGTTCCCGCGGGGCTCGGCTACCGGTCAGATCTTGTCTCCCGGCTTGATGTGGTCCCACGTGTCCTTGTCGACCCGCTTCCAGTTGCTGCGCTTACCGTCCTGGATGAGGACCTCCCAGACCGCCGGGTGGCGCTGGGTGCCGGTCTGCTCGCGACCCGTGTACTCGCGGTCGCAGTGGCGTCGGGTCGTGTTGCCCCCGCCGGTCGCACCTCCCGCGCTGTTGCCGCCGCTGGTGCCCTTATCGAGGTTCTTCGAGTTGGGCTGAGCAGGCTTGACCTTCGTGGTTCCTCCGGTGGTGGAGGAGCGGCCCCCGGAGGTGGAGGAACGGCCCCCTGAACCGCCGGTCGTGGTGGCGCGGCTGACGCCGAGAGTGAAGGCGCTGGCGCTGATGTTGCGGCAGTTGGTCTCGCGGTAGGTATCCCGGTAGGTCGGGGTGACCCTCTCGGCCTGGTGGCGCTTGTCCTTTACGGTGCCGTGTTCCAGCGGGCCGGAGTCGGGGCCGCACGCTCCGAGCGCGAGAGCCGCGGCGAGGGCGGACGTGGTGGCCGTGATCCGGCGGGCAGTCAGGTTCATGACGGCGCGGGTCTCGCTTTCATGGGTGAAGGTGGCTCGTACGGCTGGCGGCATGAATGTCGCGCAGGCGACCTGTGGACAGGGGCCGCCAGGGCGGGCCGGTTGTCCCGGCCCGCCCTGTGGGAACCAGTGGCCCCGCCGGCTCAGCTTGACGCGTATAACTTTCCATATGAAGATGGATGCGTCAACCTTTCCGCGTCATCACGGCGCGGTGTCGTCCGCGATGACCTCGGAGGTCACTTGACCCGCCCCCTCGGCCGTACCCAGCAACTGGTCCTCGGTGCCCTCGCGCGGCTCAACGGTGGCGTCTGGTATCCCGGTTGCGGCTGGACGGCCGGGTGCGACGCCGATACAGCGCGGACCCTGGACAGCCTGGTGCGCCGCGGTTACGTCGCCAGGGCAAGCGCGAGCGGCCGCTACGCGATCACCGAGGGCGGCCTCAACGCGCTGGGCTGGTACTCCTGCGCGCGATGCACCCGGCTGACACGACACCCGCTGCCGCCTCATCCCGCACCCGGGGGCCGTCGCGTGCGGTGCTCTTGGTGTCCCGAGCTGCCGACCGCCACGCGCGGGCGGCAGCCCAGCCCTGCGGCGGGCCATACGAGCGGCAGCGGCCCGTACCACCCGGCTCGTCCCGGGCCGGCGATCCCTGCCCGGGCCGCCGCCCACACCCCGGCCGGCTGACCGCCCCGTCGCCCCCATCTCCGAGAGGACGTGCTTTCCGATCACCACCATGGCCGAGGCCCCCGCCGCCTCACCCGGTACGGGCGCCCCCGATCGCGAGGTGCGCTGGTCCCTCGCGCTCTACCGCGAGGTACAGGGAAGGGAGTTCTACGAGTGCGGGACGCACCGGCTGAGCAGCCGGGAGCGCGTACGCGAGGAGTACCGGCTCGCGGTTGAGCGGCCCTGGGTGTCCCGGATCGCGGTGACTGAGCACGTTCGCGAGGTGACGTACCGGGCGATCGAGCGGTGGGAGCTGCCGGGGCACGAACAGCCGACGCCACCTCCCGCTCTCCCCCCGGGCGGCCACAGCGGGGTGCGTAGCTACCAGCTGCACGACCTGGAGGGCGCCGTGCACGCGTGCCGCACCGGGGACGAGGCACGCGCGCTCCTTGAGACGTGCCAGGCGATGCCCACCGAAGCGCCGAGCCAGGCCGACGAGCACCCGCGCGCGGAACCGGCGCGGGCGTGGCTGGTGGAGGTGACGGTCATCGACTCCTCCTGGCCGATCGCCCTCAGCGACCTCCCGCATGACGCGTAAAACCTGACGACCGTGTTCGATGTCCCTGGCCCGCCTGCCCCATGGAGTTGAAGTTGCCCCGAGAAGCCCTGATCCCCGAGCGGACACCCCGCTACCAGCCGTATCCGAAGGCGTCGCGGTGGGACGTCCGCCTCGCCGACGAGATCCTCCGCTCCGCCGGCCTCGCCGGCGCCGACTCGGCCTGCGCCGGCTTCTCCGCGGCCGCTGAAGGCCAGAGCGTACGGATCGTGTGGATCCCGCGGCCCAGCCCGGGGGCACCCTGCGAGACGCACCGGTGCCGCGATGCTGCTCTCGACGCGTTCGAATCCGCCGTGTCGCAGGGCGGGTTCACCGACGTCCGGCGGTTCCGCCACTCCGTCCTGGCCCGCGCGGCCATCCCGGGCACGCCGCAGACCACGGCGCGGCTGCGCCGGGTGGGCGCCCTCCTCGAGTTCCGCCGCTCGGTGGTCTTCGAGGGATACGCGCCGCAGGTCGCCGGTGGGGCCGTGCGTCTTGCCTCGCACGGGGCGTCCCCGACGTCGAACCTGATCGTCACCGACGCCCACGGAGATGAGGTGGGGCGCAGCTACGCCGATCACCGGGATGCGGTCGAAGGTCTCGCTCACCACTACGGCCTGCCCATGCCCGTCGCCCTCGTCGACGAAGGCCGTCCGGCATGACGGGCCCGCCGGCGGGCGAGCCCCAGGCCGTGGAGCTCAGCTGGGCCCAGCGCGCGGGACTGCACAGCGCGGCGGTTCATCCTGCGGGCGACGTACCGGCATCGCTCGCCGACAGCGAGCTGTACGGCCTGGAACGCCTCGGCCTCATCGGCGAGATCGGGCCCCGCCTGCGGCGGCTCGGCCCCCATACCCGCGCGGCGCAGTTCCGGATCAACGCGGCGGGAAGGACTCGTGTTCTCGGGGAGGCGCTGCCCCGGGTTGTGGTGGTCCCGTGCTCGAACACGAAGTCCGCTGCGCCCGCGGGTGCTGCCGGCGAGATGTACATCGGGAGCTACCACCGGGCTGCCCGACGGGCCGCCGAGACCCAGGCCGGCCCCGACAGCCAACTCCTCGTGCTCTCGGCGAAGTTCGGGCTGTTGCGCCCGCAGGACCACATCCTCCGGTACGACCTGCGCGCGGGCCAGCGCGGCCAGGTGCCGCGCGCCGTCCTGCTGAGCCAGGCCCACCACCTGGCGGTAGGCGTCGCGGACGTGACGGTCTTCGCCGGTAAGGCGTACGCGAACCTCGCCCGTACGGTCTGGCCCGCGCTCGCGCACCCGCTCGCCGGTGCCCGCGGTATCGGGGACCACCTGGCGTTCTTCGCCGACCTCTACGCCCCGGATCGCCGCGGCGGTGCGCCCGACGGGCCCGGACTCTGTCCACAGGGCCAGGGCCGCACGATCTCCCACATCACCCCCACGGCCGCCCACCGGCCCTGACGAACGGATCTCCCGTGCTCAAGAAGTTCTTCGGCTCCTCCACCCCCGACGTACCGTCCGCTCCCGTTGCACGGCCGGCGCGGACGTCGGTCGCCGACCTCACCAAGAAGGCGGCACACAGCCTGCAGAAGTCCGGTCTCGCGGGCGAGCGCGCGGCCGTCTACCTCGTGCTGGACCGGTCCGGATCGATGCGCAAGTACTACTCGGACGGCACCGTGCAGTACCTGGCCGAGCGCGTCCTCGGGCTGTCGCGCACCCTCGACGACGACGGTTCGGTGCCGGTGACGTTCTTCTCCACGGACGTCGACGGAACCACGGTGGTCAGCGTCGACAACTACGAAGGCCGCATCGAGGAAGTACACCGCGGACTGGACCACATGGGCCGGACGAACTACGCCACGGCGATCCGCGCGGTGATGGCGCACCACCGGGCCTCCGGCGCCACCGCGCCGGCACTCGTCGTCTTCCAGACCGACGGCAACCCCGACGACCGCGCCGAGACGCTCGAGCTGATGCGCCAGGCGGTCGACCAGCACATGTTCTGGCTCTTCGTCTCCTTCGGGAAGAAGGTCGACTTCCTCCAGACGCTCGACCACCTCGGGCTGCCGGTGGACCACATCGGGCTGTTCCGGGCGGACGACCCCCACCGGATCGGTGACGAGGACCTCTACGACGGGATCACCTCTCAGTTCGTGCAGTGGCTGCGCGCCTGACCCCCAGTACCGCCCGCTGTCCCGAACGCCCCGGCCATGGCCGCGCGCCCAGCACGTTCCCCAGGGAACGGATCGCGGCCGCGGCCCGGCCGGGCCCGGCCGCGGGCGGCGTACTGCCCACCTCGACCGGCCCGCTCGCCCCTGGGGAACCCCGCACATGAACCTCTTCGGACCCAACCGCATCCGCCCCGGCCACCCCGACCAGCCCTGGGCCGTATGGCTCGTCCCCACCGACGAGATCATCGAACAGCCCCACCGCGACGCCGCCCTGGTGACCGCCGGCACCAAGAACGCCACCTTCGCCGAGCAGGCGCAGCGGGGCAGCGGCCGCGGGCAGCACGCCGTCGTGCTCCACCACGGCTTCGCCTGGCGGGGCGGGGACGACCGGGCCTCTCCGGGCCTGTCGCCCTTCGACCTCAAGGTCCACGCCAGCCTCGCGGAGCTGCTGCGTACCCAGATCCGGGAGGGGCACCTTCGGCCCGGTGAACGGCTGCCGCTGCAGCGGGAACTGGTGAAGCTGTACCGGGTGGGCTGGCGGACGGTGAAGGAGGCCGTGGACCTCCTGGTGGGCGAAGGCCTGCTGACCCGGGGAGCGGGGGGCGCCATCGTGGCCTCGCCGGCGGCCGAGCCGCTGCCGCTTCCCGGACTGGACCTGACGCCCCTTCCTCCGCCGGAGCCGCCGGCGTCCCCCGCCACTCACCGCGCCAAGCCCCGTCACCAGCAGCTGACGGAACTCCTGGAGAAGCTCATCGCCGACGGGGCGTTCCCGCCAGGGTCGAGAATGCCGTCCGCCCGCCAGATCGCCGAGCAGCGCGGATTCTCCCTGAGCAGCGCCTATTCGGCCCTGCGTGCGCTGAAGGTGCAGGGTCTGACGGCCTCCGGGCCCCACGGTCACACCGTCGTCGCGCAGGGATCCCGCACCGCGGGCGCCGGGGCCTGAGGCCGGCCCGATCCGGGTGTAGGTTCCCGTCAGCCGTGTCTTCACATATCGCTCTGAGCTGCGGTTTCATGTCCCGATCCTGTGGTCGTGTCACCTCCCCTGTCTCGGGGAACTGTCCATTTCCCCGGCCCCAGATGGCTATTCAGCAGGTCATGGATCGGGGGGAGACGAGATGCAGGACTCAAGGCCCGCCTCGGTCGGGTCGGTCATGCCGGGGCCGCCGGCGTGCGTCAACGACGGGCCGCAGCGCACTCGCACGATCGGGCGAAAACCCGCAGGCGTACGGAGCTGCTGCTCCTGGCCGCCGCGGAGCGCCACCATGCTGAGCACCACCACCCGACTCCAGCGGAAGGCTCCCTGGTGAGCAGCAAGAACCGGCGCAGGCTGACGTGAGCCGAGCTGTTGCCCCGGCCGTGCGGGAGAAGGCCCGCACCCGTACCTGTCCCGACTGCCAGGCCGCGCCGGGGGAGAAGTGCGCACCGGACCGGGCCGGACGCTCTCAGCTGCACGGGGGCCGGATCCAGGACGCCCGGCGCGCGATGGATCCCCTACCTCCGTTCCGAATCCTGCCGCCGGGTACGGACCAGGACCGACAGTTCATGCCGCTCGATCCCGACTCGGCCAACACCTTGGTGGTGTCCTTGCACCAAGACGTTCTCCGGGAGCTGTCCGCCTCCCCCTACGAGGCCACCGTTCTGCTGTGGCTGGCCCTGAAGCAGGCGGAGCTGCACCGGCCGGAGGAGCCGCCGGAGATCAGGAACTTCCAGTTGGGGTTTCTGCTCGCGCCGTCGTTCTTCCTGGCGCCCGGCGAGTTCATCGAAGCGGTGGACCGGCTCGAGGCCCGCGGCTTCGTCGAGCGGGTCGGCGCGCGGGGTGTGCGGATCAACCCCGTGGCGGTCCGTGTTGTTGAGCGCCGGGACCTGCCCGCCCGCCTCCTGATGCAGTGGAACGCGGCCAGAGCCACCTGGGCAGGCTCGCCGATGCCCACCTTTCCTTCCGCCTGACCCCAATGAGGGGGACGGGCTTCTACGCTGACGCGATGAAGCTGACTGTCCACGAGCGGGGCCTGCTGCGCGCCGTTTCCCAGGCGCCTGCCCCGACCGCGATGTCCACGTTCTTCCCCGCCCTCACCCAGGCTGTACTGCCCGAGGTGCATGCCCCGGAGGACGACCCGGTCCGCGTCGCCTGGGCAGACGAGCAGGTCGCGCTCTATGGGGCCTCGGTCTCCCTCTGGCAGAAGAATCTGGTGCGGGTCGTCCACCCGGCGAACGGCGAGCGGCCGGACCTGGTCGAGGCCACGGACGAAGGACGTACCGCGCTGGTCTGAGCAGCTGCTCGAAAGCCCGTCACCGGATGCTCACCCGTGATGGCAGCCGGAGGGGGCCTGTACACGAAGAGGCGAAGTACCAGCGCTGAATGCGTGAATCCCACGGCCATGTCGAAATGGACATCGGGATGACATCGCCGCGCGGAATGATGACACGCGGTTCGGGACCCGACACCGCGCCGTGCGGGAACTCGCCGAGCACGACCCATTACGCGACGCGCATAACTTGCCGTAGTCTCGTACGCGGATTCAGTTATCGGCAACGAAAGGAGTGTGGCGTGGCCCGCGAACGCTACTACGCACAAGAGGCCCGCGAGATCCTCGGCTACCAGTCGGCGGAGGCCTTCGAGCAGGCCCTGGAGAACAGCCACGTCCCGCCGGCCGACGGAGAGGACGAGGAGCTCGGTCCGTTCTGGTTCATCGAGAGCCTCGGCCGGGACGAGACGCTCAGCCTGGGCGAGATCGCCAAGCTAGCCGGCGTGAACCGGGCGACGCCGCAGAAGTGGCACCGCTCCCCGACCGGGAAGGCGGCCCGCGGCTACGAGAAGGCGACCCCGCACCCGATGCGGTCGGTCGCCGAGGCGATGGGCGTTCCCGCGCCGGAGGCGGACGAGGCGCGCCCGCGGTACCCCCGCCGGGTCGTGGTCGGGTTCCTCAAGGCCATCGGGTACATGGACGCGCGCGGCCAGCTAGTCGAGGAGATCCAGAACAAGGGACCCGGGCGCTGGGTGCCGGTCAAGCCGACCATCGACCCGCACCCGGTGAAGGACGCCGAAGCGCTGGACCCGAAGACGAAGAAGCCTCTGACCGTGGACCCGCTGACCCGGGGCCGGCTCCGGCACTACGCGCCTCACGCCTCCGCGGTGCTCGGGTACAAGGACGTCGGCGTCTTCGAGCAGTCGCTGAACAAGGGCCGCGTGCCCAAGGCCGACGGGTACGACGAGCTGCAGCGCCCGTACTGGTGGCTCGAGACCCTTGAGGGGCACAAGGCCGACGCCGCTGACCGCAAGGAGAAGCGGCAGGCCGGCCCGGAGCCCGACGGCTACACGACGGAGGGCCAGCCGTTCCGTCTGCTGCCCGAGGACAACTACTACGCGAAGAAGGCTGCCGAGCCCGCCGCGAGCGAGGCGAAGAACGACGCCGAATAGGCGCGAAACAGGCTCTGACCTGCCCTTTTAGCTCAGATTCGTGGTATAGTTATACGCGTCAGAGGGTGTTGGTCCCGGAACCGGGCGCCTCACGGCCCGGACCGGGACCGCTCCCTTTTCATCCATCAAGGTGCCCCGGAGGACTCTTTGACGGACACCATCACGACGCACCCGCCGGACCACGAAACCCGACCCGACACGCGGCCCCTGCGCCACCCCCTGTACCCGTTCGATCCCGCGGTGCGCACGCAGACCCGCGGACGGATCGCTCTCGGCGGGCCGAGCGGATCAGGGCACACGTTCACCGCGCTGGCGATCGCCGCCGGACTCGGCAGCTCCACCGCGGTCATCGAAGCCGTGCACGGCCACGCGTCCCAGTACGCCGACCTCTTCGACTTTGACGTCTGCCCGCCGCTCTCCTACTGCTCCCCCGAGTCCCTCGTCGCCGCCCTGGCCACCTGCGCCGCACTCGGCTACGGCACCGTCGTCATCGACTCGTTCTCCCTCTTCTGGGCCGGACCGGGCGGCATCCTCGAACAGGTCGACGACGCGGCCAAGCGCGGCTCCGGCGGCGGCAACAACGCGGGATGGAAGGAAGTGCGCCCCCGCGAACGCAGGATGCTCGACGCGCTCTTCGCCTATCCCGGCGACGTCGTGGTGACGCTGCGCTCCACCATGGAGTACGTCCTGGAGCCCGACGAGCAGGGCCGCAAGCACCCCCGCCGCGTCGGCGGCAAGCCCGTGGCCAGGGAGGGCATCGAGTACGAGTTCAACTTCGTCGCCTCGCTGGACACCGACCACACCCTCGTGGTCAACAAGGCGCTCTCGCCCGGCCTCGCGGGCACCGTCGTGCACCGGCCCGGCCGGGAGTTCGGCGCGCAGATCCGGGCCTGGCTCGACGAGGGCGCCCCGCAGAGCCCGACCGAACCGGTCGCGTCCCTCATCGCACGCGCGCGCCGACCCGAGGCCACGTTCGACGAGCTCGGCGCGCTGATGCGCACTGTCCGCGCCCGCTTCCTCGAAGACGTCCAGATCGCCGACGACGACGGTGAGACACCGATCGACCTGGGTGTCTACATCACCCGGCGCGGCAGCGCCCTGCAGGCCACCCAGGCGCAGGACAACGCCGCCTACCGCTCCTGAACCGGCGCGGCGGCCGCACACCCGGCCGCCGCGCCCCACCACCCCCAGGCTCCGCCCCACCCGCTCGACGCCCTCACGGAGGACTCATGCACATCGCGCTCCTAGCGGCCCACCTAGGCCGCGCACCACCCCGCCCCCGATCACCAGGAGCCCGTGTGACCCCCTCTTCCACCGAGCCGCGCACCGTCGTTCACCAGATCCTCGCCGAGTACCGCGAGATGGCCGCCCGCCACCGCATCGCCCTCAACGCGTTCAGCGACGTCGAGGGCGTCATGGAAGGCGAGTGGGACGACTACGAGGAAACCCGCCGCGTGCAGGCGCTGGAGGCCGACGAGAAGCTCGACGGCTTCATCGACCGGCTCACCGAGGCCTTCGGGCTTCCCCAGGACCGGCCCGTTGCCGTACTCGGCGCCAACGGCGCCCAGTTCGACGTCACGCCCGGCCAGCTCGACGACACCGCCCGCGACGCGTTCAACAACGGGCAGTGCCACGCCCTCGCCCGCGCTCTCGCTCAGGAGACCGGCTGGCAGACGGCCGCGTTCATCGACCCCGAGTGCGACGACGACTACGACAACTGCGGCCTCGGCAACCACGTCGCGGACGGCGTGTGCATCTGCCAGATCGCCCACGTCGTCGCGGTGCGGCCCGACGGCCACCTCGTCGACATCGACGGCGCCACCGACCCGCAGCTCGTCCACGACAGCCCCCTGTACGACCTGACGCCCATGACGGACGCCATGTGGCGCATGATCGAGTCCTCTCCCGCCTGGCGGGAGGCGGACACGGCCGTCGCGCGGACCTTCGTGCAGCCCCTCCTCGCCACGCTCAACACGGCGGAGGTGGCCGCCTGATGGCCCGCCGTATCGCCGCCGCCCTCCGGGACCGCCTCGTGCGCCTCCTGATCTCCGTCACCGACCGCGCCGCGGCCCGCTCCCGCGTCCCCAACCCGATGGCGGGCATGCGGGTCGTCCTCACCCAGCTCGCCGACCAGGACCTCTCCGGCGGCGACATGATCGAGGAACTCAACTGGCGCTTGGGCGCGCTCGGCTTCACCTGGCCCGACGGCCTCTGCGACGACTGCAACGGCCCCCTGACCACCGACGAGTCCGGCCTGTGCACGGCCTGCTCCCCCTGCCCGTCCGCGCTCGCCTAACCGAACACCAGAAGGAGAACGATGCCGACCACCTACGGGCTGACCGACACCCAGAAGCGGGAGAGGCGTGCCGCCGGGTGCGACTCGTACGCCTACACCAACCGGCGCGGCGCGTGCCCCGGGGCCGCCACCAGGCTGCTGACCGTCACGTTCGCCGAGCGCCGCACCCAGCGGATGCGGCTGTGCGACCACCACGCCGCCGGTGTGCACGAGGACCTGGCCGACCCTCTGTTCGCGTACCTCCGCCACACCGGGGTCTCCGAAGCCCCGATCGGCCCTCCCGGCCCCCAGCCCGGACCCGCGCGTACGACGGACCGCTGACCCCTTCCCGGCCGCTCCCGAGTGACGCCGCAGCGCAGAGCGCCCCCGGCCGGCCAACGTGAGGGCGGGTTCCACCCCATCAATATTGACGCGTATAACTTGCCTCCGTGCCTCATTGGCGGTAAACTTATACGCATAGAAGGGGGTTCGGGCCCGCCCTCAACGCGTACGTGCAACCAGGAGGACACCCATTACCGACACCGTGGTCGAGCAGGTTCTCAAGGCCGCAACCGAGCAGCAGGAGGACGTCGTACGCGAGGTCTTCCGCGCGGCCGGCCTGCTGTGGCAGTGCAAGGGGCGCGACTGCCTCTTCGACAACTCCCCCTCACAGCAGCTGTGCACCGAGTGCGGGCGCCAGCGCAACGGACGCCGCGTCGACGACGACGTCCCCGTCTCCGCTCACCCGGACGACTTCGAGAACCTCCGCGCGCAGCTCAAGAAGTACTTCCGCCGCACCGGCACGAGCCTGCCCGACGCGGTGACCTTCGAGCTCAACTTCGCGAACGAGTGGCGCTGTGACGATGCCACCTTCCACTTCGGCGCCCGCACCGAGACCCACGACTTCGACGATGACGACGAGGTGGGCACGGCCCTCGACGGCCTCGGCCGGGCCTGGGACGGCGGCGAGGACCTGCGCGTCGCCCTGTACCGCTGACCCCCGGGAGTACCGACCATGACCACCTCCACGACGGCCGGCCCCCGCGTGCCGGCGCCGACCAGTCACCAGCGCGAATGGATGCTCACCGCGCTGCGCCATCCCGACCGGGAGCTCCCCGCAGGGGTCAGCTCCCGCTCGCTGGTCCTCATGCGTGAGCGCAAGTGGATCGAGCCCCTCCCGGTCAGGCCCGGCACGTCCGGCCCCTGGGACCGGCTCACCAGCCGGGGCAACCTCGCCCTGCTGAGCATTCCCAAGGCCAACGCCCTGATGAGCGTGCTGACCTCTCCCGAAGAGGGCCGGATCGACGCCAACACCTCGGCGCGGACGATGAGCTCCCTCGTGCGCGAAGGCCTCGTCACGATGCTCCCCGAGGGCGGCACGCAGGCCACGGGCGAGGAACAGCACGCCTACATCACCAACCTCGGCCGCCGGCTCGTCGGTCTGCCCGAGGTGGACGAGAATCCCGCCCCCCAGTCCTGACCCCCACCGGGCGCCGCCGCCGGCCCCATCCACCTCTCGAGGACCTGCCGTGGACATCACCACCCGCCTGCACCTGCTGGAGCTCATCCGGCTCGGCGAAGCCGCCGACGCCGCGCACCGCTCTGCCGGCAACGCCGTGCGCAAGGCCACCGCCGAACGGCGCCGCGCCCTGGCCGAACTGCGCCGCCGGCGCCGCCAGCTCGACGACGACGCCGCCGAGCGCACGGACACCGAACGGGCCCTTCGCGATGCCGAGGACGCCGTCGAGCAGTGCGAGAGGCGCAGGAGCGCCGGCGCGGCGAAGTGGCAGCGCACGTTCACGGGAACCCGTCGGGCCGACGCCCGGCTCGGCGAGCAGGTGGCCTGCCGTGCCGGCCGGCACGGATCGGCTGAGCCGCGCAGGAGGGCCGGGCGCGCCCGGCTGGCCGCCGACATCCTGGGCGAGTTCCTCGCCATGCCACTGGAGCTCGTCGAGACGGCCCACGCCATCCTCGTGCAGAGCAGCGCTGGCAAGGACTCGGTGGTCATGCTGCACCGCGTGGTGCAGTGGGCGAAGGCAGCCGGCTGTCTGGACAAGGTTGTCGTCGTGCACGCCGACATCGGTGAGGAAGCGGAGTGGCCCGGCGTCCGGGAGCTCGCGCAGCAGCAGGCCGAGCGCTACGGACTGCGCTTCGTCGTCGTCAAGGCCGACATCGGGTTCCTCGGGATGGTCGAGCGGCGCGGGCTGTGGCCCGACGCCCAGAACCGGCTGTGCACCTCCACCCTCAAGCGCGACGAGGCCGCCAAGTTCTTCACCCAGATCGTCGACGAACTCGGCCTCAGCGAGCAGGCGGTCATCCTCAACTGCTTGGGGATCCGGGCCGCCGAGTCGCCCTCACGCCGCAAGAAGCACGAGCTGGCCATCGATCACCGTGCCAGCAACGGGCGGCGTCTCGTTCTGACATGGCACCCGGTGTTCCACCTCTCGGAAACCGAAATCTGGCAGGAGATCACGGACGCCGCGCTCGCCTACCACCCCGTCTACGACACCCTTATCCCCCGCCTCAGCTGCATCTTCTGCGTCCTGGCGGGATTCGACGTCCTCGTACGGGCCGTACGGCTGTGCTGGGTTCTCGGCCTCCCCACGCCCCAGACGTACCTCGACCTCGAGTCCCGGATCGGCCACCGCTTCAAGGACAAGTTCAGCCTCGCCGAGGTCGTTGAGGAAGCCGCCCGTCGCGAGCAGGCCGAAGGCCCCCTGATCTGGCGCCGGGGCGACGCGATCCGTCACTACCTCGGGGACGACGCCGCCACCGCCTACCTGACGCATCTGGCACTCGCCGCCTGAAGGGCGCATCCGAAGGAGTCCACCATGCCCAGCACGACGCCCCCGAGCGCCTGCCGGCACTGCGGCATCGACCACCACGAGCACATGCAGCGGTGGACCAGCGCCGCTGGCTGGCACCAGTGGACCCAGCCCACCCAGCAGCAGGTCAAGCAGCGCATGACGGTGCGACGCAAGGGCCGCACCACGTCCCGCTGACCCGCCCCGCCGCCTCAAGTCACCCCGCACCCATGCCCCCTGCCGGAAGGCTCGTGAATGACCCTCGCCCTCGCCCCCGCACCGGCCCCCACGCCGGGCGCCCTGCTCCCGCTCGTCGGCACCTCGGACTTCGACGCCGAACTGGGCCGGCTCCTCGACACGCTCGACGCGGCGCAGCTGTTCGCCGTCGAGTCGATGTGCCTCCGGCGCCAGAGCGCGAAGTACACGGCACGGCTGCTCACCGTGCTGCGCCGGCGCGCCCGCCAGATCGTCGCCGAGGGAGAGACCGACTCGCGCTGGCCGGTCGTGGCCGTCACCTTCGGCACCTGGGACTGGGACAACGGCATCTTCTGGAAGGAGTACGAGGTCGCGCTCCGGCACCTGGACGGGACGGTCAGCCGCGTCGACCTCGGCTACGACGACGTCTCCGGGCTGCTCGCCGACCTTGCCGGGACCGACCGGCCTGACCACGGCGACCGCCTGACCGTCGACCTGCGCACCGGAACCGTCCTCCAGTGACGGCACACCTCCCCGCGCAGCCCTCCCCTTCCGCCCGGCCGGTGCCACCCGCCTGGGGTGCGCGCGGGCGCCGGCGTACGACCACGGTGCGCTTCGGAAGCGCCCATCTGCGCGTACGGGTGAAGGACGGCCAGGTGCTGTGGTTCGTCCGCGACGTCGGCTCCGCCGTCGGCTTCCGCCCGCCGCCCACGGCTTCCGCTGTCCCCAAGGTCCTGATGGCCACCGCTGAGCTGTGGTCCCTGATGGCGGCGAGCGGGTACCAGCCGCCCGCCGCGTTCTCCGCCTGGGCCGCCGAAGTGGTCCAGCAACTGGTCCGCCCCCGTACCGCCGTCGCGCTGCGCGCTGTTGCGGCAGCTCCCCCGGGCTCGCGCGGCCCGGTCTGACCCTCTCCCCGCCTCCTGCGTCCCGCACCCAGACCCCCACCAAGCCGTGCGTCCGCCGTGGCAGGGACGTAGGTCGCCCAGGAGGTTCCGGTCGAGCCGATGGGGGCGTCCGCGGCCGTCGAGGTCGAAGGGGGCGCCGCCGAGATAGCCGCGTCTGCTGCGCCCAGGTGTGGCCGGAGCGCCCACCCTGGCGAGCATGACGCGTAAAACTTGACATCATGTCCCTATGCGGGTAAATTAGTGATTGTTGGCGTGCGGGGCAGACGCCTCACCGGCCGCCATCAACCAGCCGGGCCCAGTCGTGATCACCACCTTCCGACCCCGCTTCCTGCGCCGGAGGCGACTTTGAAGACCGCCCTCCCCGTGACCCGTTTCCAACGATCGAAGGAGAACCCCGCGAGATGTACGACGAGAAGAACACGGTGGCTGTCGATGTCCGGGCGCTCGTGGTCGGCGGTCACACCACCTTCGCCGACGTGGCCGCCGAAGAGCTGCTGCACCTGGAGGAGGACACCCTCGGGATGAAGGCCGGCCTGTGGTACACCGACGGCGGGACGTACACCCTGGGCGCCCGCCAGGGCCGCCTGCGCGACCTGGCACCGGTGACGGACGAAGAGGCGGCCGAGCTCGTCGTCGACGGGGCCCCGATCCACGATGCCCGCCTGGCCCAGGACTGGACCTGCGCATTTCCCGCCCTGGTGGTCGGTCTCAGCCTGGGCGAACTCCGCGCGGCGCTCGCGAATATCGACCTCCCCGACGAGGCGATCGTCGCGATCCGTTCGGCCGAATTCCCCCGCCAGGGCGCCGGATCGCCCGCTTCCCCTCGCGTGGAGGCCGGTTACTACCGGCCGGACCCGGCCCGTGCCTCGTCCGGCGAGGCCTTCGGCGGCCCGATCGACTCCGACGAGGACGGAACGATCCCCGCGCACCTTCCCGCACTGGTCCTCCGCCCTACGCACTGACCCCGTCGGCCTCCCCCCACCTGCACGACCGCAGGGTCCGGACCTGCCTCCCGCCTCGGCCCGCGGACCACGAAGGAGATACCTGATGACCAGCACACCGCGATCCGGCAGCCGTACGACGACCGCAACCTGCCGGACGACCACCCGCCCTCGCCTCACCGCCGACGGCACAGCCGAAGCGGCTTCCCAGTCCGATGCCCCCCACACCGGGCAGGCCGCGACGGACCCGGACTCCCTCGTTCGCGAACTCGCAGACCTGCGAGGACGGTTCGAGGACGGCTACACCGCCGAGGACGTGCGGGCTGTCTTCGGGCGGATCAGCGACGCGGGCGGACCGTACCTGGTCTGCCTCTGGGACTACGCCGACGAATTCGGGTTCGGCGGTAACTCCGAGTTCTTCGCCGAGGACGACGCCGGGAACTTCTTCGAGGTCACGCCGGACATCCACCGCTGGCTCAGTGGGGAGCAGGAGGTGCCCGGAGCAGTGAGCACCTGGGTGTGCTCGCCCGTCACGAAGCCGTTCACGTTCGCAGTCAGCGACGACTTCCACAACTACGCGCGCTCCGGCAGCTGACCGGCCCCGCACCCGGCCTGGGGGCGCCCTCACCTACGCACCCGGGCAGCACGTAGTGAACCACTTCGACCGTTGGAGGGATCCCATGTCCGAGAACAGCGTCACCGCGGGTCGCAGGACCCTGCCGGCGCAGGTGTACGTCGAGGCCGCCGCGCGGGCCGCCGGCCTCGCGGTCGCTGCGGCCGACACCGCGATGCACGCCGTGTCCCGCGCGGTGGCACGCGAGGCCTCGCAGCTGGAGGTCGCGATGCACGCGGCCCACCACGAGGCGCAGGAGGCCGAGCGGTTCGCCCGGTGGGCCGGCGAATGGGAGGCCGACGGAATATCGGTGGCCACCCTTGCGAACTACGCCGCGCGAGCGGTCGACGCGGCCGTACGCGCCCAGGCCGCGGCGGGCACCGAGACGACCGCGGCGCCGCTGCGAGCGGAGCTGGAGCGCCCACTCACCGAGCAGGAGCGCGCTGAGAAGGAACGCGCCGCCCGGCGGGAGAAGGCTTGCGAGGAGGATGAGGCCCGGGCCGCCACCGGCATGGACGCCGACAACCGCAATCAGACCTTCATGAACCGCCATTTCGCCGAGCAGTACGTCTCGGAACTCGGGTGGACAGCCGGGCACGTACGGGTGATGGAGTCCGCCGCGACCGGCCGCCTGTACTGGCGCAACGGCCAGGCCCGCCAGGCCCCGAAGCAGGATGTTCTGGACGGCGGCCGCCGACTCAGCCGCGTGCGGACACGGGCTCTGCACGCCGCCCGCTTCCTCACCGCCGTCCGCCGGGAAAGCGGCGCCCGTCTGCTCATCCTCAGCCCGCAGGGACGGGTCGCTCTGGAGCTGGCCCGCCTGTACCCGCAGGGTCTGTACGCCGACGACCGGAGCGCGTACGAGGCCCGGTACGCCCGCTGCGCCCGGTCGTGGATGTCCAGCGACGGGAAGAAGGACGCCGCACGGCACCTTCCGCCCCTCGACCTCAGTGCGCTGCGGGCGTACCGGCGGCCGGTGACGCTGGCTGAGCAGGAGGCCCGCGCGCAGACGGAGGCGGACGGCCGGTGGGAGGACGATGGAGGCCCGTGCCCCGGCGTCCCCACGCCTCGCCCGGCCTCCATCGTTCCCGGCCCCGATTCGGCGGACGGGTTCCTCGTCGATCCCGCGCCCGCGGCGGCCACCGCGGAACTGCCGGACGCGCGGGTACCGGAGGCCGAACGGACCCTCCCTCGCCCCCGACCCCGCGCGCGGGCTGACGCTGGGCAGCGGGACCGGAGCGCCGTCTCCCCTTCCGTTATCCGCCGTCCGCAGCGCACGCTCACCGCCGAAGAGAAGCGTCGCGTGTGGGACATGGCGCTACTGAACCTGCACGGCGCCCTGATCATGGGCATCACCGATCCGGTGCCGAACCCCTCCGCGATGACCGAGGAGGAAGGCGCGTGGGTGCGCGAGCATGCGTGGCCCGGCTATTTCCACGAGATCGAACGCAAGTACGCTTTCGGATTCGCGCGCTGGGCCATGTGCGAGCGGGGTACCTGTTGGAACTGCCTGGCCGGCAGGTGCGACCGGTGCGTCCACCGGCAGCGGGGCGGACCGCACGTCGACAACAACACCGACTGGGTTCACGGCCTCCGGGGCCGCTGCGTCGCCAAGGTCATCGTCCGGCCCGGTGGTGAGCCGTGCGTCTGGTGGTGCCGCTGCCCCTGCTCCAAGAACGCCGCGGCGCCCGCCGCGCAGCCGTCAGCGGGCCCGGTGCGCGAGCCGGACGACGCCGCGGGCCTCGCGCCGGCCCCCGAGGCCGCGTTGGACGCCGACGCCCCGAAGGCGCGCGAGAGGCAGCAGGCTCTGTTCTGACGGCGGCCTCGCGGGGTCAGCACACGGGGCTGTTCTGGGTGTCGGGGACCTGGGCCAGCCAGTGCACGGCGTCGCCGCGGAAGGACTGGTTGACGGGGACGAGGTCGGCTCCGCTGGTGTCGTCCAGGGCCGTGACGACGATGCCGAGCTCGGGGACGTCGCTGTCGATCGCCGCGAGACGGCTGCCGCAGCTCGGGCAGAAGCCCCGATGGGCCTCGCCCTCGAACGTGGTGAACCAGGTCGGTTCGACGCCGTTGGTCCAGGTGACGTCCTCGGGGACGAAGCCGGCCCACCACATCATCGGCCCGCCGCCGAGCTTCTTGCAGTGCCGGCAGCTGCAGGTGTGCGGGTAGACAGCCTCGCCCTTGACGGTGAAGCGGACCCGCCCGCACAGGCATCCGCCCGCGCGCTCCTGGACTGCGGCGACGACGTCGGGGGTGGCGTTCATCAGTTCATCTCCCGTGCACGGTCAGCTAGTTGAGCCCGACAGTGTGCCATCCCCGCGGTGATCGTCAGGGGCGGCGACGGCGCCGCGCCCTGGATCCCGAACTGCAGCAGCGTGTGCAGCAGACTCCCGGCGCCACCGGCGACCAGCGACGAGAATTCGTGCGGCCGGGCGGGACGGCTTGTCCAGACCGTTGCGGCCCGAACGAGTCCGCATCGGCGGCATCGCGGACCAGACGGGATTCCCCGCCGCTGCTCACGGGCGGCGCAGGATGGCGAGCGCCTGGTCGGCGACCTGGCCGGGGCTGAGCGCACTGGTGTCGATCACCTCGGCGCTCCTCCTCAGCCAGGCCGCATACGCCTGCTCGTAGTCAGCGAGTTTGCGGCGCCGGAACGCGCGGACCCGCTCGCTGCGCTCCTCGCTGTCGGGGAACTCCATGCTCGTCTCGATCCTGGCCCTGACGGTGTCGGAGTGGGCGTGCAGGAGAAGGTGGTGCATGTTGACGCCCGCCCGCTGGAGTAGCCCGAAGATCTCGTCGGCGTACTCGCGACGCAGCAGCGTCATCGGCGCGATGACCGGGCCCCCCGCCGTGTGGCGGTCCATCTCGGTACAGACGCCGGCGACCAGGGTGCGCCACATCGGGTAGTCCTGGAAGTCCCTCTGTCGGCTGGGGTGGTCGGCGAGGCTCTTGCGCAGCAGGAAGCCGACGTCTTCCGGGTCGATCATGACGCTGCCCTCGAGCTGCTGGTGGAGCAACGCGGCATTGGTGCTCTTGCCGCCGCCGAAGGGCCCGTTGATCCAGATGAGCATGTTCGTCTCCTCCGTGTCCGGCGGCAGGGGAGACGGCGCTGACCGTGGCTGTCGGGGTCGGAACGCCGGCCGCTGTTCGCGGGCATGGTCCCACGCCGGGTGGAGGCGGGCGGCCAGTCCCTCACGCCCGGCGCCGGCGGGCGCCCGCTTCCCACTCCTGCCAGGCCGTGTACTCCTGTCGTACGTACGCCCGCCATCCGCCGGGTGCCTGCCACTCCGAGCAGGAGGGGCTGAAGGGCCCCTCGACGTGGACCTGGCCGAGGTCGAGATCGAGGTGGAGAAGCAGGGCCGCGCTCTCCACAGCAGCGGATGTCGCGGCCTCCGCCTCCTTGGGGGTGACCAGGTTGCAGTACAGGGCGAGTTCCATCTCCCGGGCCGCTCGATCGAGGTAGGCGGCCTGGCGCAGGTAGAACAGCCGGTAGCCGCCGCTGTCGACGGCGCGGCCGCTGTTCGCCTTGGCGGCTCGTGCGCGCGTGTTGATGCCCTCGGCCCACAGGCCCAGGACGAGCTCCTCCTCGGCGAGGTCGGGGGCAGTGCCGTAGGCCTGGTGGTAGTCCGGGGCGGGGAACTCCGGTGTTTCGAAGGCCTGCCAGAGGTGGCCGCAGCGGGTGCAGGTGAAGGCGGTGAGGGCGGCCGGCGAGTGGATCGGCCCGGTGAAGTGCGGCTCGATCCGGTCGAGGGCGCACTGCGGGCAGAGGATCGGGTGCTGGGTGGTCATCGTGTCCCCTTGTCCTGTCGTGGTGAGGGCGGGTCCGGGATGGTCGTTGTTGAGGTGAGGGGGCCGGAAACGAAGATGGCCCCGGCCACATGGGGTGTGGTCGGGGCCATCGGGGTGCGTGCCGGCGTCGCGCCGATCACTCGCTCGGTGCGACGGCTTCCGTGCGGCGGGTCGGCTCGTCGGCGGGCTGCGGGGTCTCGCGGGTCCCGGCTCCGGTGGCGGGCGGCGTCGGGGCGGGGGCCGGCCAGGGCACGTTGGCGAAGTTCGCGGTCACGGGTTCCTCCAGGGGCTCGGTTGTGGTCGGGGCGGGATGGGGGCGCATGGTCCGGGCGAGGGGGTAGCAAGCGGCGACGGCGGTCACCGCGCTGGCTGCGAGGATCGAGGCGACCAGCGGGCGCCCGCCGGCATCGAGCGCGAGCGCGATCCCGAGGGGCGGCAGGGAGGCAAGTGCGGTGGCTCCGCTGACGATCGCCTGGTAGCGGCCGGTCGCTCCGGGCGGTGCGGCGCTGGAGATGTAGGCGCCGAGCGCGACGCTGTAGCAGATCTCCCCCGGGACCAAGAGAACGGCCGCGACGGCGTAGCCGATCACGGTGTGCTGGAAGGCGGCCACGGTCATGCCGAGTCCGAGGATCGCCGAGCCGGTCGCGAGGACGGGGACGAACGGGAACCGGATGGTGTCGCCGCGCCCGACCAGCAGCCGCATCAGGGGCGGTGTCAGGACCAGGACCGCGACCGTGTTGGCGACCATGGCGACGCCGTAGCTCGTCGTCGGGAGATGATCGCTCGTCATCAGGAGCGGGAGGACCGAGACCAGGCCCCAGGCGCAGATCATCGAGCAGACGGCGACCACGGTGATCCAGCGCAGGGTGGGGTCGGCCAGGATCTGCCGGTAGCTGACCGCCTGTTCCTCGTCTTCCTTCTTGGCCCGCGGTGCCAGAGTGCGACGGGCGACGACGGCGAAGCCGAGGCAGACGATGCCGTTGACGACGAACAGGAGCCGGTAGCCGTGATGGTGGGCGAGGTAGCCGCCGACGCCGCCGCACACGGCGATGCCGACGTTGGCCGACCAGTAGAGCCAGGCCTGGGCCCGGGTGCGCCCGGCCTCCGAGGAGATGGTGTCGTTGATGGCGGCCGATACCGCGGGCCGGTGGGCCTCCATGGTCAGCCCCAGGCACAGGGCGACGGCAAGGAGTGCGGGCAGTGAGGTGGCCAGGGTGAGAGCGAAGCAGGCGAGAGCCGACACGATCATCAGGGCCGTCAGGGCGGTGCGCTGTCCCAGGCGGTCGGTGAGTACGCCGGCGGAGGCCTGACCGAGGCACCAGCCGACGCCGAAGACGGTCAGCGCGGCGCCGGCGGCGGTGGTGCCGTGGCCGGAGCCGGACACCCCGGTGGCGACGTAGTAGCCGAGGAAGTCCCAGCAGAATCCACCGGCCTTCACGACCAGGGAGCTCCCGATCAGGATCCATACGACTGAGCGGGCGGTACGCACGGATGGGACGGCGTCGGTTGCGGGTGCGTGTGCGGTGGCCATGCAGCGTCTCCCTGCAGGCCCGGCCTGCGGTCGTCGTGTGGGGGGGGACAGCCCGAAGGCGGCCGTCCCAGGGGCGCGGCCGCCTTCGGTGTGAGGTTGTTCGCGCTTACGCGGGGCGCGAACGGTGGGGACGCTGGCGGTGCGGTCGGTCGGAGCTGTTGCGGCAGGGGCGCATGGGCTTCTCCTCTTCGGTGGTGCCGTCACCCCGGGGTGACGGGCTGAAACTGACGGTAGGTGCAGGTCAGAGGCGCGGGCGTCGTTTCGGTGCACCCCGGACAAGGTCCGGCATTCAACTATGTCCGGGGTGCGTGGTTCGCCCACGGGAGCCGCGGCCGCCGGGCCTGGCGACCGGGTCACGCCCGTTCCGCTCCGCAGGACGCGGGCTTCTCCCCGTCGCCTGGAAGGGCGGCGTACGGTGCCTGCTCGGCGTGCCTGCCGGCGCCGCCCGGGCTGCTGCGGGCCTGCTCCGCGATGCCGGCCGCGGTCTGCCGTCCGACGTCGGGATGGTGGGCGGTGAGCCAGCCGAGAAGCTGCTCGACGGGCTCGGAAAGCCCGTTGCCGGCGGCGAGGTCGGCGCGGGCTGCGTCGGTGACCAGCGCGGCCAGGGCCTGGGTGGGGACCGTGTCGTGCAGGCGGATCGCGGCGAGGTGAGCGAGGTCGGCAGCCACCTCGTGGACGGCGTCGGGGGAACGGTGTCGCAGCACCCACCGGCTACGGCGGCCGGGGTGGCGCCACAGGGCGGCGAAAAAGAGCTGGTCGAGGTGGGCCCGCAGTCCCTCCGCTCCGGCCGGCAGGGTGTCGGCCCGCCGCGTCCGGCCGGCGCCGTGGTCGCCGGGGGCGGGCCGCAGACGCTGTGCGGCCCAGTCGTGGGCGACGGGGCGGGACCACAACGGCCGCCCGCCGACGACGGCCTGGGGCTGCGGAACCCGGCACAGACCGCGGGAGTTGTAGGCGCGCAGCGTGGAGGAGCTGATGCCGGCGATGGCCGCGAAGCCGGGGGTGCCGACGAGTTGGCCGCCGGCCAGTTCCGGCGCGGTGAGCGTCACGACGCAGTCCCCCAGGTCCGGCCTGCGGGGTGACCGGCTGCGCCCGGCTGCCCAGCGGGCCAGGTCGTGCGCCCAGTTCGCCGGGTCGGGCCGTTCTGCTGAGAGGGAGACGGTGGTGTACTCGCGGCCGAGAGCGGCGTCCGGTCCGGTCTCGCGGAGCAGGTCGGCGGCGGAGACGGTGACCGCTTGGGGGACACGGTGCCGTTCGAAGGCGCCGGCGGTGTCGTCCCAGAGCTGAGCGGGCCTGAACCAGGCGGTGCCGTCCCATGCGTAGCCACCTGCGCGGGTGAGCAGCGGCGGGTCGTCCTCCCAGTCGATCCACCCGGATCCGCTGCCGTTCTCGTAGAGGAGCACCGTCCGGCCGAACTGCGGATGGACGCGCACGATCCACGTGACGTCGTCGCGGTGCTGGTCGGACAGTTCCAACGGTCCTGCGGAGACGGCGTGCGGGTCCGACAGGATGCCACGGAGGTCGGTGTCGGCGACGAAGGGAAGGCCCGGCACGGGGTGGTCGGTGCTGGTGCCGTTCGCGAGGGGCGCGGTAGTGGGGCAGGTGGTCATCGCTGCAGTCCTTCGGGCGCTCGGGGAGTGGAAGGTTCAGGCCGTGCGGCGGGAGGGCGCGGTGGGGGTGGCCGCGCGGCGCAGCAGGACGGCGAACTCCTGGGTGCGCAGGGGGTCCTGGAAGAGGTGGTCGGGGCCGGTGATGCTGAGGACGGCGGTGAGGTGGCGGCCGTGGAGTACGGGGGTGGCCAGCGTGCAGATGCCCGGACAGCGGCGCAGCGCGATCCGGTTGGAGTGGATGGCTTCGCGGGTGGCCGCCGGCAGGATCAGGGATCGGTCCTCGGCGTCGATGGCGAGGTCTGCGGGGAGGTAGGCCAGGGCTGTGCGCCCGGCAGCCGTGTGGCGGGGGTCGGTCTGCTGGGCGGCGGCCGCGCGGAGCTCCGGTTGTGGGCACAGCAGGTCGACGAGGTCGAGGTGGAGGCCCAGGCCCGGGCGGCAGCGGGGTTCGTGCCATGCCACGGCGAGGCCGGTTTCCGCCTGGAGGTGCTGCAGGACGCCGCGGACGCGGGGCGTGGTCGACGCGGTGGTGACCGGCGCGGTGAGCAGGGCCGGATCAGGGGTGAGCCGGTAGGTGCCGCGGCGGGTGCCGTGTTCGACGAGGTCCTCCAGGGCTGCGGCCTTGAGGAGCTTCGCGGCGTGCGACGGCTGCAGTTCGGCGACGCGGGCGATGTCGGCGAGCTGGTGCTCGGTGTGGGCGCCGAGGCTCAGCAGCGCGCGAAGGACACGGAAGCCGCGGCCAGCGGACTGCGGCGGCTGACGGCCGTCCGCCACGGCGGCGAGCACCTGGGGAACGGTGGGCGGCGACCACGCCGGAGAGGAGGGGTTGCGGGGCGGGACGGAGAGGCTGGACATGCGGCTCCCATGGGGGTTGGGCGCGGTGAGACTCCAGAGGTCGGTGTATCGGGGTGGGAGCCGCCACCGCGGCTGCGGCTCCCTCTGCGGGTGCGCGGGCGGGTCAGGCGCCGCCGGGGCGGCGTGGGAACTCACCCGGGCCCGGCTCGTCGTCGGGGTCCTCACCGACCGGAGCAGACGCTCGCTCGTCGGGCTCGACGAACAGGTTCTTCCACTCGGGCTTGGGCGACAGGGGCGCGGGACGGGGGCGGCGGACGGGCGGCTCGCTCCGGCCGGGCGGGATGCGGCGCTGCTGCGGGTGCACGGCGGTCCCCTTTCTCTACGGGAGGTTCGGCAGGGCGACGCCCTGCGTGGTGGCGGCGGGCAACGGTTCGTCGGGGCAGGTGGCGAGCACCTGACTCATCGCGTTCCTCTCGGGCGCGGTGACCGACAGCTGGTACTTGGTCTTGACGGCGATCTGGCGGGCCACGTACCGGCAGTGGAAGGCGCGGTCCGGCGGCAGCCAGGTGTCGGCGTCCCTGTCGGACTTGGAGGCGTTCGACGGCCCGTCCACGGCCAGCAGGTTCAGCGGGTCGTTGCTGAGGGCTTCACGCTGGGGCTGGGTGAGCTGTCGGGCGCCCGCGCGCCAGCTCGCGCCCAGCGCCACGGCGTGATCGATCTGAACCCTTGCGCTCTGCGGGCCGCGCACGAAGCGCAGTTGCCGCCCGGTGTAGGGGTCCTTGAGCGTTCCGGTAGCGACCACGCACGTCGAGGTCCCCTTGAAGGTGAGCTCGTGCAGGTCGCGGCGGAGTACGTCGTTGCGGGTGTCGCAGTGGTTTCCCGATCCGGGAGCGCTGGTGTCGTCCGACCAGGCCGGGCCGAACCCGGCTTCGCGGTCGTAGCCGGCCATCGGTGCGGGGGCACGCACGGCCAGGCGGATGAGCGCGGCCCGGGCGCTGCCGTCCGGCCCGGAGGCCAGGGCCGGCGCCTTGGCGTCGTCGGCGGCCTCGATTCCGGCGAGGGCGGAGCAGCCGCTCAGGGTAACGGCGAGGAGGAGGGTGGCGACGGCGGGGCCGGCGCCTCGGATGCGGTGGTTCAACTCGGCTGTCCCTCTGTCAGGTTCGTGCGGCGGCCCGGTGTGAGAGAGCCGCGCCGCTGGTGTCGGTCACGCGGTGAGGGTGCGCGCGGCGGTCGGCGTGCGCAGAGCCTTCGCGAAGGCCCTGAGCACGCCGAGCGCCCCGTCAAGGCCGGCGGCTCCGCTGGCCTGCAGGAGCGGGCGGATGAGCGGGGACCCGATCACTACGGCGTCGACGTACGGAGCGACGATCGCGGCTCGCTCGGGGGTACTGATGCCGATGCCTCCGACCACGGGCAGGGAGCTGATCGACCGCAGCCGGCGGGTGAAGCCGTCCAGGGCGGCCAGGTCAAGTTCGCCCTGGAAGCCGGTGGGCGCGACCGCAGCGGGGGCGTACACCCACCCCGAGGCGGCGTCCGCGATGCGGGCCAGCTGTGTGTCGTCGGCACTGCGGGGGGCGAACTGCGGGGTGTGGATGCCTGCTGCGTGGGCGGCCGCGAGCCAGCCGTCCGCCTCGGAGACGGGGAGGTCGGGGATCATCGCGCCTGCGGCGCCGGCCTGGGCCAGGTCCTGGGCGAACCGTTCGACACCGAAGTCCAGGACCGGGGACCAGTAGCTCATGGCGACGACGGGTGCGCTGGTGGTGGATGCGGCGAGGCGGATGGTGGAGAAGACGTGGGCCATGCGGGCGCCCTGGCCCAGGGCCTGGGCGTACGCCTCTTTGATGTCCGGCCCGTCGAGCGTCGGCGTGTGGTGCGGGACGCCGACTTCCAGGAAGTCGGCACCGTTGCGGGTGAACGCGCGCAGGGTGTCGAGGCCGCCCGTCCAGTTGGGGAACCCGGCCGGCAGGAAGGCGCCGAGCGCGGGGCGGTGACGGTGGGCGAGCAGGGCCGTCAACGCGGTCGCGGCAGGGGTCAGGGAAGTCATGGCAGGGCGCGCCTTTCGCAGGGCGAGGGGTGGTGTGGGGGGCCGCGATCCCGCGGTGGGTGAACCCTGCGCGGAGACAGGAGGGGGCCGCCGGGGGTCCGGCCGCCGACGGGCGGCGGCCGGAGCCGAGCCGGAGCTATCCGGCGAGGTGGAACTTGATCATGTCCTGGCGGATCCAGCCCGTGGTGCCGGCCTTCAGCCCGCCCTTGGAGCGCTTGGTGAGCTTGGCCTTGTACCAGGACCCGCTCTTGCAGTAGAGGGCCAGCTGGTCCTTGTTGTAGACGAGTCCCTTGCTCGCGTACGAAGTCGACGGTCCGCTGCGGAAGTTGATGCCGTTGCCGTCGACTTCGGCGCCCTGGTCGTAGGTGGAGCAGTCGCTGCCTGCGGCGGACGCGGCCGGCGCCAGGACGGCGGCGCCGCCGGTCAGGAGGGAGACGGACAGGGCGACGGTGGCGAGTTTCTTCAGTGCGGCCATGGCGTTCGAGGTCCCTTCGGGTAGGACCCGGTGGCCCGCAGGTACGCGGGCCACCGGGTCGGGGCGCTTCACGGCGTCCCGGTGTGCGTGGGGCTGTCAGGCCTGGCCGGCGGAGTGGCGGCCGGCGCGGCGCTTGCCGTACCCGACGGCGCCCACCGTCGCCAGGCCGGCCGCGAGCAGTCCGCCGGCGGCGAGAGCGAGCTGCGAGTTGCCGTCGGCTCCGGTGTGCGCGAGGCTCCCGGCCGGCGTGACGGTGTCGCTCGCGCTGATCTGCTCGACCGAGCCGCCCTTGGCACCGGACTGGTTCGCCCCGTCCGGCTTGCCCTCGGATCCTCCGGAGCCCGAACCGCCCGAGCCCGAACCCCCGGACTGCGAGCCGCCGCTTCCGGTAGACGGGTCCGCCCCCGGGTCGGTGGTGGGCGGCTTCGTCGGGTCCGTCGTGGGCGGGGTCGTGGGATCGGTGGTCGGCGGCTTCGTGGGGTCCGTCGTAGGCGGGGTCGTGGGGTCCGTGGTCGGCGGATCGGTCGGGTCCGTCGTCGGCGGGTCCGTCGGATCGGTGGTCGGCGGGTCGGTGGGGTCGGTGGTCGGCGGGTCGGTGGGGTCGGTCGTCGGCGGGTCCGTCGGATCGGTCGTGGGCGGGGTCGTCGGGTCCGTCGTCGGCGGGGTCGTCGGGTCGGTGCCCGGCTCGGTCGGGTCGGTGGTCGGCGGCCCCGTCGGATCGGTCGTCGGGGGCTTGGTCGGGTCCGTGCCCGGCTCACCAGTCGGTCCAGGGCTCGGCTTCTCGGCGGCCGGGGGGGTCGCCGTCTCCGGGCTCGGCGAGGCGGTGTCCGCGGCCGTAGCGGAGACCTTCGGCCCGGGGGTGTCGGTCGCGGCGAGAGCGGGCGCGGCCAGCGCCCCCGAAGCAGCGACGAGCGCGGCGGTCGCCATGACGCTCCGCAGCACGCGTGTACGGGTCTTACGCATGGGTGAGATCAGCCTCCACTGATGCACGGCAGGTCGGCCGGTCAGCGCGTGGTGCGCCGGGGCGAAAACCTGCTGGTGAATCGATCTTGGGAGGGTGGACCTGTGGATAGAGTCCGGCGATTTCCGACCGCTGTGGGCGACGACGCCGGTCTGCCGCCGCGAGAGCTGCACCCCGCCTCATCAGACAACGGGGCGCAGTGGGGCAAAAGCATGCACATCGGCTGGCCGTACGGAAGCCAGCGGGAAGGCCGTGGGCCCGGCGACGGGCAGGTACACGCCTTACCGAACAGCGCGAGGGGCTCTCGGCAGGTGATGCGCGCGTGAGCGGTGAACCCATTCGCCCTGAGCACACCAGCTCGTTCAGGGCAGGACGATCTGCGGACTTGCTGAATCCGTTGCGGGCGCCCGCAACGGCAGCGCGGGGCCGCCCGTGACGGACCTTTCGCGAACTACCTGCAGGCTGACGGGGCTCGGCTACTCTGTCTGCTGGGTTACGCGGCCGTACCCGATGGCTCTGCCGTCAAAGGGGGTTCACACCTTCGGCCGTGGGGTCCGCGGTCGGCCCCCGAGGGGCCGGTTTTACGGCCGGCACCAAGGCCGCACCCCACATCGCCCACGCGCTCACCGACGCCTCTTGCTACCGGCCGACGAACGCGCTCGAGAGCGCCTACTCCTGTGACATCGCGATCCACAGCGCACCCGAGTCCGCGTCACCTCGCACGTCCCACTGCGCTGGGTCCGGCTTTCCGGCCCTCACCTCGCTGATCAGCTGATCGATCCAGGCAGGGAAGCCGTCGACGACGGTCGCGCACAGCAGGGCGGCTTCGCGCGCCGACACCGAGGCAGGGACGGCTACTGCGTCGTCGTCGACGTCGTAGCGGATTCCGTGCGATGCCAGCTGGTCGCGTACGTGACGGAGCCACCCCTCGGTGACGCCGGCGTAATTCCACACCTCGCCGGCGCCCAGAATGCTCGCCGGGCTGCCGCGGTCTCCCTCACGATCGGTCAGCACGTCGTAGACGTCGCTGTGCCGGTGGATCCCCAGGTCCTCTGCCCACAGAGTGGTGCCTTCGCTCATCCCGGCATTCTGCCGATGCTCCGGCTCCTGGTGGGGGAACGCCATGTCCGGCAAACAGGGCAATTGGACACGCAGCGAACGGGCCGAGGCTGTTCGCCCGGGCCCTGCTGCGATGTGGGCGGCGCTCCAGTTCGACCGCGGCTCGACGAACTGTCAGGGCATGCTGGGCAGCGGCCAGGGGTTTGGGGCGTTGATCCGGATCGCCGCACGTATGTGGACCATGGCCACGATGGCGCTCATGTGGGTCTTGCCCTCCGTGTACCGGACGTGTTCTCTGCAGAACCAGCGGGCGTTTTCGGGATGTCCTTCACGGCCGCTGGGCGGCGCTATCGCACGGAATCGTACGAGCGTGAAGGTCTCGTAGTCGTGGTCATTATGGGACGCGCTGCAGATCACGCAGTACGGGGGCATCACGGCTGGTCAACTCCATTCCGCCGAACGGTTCATGATCGCAACCCTACGTTCGCCCTGGCCACCGGCGCGTCCGTCTCGCGCCGCAGCCTTGCAGCTCCCGGGCGCAGGCTTCGGCGCCGGATCACACTGCTCCGGAGCGCCGGATCGCGCTGGCATCCTGGCCGGGCGCTGCCTCGGCGTCCCAGGGTGCCGAGTTGCGCCGACCGCGCGGTCGGGCCTGACCGGCGCCGTCCCCGGACGCGGTCTAGGAAGCCGTCCCCACCTTGAGGTCGAAGGTGTTGTCCAGCAGCAGCTCATCCCCCGCCCGGTCGGCGGTGAGGGCTGACACGAGGGCCCCAGTCCGCCATCCCACCTGATGCGTGGAGGAACCGCCGTGGGCGTGGCTCAGCTCCACGGTCTGTCCGCCGCCCAGCAGCGCGATGTCCCGCACGGCGAGTCGGCTCAGCCGCTCGGAGTCCCATCCGGTCGCCCGGATCATTGCCTCGGAGGTCCGCGTCACCAGCGGGACACTGCGCTCCGACGTACGGACGCTCTCCGCCGACCCGGCACGGTCCAGCGCACTGCGCTGCACGGCGTCCGCGTGCACGGCGCGGCTGAACTCCTCTTGGCGGAACGTTCGGTTGAGGAGGTCCGCGCCGTCCATCAGAGCGTGCGTGGACCGCAGGGCCGCGCGAACCACACCCTGCTGCGCCGGTCGCAGCCGTCGGATGTCCCGCTGCAGGCGCTGCATCCAGTCGATGACGGCGAGCGGCGGCCACGAGAAGCCGGGAGACAGGGCCATGTCCGTCGCTTTCCCGGTGGTGCCGTCCACGAGGCGGCCGTCCACCCACGCGGAGATGCCGATGTAGCGGCCAAGGAGGCAGCCCGGGGTGATCCGGTCGAGGATCGGGTGGTCGCCCTGCGCGAGCGCCTCGCGGACGGCGGCGACGCGCACGTGGTGCTCCAGGGCGAGCCGGTCCAGGCTCCACGCCCCGGGGTCCTCCCGTCGCTGACGTCGGATCGTCGCGTCCCTCAGCAGAGCAGGCAGGTCGTCGTAGTCGTGGGGGGCGAGGAAGAAGGCGAGGAAGGCCATGGATGTGCTCCCGATGCGCGGATGCGTGTACGCGGACTGGCCGGTACGCCCACCCGTCCAGGGGTGCGCGCAGCGGCCTGACTGTCACGTTGCGATCCTCAGGGGCCTGCCGGCACCTGCCACGCCCCGGTCGGCGAATCCGCCGGTGCACAGGGCTCGTTCGAGCATAGTGCAGGAGTCTGCGCAGCCTGTCGGGTTTGGGCGTGCGAGCTCACCGTTCGGGGCGGGGAGACGGCGGAGCCCGGCGCACACACGGGGGGATGCGCGCCGGGCTCTCTGTTCTCACCGTAGCCGCGTCGGCGGCAGGGGCGTGGGCCAACGGCCAGGTTCGTCCGCCTGATGGTGGGGGCGGCTGAGTGGGGCTGGATTCCCTGGAGGACAGTGCCGAGCGGCCGGTACGGCTTCCGTGACAGGGGTTGTCCCGCCACGCTCTTCTGGCGTGACGGGCCCTGGGCATTCGGACCGCGGCGGCTGGGGGTGGTCATCGCTCACTGGGCACGGGGCCGTACCGAGACGTCGTGTGGCCGGGGATGACCGGTGCGCCGGGGCGGAGGCGCGATCGGGCGGTGGCCAGGACCACGACCGCGGCTGCCGATGCGATGGCGGGCAGTGCAGCCCCGGCGAGGGGCTGGCCGGCAAGTAGTCCTGCGGTCGCGGTACCAGCGGAGGTCCCTACGCCGTAGCTGAGGATGAGCCAGGCGTAGGTGCCCGGGCGGGCGCCCGCCGGGACAAGGGTGTCCGCGGTCATGTAGGAGGAGGCGATGACGACGGGGAGGAACAGGCCGGGCAGCACGGCCAGGGCGCTGGCCGCGTACGGCCCGGGCAGCATCAGGATCGGCAGCCACGCGCTGGTGAAGGCGGCTGCTCCGGTGAGGAGTTGGGCTGTGGTCGAGCCGGGCCAGGTGAGGCGCCCGTAGGCGAGTCCGCCGAGGAAGGATCCGGTGAAGAAGGCGCCGGGGATCAAGCCGGTGAGCAGATCCATGTGGTGGGTGTCGGCCATCGTGACGGCCCATACGTTCATGGCGCCCACGCCGAAGCCGATGCCGGCCAAGCCGAGGAAGAGCAGGCGCAGACCCCCGTCGCGCAGAGGGCTGCGGGTGCCGGAGGTCCCGTTCGGCGGCTCTGCCCGCCAGATGCGGGAGGGGGCGGCGGTCAGGACGACCGCCGAGCCGGCGAGTCCCAGGACCGCGGTGGCGATGAGGGCGGTGGGCGGGCCGTACGCGCTGGCGAGGTACGCCGCGATCAGCGGGCCAGCGACGAAGAGGCTTCCCTGGGCGCCGGTGTCGAGGGCGAGGGCTGCTCGTCGCTGGTCGGGGGTGCGCAAGATGGTCGGCCATAGGGCGCGCAGGCCGGCCTCCAGCGGCGGGGTGCACAGTCCGGCCCCGGCGACGAGGGCCGTCACGAGCGCGGGGTGCGCGCCAGTGCCGGTGGCGGTGAGGGCGAGCAGGCAGCCGGCGTTGATGCAGGCAGCGGGGCTGGAGATGCGAGTTTGGCCGTAGCGGGCCAGCAAGCTCGCCTTCACCGGCTGGGAGAGGGCCGAGTTCAGGACGTACAGCGCGCTCAGGGCTCCGGCGAAGGCCAGACTTCCGTCCGCTCCGGTCGTGACAAGCAGCACGATGGCGATCGGGGCCATCGCATTGGGGAGCCGGCCTACGAGGGTGCCGATCAGAAGGCGGGCGACGTGCCGGGTACCCAGGACGGCGCTGTAGGTCGTGGGGGTGCGGTCGGTCACGGTCACCTCGTGCTCGGTCTTTCGGTCGGGGGTTGTGCGTCGGGATGGGCGGGACTGCGATCAGCGGGCACGCACGCACTCCCGGCCGCTGGCCTCGGCGGTGGTGGCCGGGGCGGGGGTGTGGGCGTGCTGGGCGAGGCGGCGCCGGGTGACGGCAAGGACGAGGGACGCGAACGCGGCGCCGGTGACTGTGACGGTGGCCGGGCCGAGCGGGCCGCCATCTCCGGCGGCTCCGGCCAGCGCGGTTCCGGCGGCCTGCCCGAGGCCGAGGCAGGCGATCAGCCATGCGGAGGCTTCACCGAGGGTGCCTCGGGGGGCGAGGTGGTCGAGGCTGGCGAAGCAGGCGACGAGGAGCGGGGCGAGGAACACCCCGGGCAGCAGCGCGCTGAACACGGCGCCGCTCGGGCCGGAAACGGTGAGGGTGGGCAGCAGTCCGACGAACAGGCCCGTGGCGGCGCCGAGAAGGTGGCCGGCAGGGGAGCCGGGCCAGGTGCGGCGGCCGTAGAGGAGTCCGCCGGTGAGGCTGCCGACGGCGAGTGCGGCGGGGATGAGGGTGGACAGCGCCGGGGTGTGGTGTCGTTCGGCCAGGGCCAGGGCCGTGACGCTGAGGGCCCCGATGGCGACGCCGGCGCCCAGGAGTGCGGCGGCCAGGATGCGCGGCCCGGGGGCGCGCAGCGGACCGAGCCAGTCGGCGTGCGTGGTGGGTGCGGGCCGATGCTCTCTGGAGGGGCGGGCGGTGGCGAACCACACGGTTCCGAACAGGCCGAGGAACGTCGTGGCGCCCATGACGAGTCCGGATCCGCTGGCGGCGTCGAGGGCGAGAACCAGCAGCGGGCCGGCGATGAAGACGACCTCTTGCGCGCAGGCATCCAGGGCGAGGGCAGCGCGCTGCTGCTCGGGCCGAGGGACGACGGCCGGCCACAGCACGCGCAGGGCGGCTTCCAGCGGCGGGGTGAACAGGCCGGCCAGGGCAGTGATGGCGGCGGCGGCAACCGGGGAGGTGACCGAGTTCATGCCGGCCAGCGCGGCGAAGGCGGCTGTGGAGACGGTGACGGTGAGGGTGAGGGTGAGGAGGTGTCCGCGGCGGTCTAGCATCCGGCCCCACAGGGGCTGCCCGATGGCGGCGGTGAGTCCGTACGTGGCGGCCAGGAGTCCGGCTTGCTGCATCGAACCGCCAGCGGCACGGACGGCGAGCAGGATGGCCAGGGGTGCCATGGCGACCGGAAGGTGACCGACGACGGCGCCGGTCAGGAGCCGAAGCACGTACGCCGTGCGCAGGACGTCGCCGTAGGTGGTGGTTTTGGTGTCGGGGGTGCGGGTGGCGGGTGCGGCGCTGGTGGGCATGGCCGGTCCTTGCTTTGGTGCGTGCCGCTGCACAGCAACGGCGGTGAGGGGTGGGGGCGAGTGAGACTGGTGCCCGGCCGCGGTGCGGGCGGCCGGGCAGAGGCGCTGTGACGAGGCGTCGTAGTTGGCACTGCTGCACGACGCTGACCAGGTGAGATGCCGCCTGGGGCATCCGTCTCGTCTGAGGTGCCGACTACGGCGCCTCGTTGCAGCTATCCGGCCCGGGGGAAGGTCGGCGGGGTCCAGCCGATGTACCTGGCGCCCCATTTGGTCTCGAAGAGCTCGGCGTCGACGATGTCGATGTAGCCGGGCCGCAGGATGTCGTTGGAGGCGACCTTGCCGTCGCCGAGGTAGACCGCGATGTGTCCGGCCCGGTGTCCGGTGTCCCAGTACATGAGGGCCCCGGCCGGGGGGTTGCGGTCGCCGTCGTGCCGCATGGAGGCGGGCACGACCTGGTAATGATCAATCGCGTAATTGACGCCGGAGAAGCTCCAGCCGTACACGATGGAGGTGTAGGCCAGGCAGCGCTGGTACCAGGTCTTGCTGGAGTAGGGGCCGGCGTTCCTCTTGGCCCAGGCGATGGCATCCTCGACGGAGCGCGGGTTGTTGAGGTTCCAGGTCTGCTTGCCGTCGGTGAACTTTCCGCCGGCGCTGCCGCCCGGGGTGGGTTTGGTGGTACCGCAGTTGTCGTTCTCGCTGGTGACCGGCTCGGTGTCGGTACCTCCGGTTCCGGTGGCGGAGCCACCGCGCTCGAGGTCGAGGCCGGCGTCCTTGGCGAGCTTGCGCATCGCGGTCTCGTGCCCGGCGTAGAGCGTGGGGTGGCCGGACTTCTGGACCTTCTGAGCCGCGTCGCCCAGGGCGAGCTTCTCCCAGCCCTTGATGTCGACGAGGCCGTCGTTGGTTCCGCGCCCCAGGAAGAACGACTCGGCGGCGTAGCTGGGCGTCATGATCTGCGCCTTGGTGCCCCAGTCCATGGAGGGGCGCTGCTGGAAGAGGCCCAGCGAGTCGCGGTCACCGTGGTCGAGGTTCTGCATCGTCGATTCCTGCATCGCGGTCATGAGCCCGACGAGGGTGGCCCGGCCGGGCAGTTTCGCCTTCTTCGCGGCCTCGTCGATGTCCTTGGCGTACTTGACCTGCTGCTCGTGCAGCGTGCCGGTGGCGGTACCGCCGCCGGCGGACGCGTCGGAGGTGCCGGGGCCGGTGTCCTCGCAGTCGGCGGCCGATGCCGAACCGGCCGGCCCGAACATGCCCAGCAGGACAAGGCCGATCAGGAAGACGACCATGGCGATGGCGCCGTACTTGATCTGGGCGCCCTTCTTGACCACGCCGGTGGCCTTGAGGGCGCCGCGCATCAGATCGCGCTCGTCCACGGCTACTCCTTCAGCCCGAGGACGCGGGTGACCATCCAGGGCGAGGCCGCGTCAGCGCGCGCGACCTCGATGGTCAGATTCCGGGTGTAGGTGTAGGGGGTGGTGGCCTTGACGTCGAGGGTGACGTTGGCCTGGAGGTACACGCGGGTCGAGGTGTCGGGGGCCGGGCGGTCCGTAGCGCTCGGTGCCCCGATGTCGACCTTGGTGGGTTTGGCCTCGGTGGCCTGCGCGGCCACCAGTTGGTTGAAGTCGCGGTCGTCGTGCTGGGTGAGGTTCTCCACCAGGGGGGCGGAGGCGTACGGCGCCGCCCGCCGGACGGCGGCCTTGTGACTGCCGTCCTCGAGCGGCCGGCGCAGGGTGTAGGCGGTGACGAACGCCGTGGCGACCGCCTGGGGGTTGTCGGCGACCGGGGGCGCGCTGGCGGTGGGCGTCGGTGAGGTGACCGGGGACTTGGGTGCGTCGACGGACGGGTTCGGCTTGTTCTGGACCCGGTCCGAGCCGTCCTGGCCGGGCCACAGCCAGGCTGCGCCGGCGACCGCCGCGGCGACGACCAGCGCGATGATCGGGATGGCCACCGGGGTCGGCGTCTTGCGGCGCTCCTCGCGGATCCATTCGTTGCGTTCGTCGCGGCGGGCCGAGCGCCACCGCTTCTTGGCCTTGCGGCGCTTACGGCGCGGCAGTTCGGCCAGCTCGGGCGGGAGCTCCTCCTCGCGCAGCAGGGCACGCCACTCGGCCGCGCTCTGCGGCACGGTCGCGCGCCGGGACGCGCCGCGCTCGGAGTCGTTCTCGGGGGTGGGGGAATCGGTCTCGTGGGTCACGGGGGCTCCGTACGGGCTGGGCGAAGAGGCGGACGGGGCATGGCGGGATGGCCCCGGGGCGGTCCGGCCGCGGGTGCGGCCGGACCGCCGGGGATCTCACAGGGCGGACGGGGTGCGGGACTTGCCGTGCGGGGGCCGGGTTCAGGACCCCGCGCGCGGCCGCGGCGGGTGCCCGTTGCGGGAGCCGCCGGCCGGCGGTAGTGCGCCGGGGGTGCGGCCCGGTGTGCGGGTCGGCCGCGGCGGGGCGGCCGGCGGCGGGTAGGTGCGGAACCGCGCCCCGGACGGGTTGGCCGGCCGGTTGATGACGGTTCCCTGGATGACCTGCCCGGCGCCGGGCGGGGAGTTCGGCGGAACTCCGGTGCGGCGGGGGGCTCCGGGCCGCACCGTGTAGGGTCCGGCGGTCCCGCCCGTCCCGGTGCGTCCGGGACCTGCGGGCCGGCGGGGTCCGGGCCTGGGCCCGGTGCTGGGACGGGTGTGCCGTCCCGGTCCGGTGGCCCTCGGTCCCGTGCTCCCGGGCCCGGTGCTCCCCGGTCCGCTACCTCCGGGCCCGGCGCCGCCCGGTCCCGCGCCTCGCGGGCTGGGGCCTGCGGGGCCGAGGCCGGCAGGGCCGGTCGGGCCGCCGCTTCGTCCGGGTCCGACCCCGGGTCCGCCTGATCCGGGCACGTTGGGCGGGTAGTTCGGGGGCGGCGGAATGGTGCGGGAGGGCCGGGTTCGCACATCGCCGGTGCCGGTGCCGGACGAAGTGTTCCCCGAGTTGTCCCCGTAGCCCCGGGGGTTGCGCGTCGACGTCGGGGGGTGGCGGTCCATGTCCCCGAAGCCGCCGCCGCGGCGTCCGCCGACGGCGTTGCGCAGCCGACGGGCGGAGGCCATCCGGCTGACGGTGGAGAGCACGCCGCGCCCCGCCATCTGGGCGCCGCCGGCGCTGACGATGCCGTCGAGGCGGCCCTTGACCTTGAAAGCCATCGCGGCCGCGCAGATGTTGAGCGCGGAGACCATGAGCCAGCCGTAGGACGGCAGCAGCGACATCATGGCGACGCAGACGACCATCACCGAGCCGAGCAGCATCGTCGCGGTGAAGCTCACCATGACGAGGCCGAGCAGCATTTCAAACCATTGCACCCCCCACTGACGGGGTTTGCCCGGTATGCACCACAGGGTGGCGAATGCGACGCCGCACACCAGGAGCATCAGCGCGCCGATGAGGCTGGCGAGGGTGGTAAACGCCAGGGTCAGGACGAGGGCGCAGAAGATGACGCACGAGATGATGCCGGCGAGAAGTACGCCGATCCGGCCGCCGGGGGTGTGGCCCTGGCGCCACTTGACCGCCTCGCCGCCGACGGTCTCGCTGTCGAGGGTCTTGGCGAGGTAGTCCTCGCGGGCGTCCATGTCGGTGCCGAGCTTGACGACGTCGTCGCCCCACTCCTGGCAGGCCTTGACGGAGCCAAGATCCGCGATGCACCAGGGCACTGCCACGTAGGTGCGCCACACCGCGTCCCCCGCGCGGCGGACCGTGTTGTCCTTCTCATTGCCGGACCACTTCGGCTCCGGTGTCTTGAAGGGCATCGCCGACTCTCCGCCGGAGAGCCCGGCGCCGATCGTGCTCATCGCGACGGAGGCACCCAACTGGCGCCCATTATCGACGCCTTTGACCCAGGTGGCGGGGGCTACCAGGAAGGTCGTGGCGATCGCGGCGCTGGCCGCGACCCAGGCGATCTGCCCGAGCGGGGAGGACTCCGAGCGCTTGGCCCAGGCGATGAACCCGCCGACCGCGACGGCGGTCGGGAGGAACGTCGTCATCATCGGGCCCGCGGCCGCGCCGATCGCCTTGGAAATCGCTCCCTCGATCTCGGGCAGGCTGACCACGTTGAAGCACCAGCCCACCACCACCACGGCGGCCCGGCCCACCAGCGTCAGGATCTGCATCAGCATGTTGCCGAAGCCGTGCAGCCAGCCGTCGATCAGGTCGCCGCCGGTCAGATCGTCCGAGAGCTGCTTGTCGAGCTGGTAGACGTCGGGGCTGTAGCTCTCGAACAGGGTTCCCTGGCCCGGCGGTTTGAAGGGGCTGGGCATCATGTCGCCGATGCCGCCCGGCTTGTAGTCGTCGGGGCCGTCGGCGGCCGCGGCGGGAGCCAGGACGCCGAGGGTCGCGAGGATCCCCGCCGTCGGGATCAGCAGGGTGCGCAGCCGCGGCAGCATCAGCCAGGCCCGCAGCGCCGCGTAGCGGAAACGTTTCATCAACTGGTTCATGCCGGACTCCCGGAGCGGACGTCGAGGGCCGCGCGGACGGCGATCGCGTCGGTCGGGGTGCGCTGTCGTGACGTCACGGCGTTCTGCCTCCTCGGGTTGCAGGCGGCGTCGGCCGGCCCGCTGCGGATGGGGGTCATGCGGCTTCCGACCCTTCCGCGGGAGGGTTGTGGACAGAGTCCGCGGACTCCGGCTCGGCGCCGGGTATCGCATCCGCGAGCGCGCTGTCGTGGTCCTGGGCCTGGTCCTTGGGGTTGGTGGACAGGGCCCGCAGCAGCTCGTAGGAGGGGGCGTCCCACTGCATGGTGGCGACCCGGTCGCGGCGGTCACGCACGATGCAGTGCCCGTGCCTGATATCGCCGTGGGCGTCCTTGCCGACCCCGTGGATCAGCGCCCGGGTGCTGTCGGAGACGGGCAGCCGCAGCAGTTCGGCCATCGCGTCCTGCTGGCTTCGGGTGGACTGCTCAAACGCACAAACCGTAGTAATTGCTTCCAAGACGCCGTCCATTCCCAGCAGCGACTTCGGGTCCTGGGTGTCGATCGCCAGGGAGGTGTCCAACGCGCGGCCGGTGCGGGCGATGTAGTCGATGAAGCGGCGCCCGTCGTCGGTGCCGGTGAGGACGTGCACCTCCGGAATCGCCACGACTTTCGGGAGATTCCGCAGGTCAGCGCGTGCACTCGTGTTGAGGGCGTACGCGATGAGGCCCCGCATGAGAGCGAGCGAGACGCGCTCGGTCATCGTCATGTCGGACGGCTTCGTGCCGGCCTGGGGCATCGTCAGGCCGGGCACCTGGACCAGCCACAGCCCCGGCTCCGGGCGCAGCGGGGACGCGCCGGGACGGGGCTTGCCGAGGAGCGGCGCCCCCAACTGGGTGCGCGACAGTTCCGACAGCGCCTCCCCCGCCTCCGCGGCGAGCGGGTCGCTGCTCGCCTCCAGCAGCTCGATGACGCGCCACGTCGCGGCGTCCTCGTGCTGGGCGACGGCGTTGCAGGCGCGCAGCAGGTGCGTCTCCACGCCCGCGTCCCGCATCCGCTCCGGCAGGATGATCAGCAGTTGGGAGACCACCTGGAGGGCGGCGTCGCCCCGGGGCAGCAGGAGGAAGACGTCGGCGACCGACGGGGTGTCGACGCCGCAGGTGACGTGGTGGGAGGGGAGCCCCAGGTACTCGCCGGCCTTGATCAGGCCGCCCTCGTCACCCTTGAAGCCCAGCATCAGCGAGAACGCACCCTTGAGGCCCGCGATCAGCGTCGCGAGCATCATCGACGTGGTCTTTCCCCGGCCCGAGCGTCCGACGAACGCGGTGGTCGTCGCATCACCGCGGGAGGAGCCGGCCGTGATGTCGATCCGGCACACCCCGGGGGTGGTCCCGGTGAGCAGACCCGCGATGGGCCCCTCGTCGTCCCCAGCCTCGCTGCCACCCCAGAACATCGAGGCCGCGAGCGCGTCGGTGGTGCGGATGTGGCCCAGATCCTGAACGCGGACCATGTCGCCGATCTGCGCTTCCAGCCACAGCTCGCGCTGCTCCTCGGACGCGACGATGACGTCGATGGACAGCCCGGCGTAGTGCGCGACGACGGCGTCGCAGCGGGCGCGGAGGTCTTCGAGGGACTCGGTGGAGGAGACGATGATCCGCGGGTGGTCCTCCAGGAGGGTCATGCCGTCGCGGGACATCTGCCGGCGCAGGTCCTCCATGACCCGCTCGGTTTCCTCGGTCTCCGCAAAAGTCTCGCCGGCGGATCCCTCGGCGGCGGAGCGCCGCTGCTCCTTCGCCGACTGGCGCTGCTTGTCGACCGACTTGATGGCGGTGCCCTTGCGCCACACGCTGAAGCGGATGCTGGCTTCCGGGCACACCAGCGGGTCACTGCCGGTGTCCGGGTGCTGGTAGCGGATCTCGCTCAGGCAGCGCAGCCACTCCTGCTCCCCCGGCGTGATGAGGTCCTCGGGGAAGGCGGGCATCACCAGGACGCTGACCCAGGCGGCTGTCTCACCGCGGGCGTCCATCATGCGCAGGTGGTCCGAGTGCGGGATCGCCTTCGACTGGGTCAGCCGCACCAGGGCGGCGCCGGTGACGGTGGGCAGGTGCGGCGGGGCGGGCTGCGGGCGGAAGCTCTCCCTGGAGATCGCCCAGGCCAGCAGCTCCGCCGGCGCGATGCGCGCACGCCACGGGGTGGCCTCCAGTCGGCGTTCCATCCGCCGGGCCAGGCCGTCCAGGTGGTTCAACTCGGCCTCGTCGAGGCCGGTGTGGCCCAGCCCGAGAGCGCCCGCGACGCCGTTCTTGACGGTGGCGTTGGCGGCCGAGTCACGCTCGGCGATCCTGATACCGAGCAGGATGTGCCGCTGGGGAAGGTCGAGGGTGTCCAGGCGCTGGGCCCACATCGCCGCGACGGCCTCGACGTCGCCCGCGCTGAAGATCTGCCGGGCCTCCTCGCGGTAGTCCTCGCCGTCCAACCGCGACCAGATGATCTTGAGGTGGCAGTCGTAGCCCGGGAGGACTTTCGCGAGCGCGAGCGCTGCCGCGTCCTGCTCCAGGTCTTGCCTGTCCTCCGGCATGAGGTCGGTGTTGGCTGCCGACAGGGTGAACCATGCCTCCGCGGCGACGTCGGTGACGACCAGGCCGTCGGCAACGGCCACCAACTGCGGTTCCTTCATCAGGCGTTCGGCGCCCAGGCCCAGCAGGCGGCCGAACTTCGACGCGGACTTCTTCGCCGCCTTGGTGGTGGTGCTCATCGGTGGGTCTCCTTCGTCGTGCGGGCGGCGAACCGGCGCCGGTGGTCGTCGGGGGTGCGGCGGGCGTACGCGGCGGCGTCCTCCTCGCCGAGGTCGGCGGCCTGCAGGAGGCGGGTGTCGTCGGGGGTGAGGTGGTGCCACAGGCCGGGGCTCACCGGCTCGCCCGGCGGGTACGGCTCGCCGGGGACGCCGGCGTTGTGCCAGGTGTGGGTGTCCGGGTCGATCAGCAGGCGGGTACGGCACAGGTCGCGTGCGATGTGGCCGAAGCTGGGCGGGACTGCGGCGCAGGTCAGGACGACCTGGATGCCGGCCTGAAGTCCGTGTGCGAGGACGGCCGTCAGCGCGTCGAGGGCGACACCGTCGGGGCGTGGGTCGAGTTGGTGGTTCAGCAGGACATCGGTGGTGCCGTGGTTCTCGACCAGGACCAGCCGGGCGGGCCCCGGCACGCCGGCCGCGGCCCGGCCGCGGGCCTGCTTCGCCAGGCCGGTCAGATGCCGAACGATCTGGTCGGGCTCTTCGGCGTGGGTGACGCGGTCCAGGCCGCGGGCCCATTCGTGCTCGCTCATGTGCGCGTCGAGGATGTCGACGTGCAGGCCCGCGGCCAGGGCCTGCGCGCCGAGGGTGCGCAGAAGGGTGGTGGTGCCCATGCCGGCCGGGGCGACCGCCAGGACGTGCCCGTCAGCCGGGGTGAGATGCACGGGCCGGTCGCCGGTGTCGAGGCCGATGAGCGGGTGCACGTTGCGGGCGGCCGCCCGCCGGCCGGCTCCGCGGGTGAGCTGAACGCTTCGGCGGGGCAGACCCATCCGTGCGGACACGTGGGGGGAGACCCGGCTCATGCCGCCTCCTCCGGTGCGATGACACCGCGGGCGAACGCGCGGGCCTCGTCGTCGCTGAGGTAGAGGGCCTGGATCCCGGTGGCCTTCTGGCCAGCGACGACGTGCATCCGCCCCGGGGTGAGGGAGTACGGCGGGATCGCCCACACCTCGGGGGCGACGCGCCCCCACAGCGCGGCACCGCCGTAGGCGAGGACCCGGGTGGGGAACACGTCGGCGGCCGGCACCTCGCCGAGTCCAGGAAGGCCGACACGCGGGTTGGCGGCGAAAACCTGGATGCCGAAGGCAGGCCCGGCGGCGAGGAGCACGCCGAGCGCCTCGACGCCGGGCGCTTCCTCGAGCTGCGTCTCGGGCCGGGTCTGGGACCAGTACTCGCGCAGTCCGAACGTGACGGTGCCCAGGTGCTCGACGACGAGGATCCGGCGCCCGGCCCAGCTGCCGTCCCAGTGGCCGGTGCCGTCCTGCAGGGCGGCGACGGTGAGCTGGAGGTGATCGTGGATCTCCGGGATCCGGGAGAGGTAGCGCACGCCGGGCAGGTCGCGGGCCCAGGCGTGCCCGGTGCCGCCCGGGTCGATCACGTCGACGGCCGCGCCCAGGCACAAGGCCTGCGCGGTGAGGGAGCGCAGCAGGGTGGTGGTGCCGCCGCCGGCGCCGGCGGCCACCAGGACGTGCTCGGCGCTCTCGGGCAGGGCGACCGGGCGGTCCCCGTCGGCGAGCCCAAGCAGCGGGGTGGTGGTGGAGTTGAGGGCGGTCAGGGTGTAGGGGTCGCGCAGGCGTACGGAGTTGCGCAGGGCCTGGATCGGCATGGAGGTCTGGCTGGTCACTTGGTGGCGCCCTTCGGTACGTGCCCGCCTGCACGGCGCTGCTTCTTCGTGTTCTTCTTCCGGGCCCGGGCCACGGCATCGGGCCCGTACATCCGCAGGCGCGGGCGCAGTTGCGCCGGCTTGCCGCAGGACTCGGCGGCGTCGGGGTGGTCCTCGCTGGTGGTGAACAGGGAGGAGAAGGCCGGCATCTCGCGCAGCTGGGGCGCCTGCTCGGCCAGCCGCTGGGTGCGCAGCCGCAGCCCCGCCTTGGGAGCGGGGACGCGGCCGCGGCCGATGACGGGGCGCACCCCGTGGTTGAGGTAGTTCAGCCGGACCCCCCACACCAGGAGGTTGGTGCGTCGCCAGTAGGCGGTGGACCGCTTGGCGCCGAAGTAGGTGATGAACAGCGGCGGCAGGAGGAACAGCGGGATCAGCGGCTTGAGGGGGAACCCGAAGAGCAGCAGCCACAGCCCCCACCACAGGGGGAAGATGACGGCGCCGTACTTCAGGGTGGTCCGCGGCAGGCCTTCGCCGAGGTCCAGGCCGAGCAGCTCGTGCTGCCGGGTTTCGAGATCCCAGTGACGGGTGTAGGTGCTGGAGGTGCGCATCGTCGCGTCCGCCTCAGCCGGTGAAGACCGTGGCGAGCTTGGCGCCGATGAACTTGAGGATGTTCACTGCCGTGTTCGGCGTGAAGATCATGACGGCGACGACGGCGCCGCCGACCATGTGGGTGATCAGCGCGCCCCACTCCTTTTTCATCCAGTGCCCGAAGCCGCGCACGGCGAGGACTGCGACGAAAAGAGAGCCGACGACGGCCAGAATCCAAGAGACGAGACCGTTTCCGCCCATGGGGTATCCACTCCTTGGGTTGTGATGGGTTGGGGTGTTGCGGGCCCCGGAGAGCAACCGGCCCGCGGGGCGCCCCCGGTGGACGGGGCGGCGCCGGCTACGCGGTCTTCGCGGTGACCGCCTCGACCTGCCAGCGGCTCGCGCTGCTGGCGGAAACCTTCGTGATCGTGACCTGGTAGGTCTGCTGCAGCTGGGCGCCGCCGACCTTCCACCGCACGGTCGCGGTGCCGCTGCGCTTGTCGCCCGTTCCGGCGTCGACGACCCAGGAGTCCAGGGCGTCCATGGCCATCCCCCCGCCCAGCGGCTGGATGTTCGCGCCGGGGGCGGCGGCCTGGTCGGCGCTGCCCGCTGCCCAGGAGGTGAGGAAGGTCTTGACCGTGTCCCGGGTCGTTCCGGAAAGCTGCGAGTCGGCTTCGGGACCGTCCGGCGCCTTGTAGCCGGCGGTCTTGGGCATCCCGACGAGCGCCGGTGCGCCCGTCACGACCACCCGGCCCGCGCCCTGCGCGACGGGAACTTCCAGGCCGCGCCAACTGGACACGGTCCTCTGGTTCTTGCCGGTGCCGGTCACCACGCTGACCCGTACGTCGACGCTGACCCGGGCCCGCTTCCCGCCGACCTGGGTGACGGCCCCCGGAATCGTCTGCGCGACGAGCTGCATTCCCGCGCCGTCCCAGCCGAGCTTCGGGTCGATCCCCTCGGCCAGGTCGGCTGCGAGTTCCTTGGCCCTGAGATCGGGGGCCTGGGAGTTCCAGTTCATGTACGACCGGGCGAAGCGCGCCGCAACCTGCTGCGCTTCGAGCTCGGGGACGTTGTTCCTCCTCGCCTCGGCCAGCTCGTCCACCTGCTCGACAGGCGCCGGCGGCTTGGCCGGGAAGATCCACGTCCTGACACCCGTGAACGCGGCGAGGAAGATCACCAGCCAGATCGCGATCCGGCCGGCCTTCCGGACCGCCGAGCGTCCCGAGGACTCCTCCTCCTCCGCCCAGGCGAGCGCGGCCGGCGTCCGCGCCTCCTTCACCTCCCCGCCGGCCGCCGCCGGCCCCTCCGGCACGTGGTCAGCAGGCGCGGGAATTCCTTCTTCACCGCCCTTGGGCTCCTTCGGAGGAAGATTCAACATCTTCCGCAGCGCACTCATCCCGTACTCCTCGACCGCAATTCCCGATAACGGCTCTCCGCGTACGCGGACATGACGGATCGCCATGCGGCCCACGCCTTTCGCGGAAAGCTCACACCTGAAACCTAGGAGCGTTGCCCTGTGGATAAGTTCCGCCGATTCGCGGGGCCCGACGAACTCGAAGCGGGCATGAGGAAGGGGGCCACGGGAAATCCCGTGGCCCCCCTTTCGGCGCCTAAGCGATGCATCCGATCAGCTCAGGCTGTCCTCCTCCTCCTCGTCGTCGTCCCCCGGGCCCTCCTCCCCGGTCCCGCCGTCGTCACCCTCGTCCTGCGCACCGTCCGCGTCGTCGACCTCGTCGGCCTCGTCGACGTCCTGTGCCTGCGCAGCGTCGGCGGCGGGCCGGTAGTAGTCCGCCAGGTCCTCCACGGCGAACAGCTCCTTGCCGTCGACGACCTTGCCCGCGGGGAAGTTGGAGCGGCGCCGCTTGTGCTGACGCATCAGCTCGGCGCTGACCTCGATGCCCTCCTCGGCCAGGCGCCGGGAGACCTCCGCGAGCGGCAGCAGCTCCACCTCCGGCTCCTGCTCCTCGGCCTCCGACGCACCCTCACCGGGCTCCAGCTCCAGCGCCTCGTCCTTGACCATGTTCACGGCCGTCGCGTCATCACCACTCCCCTGACCAGCGGGTATCGCCTCCTTCTTGGCCATGGCGTCCCCCGTGAAGAGCGGGCGCGACTCCTGCAGGAGCGAGGGAAGCCGCTGCGGGCTCCGGGCCGGCGGCGAGCCGTACAAGTCCCGGGTGCTGTACGCGAACTTCGTTCGCAGCTCCAGGGCGTGGGCGCGGAAGTCGTCCGGATCGGCGTACGGAACCTGGATCCACACCCGCCGGTTTCCTTCGACGATCAGCATGCGGCCGGCCTGGTCGATCGACTCGGGCACCGGGCTCGTGTTGACGATCATTTTCCACTGATTCGCGTTGAAATTTCCCATGAGGATCATCCGGAACATGTTGCGCAGGCCCCGGCTGCCGACGGCGGCCTCGCGAAGGTCCTGGAAGACGCCGATGATCGTCACGTTGACGTGGCGGCCCATGCGCATGATGGTCGCGATGTCGCCCCAGATCGGGTCGCTGGCGGGGTCGCCCTTTTCCTTGTTCTCGTTCCACCACTCCTTGGAGGCGTCGCCGAATTCGTTGCCCTCTTCGAGAATGAGGGTGAGCCGGTCGAAGTCCTTTCTGGGGTCGGTCTTCTTCACATAGTTCCGGGCCTCAACTTCCCTCGCGGCCCAGGAAATTGCCGACCTCATGTCGCCGATATTCCCCGGGTCGGTGAAGAGGTGAACTCCCTCGACGTTCTCGAAGCAGTTGATGCTCGCCATCTTGACGTCGATGCCGATGACCGTGGCGCGCTGCCGTACAAGCTGCGTGATCACCATCTGCAGGAACGACGACTTACCGCCTCCGGAGCCCACCGACAGGGCCCACATGGCGGTTTCGCCGGTCATCTCCTTGATGATCGGGCGCTGCCGCTCGTCGATACCCAGCACCAGCTGCCCCGGCTTGCACGCGGCGATGGCCTTCTGCACCACGTCGCTGAAGAAGTCGACCCGCTCGGGCGGCTCCAGCTTCGGCTTCGGCTTCTTCGGGGTGAACGTCACGTTGAAGGGGTGGTTTTTGAGGTTCCACTCCCCCGACCACACCTTGTCCGGTGTGCCCATCCGCTCCTGGATGAGCTTGCGCATCTGCTCCTTGAAGTCGCTCGGATCGTGCCAGCCGTCGGGAAGCCGGATGGACACGAAGGAGCGGTCGATCGGGATGTTCAGCGCGCGCAGCCGCTGGTGGTCGTCCCAGCCGGAGAGCAGGTCCTTCAGCGCCAAGGACATCGGCACCACCAGGCTGCGCATGTGGTTGCGCCGCCCGCGGCCGCGTATCGCGGCGATGATCGCGACCGGAACAGCCGCTGCGCCGACGGCGATCGACACCCGGATCACCCGGTCGTGATCCTCCACCCACCACCACATCCACGCGGCCCATCCCGCCCAGGCCAGCAGCAGGAGCCGCACCAGGGCGATGCACCACCGCGGCATACCGCCCGGCGGCCGCGGCTCACCGTCCATGGGGGCTCCGCTGACGAAGCGGCCGAAGCCGATCGCCCCCTGTTCCAGGCCGTCTTCGAGCTGCTTGTCGAATTCAGTCCGCGCCATGACCCACCGTCCAATCCACGACTCAGCTCCTCTCGCTCCCGGCTGAGTGCGCGGGAGAACGATCAAGCTGAACCGTAGAAAGATCGCCCTGTGGACAGAGTCCGGCCTCGGGCCCCTGCGACGGCCGGCCTCTCCCGGACGCAGCGTCGACAGGGTCGCTCCGAGGGAGACGACCGACGCGAGGTGCCCTGCAGCGGCGGACCGTCATGCCGGCGCGACGGCCCCGGACCGAACGTGCGTCGGCGCCGACGCCAGCGGCAGAAAGCCCGCCTCACCGCTCTCGGCAGCGGTGTTGGGATGCCCGACCTCCCGGATCTGCTGCCCCGCCGGCGTCGGGCTCCTGAGCTTAGGATCGATCCTGGAGAAGATTCGAACAGTTCGAGCACGTGACTTGATGGGCCCCGGCAGCCAGCGGAGCTCCTCGGCCTCCCCCGCAGTGAGAGCGGCCGATGAGGGCGGCCCCTCACGACACCTCCTTCACCACCTTCAGCCTCTGCCCCCGCCGCCGCACGTCCTCTTCCTTCGCGATCTTGTGAGCCTGGCCTCGGTTCACCTCCCGTCCGTGCGCGGCAAGCCAGTCGACGATCGTCGGAGTGTGCGTCGACTCGAGGACGCCCACCGCGTACCTCACGGCGGCGGCGTTGGACCTCAAGGCGGCGATCGCCTGGGTATGCACCTCAACATCCTCCGCCTCGAGCTCCACGCTGCTCGACATGTCAGGTCCACGTCGATTCGGCGTCGCCTCCTCGATGGCCACGACAGCTTTCGGAGCAGCTCCTCCGTGCTCTCCTCCCCCCTCCCCCGCAGGCTCGTCGCGCGAGGTCGGGGCCGGCAGGTCAGGAGGCGAGCCGTCCGGCACTTCCGGGGGGTCGGCCTCTGGCGCCTCCGCGTCAGCCGTAGAGGAAGGAGCCCCGGCAGGTTGGCCGGGCTCACCCTCGACGGCCACCTCCGCCTCCTGGTCCCGACGGCTCGGTACCTCTGATCCGGCTTCGCGCGAGGGCAGGATCGGCAAGTCAGGAGGCGAGCCGTCCGGCACTTCCGGGGGGTCGGCCTCTGGCGCCTCCGCGTCAGCCGTAGAGGAAGGAGCCCCGGCAGGTTGGCCGGGCTCACCCTCGACGGCCACCTCCGCCTCCTGGTCCCGACGGCTCGGTACCTCTGATCCGGCTTCGCACGCAGATGCGGCAGCACCGGATGCGGCAGCCCGCGTCGCTGGCTCCGGACCTACCGCGACCGCCACTCCCCCGCCCTCCGACGTGGTGCTGCCGATCGGCGATACATCCCCAACGGGTGCGCCGCCAGGAGGTAGCTCGTCGTAGGCGAGAGAGGCCGCGTCCCGGTCGGCGACTTCCGGGACTGTGCTATCAGCATCCGGCTCCTGGGAAAGCGACGGAGACATTGCATCGAGCGGCACGCCGTACCGGGCAATCCGTAGGGGCAACAGCTCCTCCACCGGTGCTTTCCACCGCCATGCGCGACCGAACCGGCTTCGCAGGCGCGCCTGGTAGATCAGCCTCTGCTGCTCCGCTGCGATGACATCGTCGTACCTACGAATCTCCCAGAGCATCATCCTCCGCCACAACCGAAAGGTCGGGAGAGGGGCAAGCAGCCACCTCCAGAGGCGCACCCCCTCCATATGGCGGTCAGCAGTTATCGCAGCCAGCCGCCCGACGGCATGACGGGCTGCCTCCACCGTCACGACGAAGAGCACTGGAATCACTCCGTGCATCCCGACGCCCACGGGGTCCGGCCACGCCGCGGCGCCATTGAAGGCAATCGTCGCCGCGGTCAGAAGCCAAGCCGCCTGCCTGAGCATGGGGAACGGAATCCGTAGCCATGTCAGCAACAGGTCCAGCGCGAGCAAGACTGCGATCCCCGCGTCCACCCCGATCGGGAAGACGGTCGCGAAGGCTCCGAACCCCTTCTGTTCAGCCAGCTCGCGGACGGCCGCGTACGATCCCGCGAATCCGATGGCCGCAATGACCAACGCTCCCGCGACGACAACGCCTATGAGGATGCGCTGGGTTCGGTTCAGGACGACGTCCCCTGTGCTGCGCTCCACACTTTCCACTCCCTCCAGACTCTCCGAGTGTGGCTAGCGTGCAGAGATCCACCTGTGGACAGAGTCCGGAACTCGCCTTCCTACGATCGACGAAGACCCGACGCCACCGTTTGGGTGAAGTTGGGCCGCCTCGCGATCACCCTGATCGCCACGAGGCATATACAGAAGTAGGGCCCTCATCAAGTCGACTCACCCCGCGTGCACGAACTGACAACGCTAAGGGGACCAGTGGTGCCTAGCACGCCTGGTCCCGTTCAGGCTCGACTTGGGTACCGGGGTACTCAACGACACTCCTGAAGGCCTGCAGCTCGAGCTGGGTACGCGCCCTGACGCGATCAGCCGGCGCTGGGTACCCGGGGTACCCAACCACCGGCCCCCCGCCTGCTGGGTACCCGGGGTACCCAACCCGATCGAGAGCCCTCCGTCTGCTGGGTACCCGGGGTACCCGGCGCAATCAGCCGGCAGCGGACCGCGGCCCGCTGGGTACCCGGGGCCCGGGGGCGGACGGCCGGCGGCGGACGGCGGACCGCTGGGTACCCGGGGTACCCAACCCGATCGAGGCCTCTCCGTCTGCCGGGTACCCGGGGTACCCGGCGGCGGACGGCCGCCTGCTGGGTACCCGGGGTACCCGGCGCGATCAGCCGGCAGCGGACCGCGGCCCGCTGGGTACCCCGGGTACCCAACCACCGGTCCCCCGCGCTGAAGGACCGGATCAGCTCACGATCCGACCGGGTACCCGGGGTACCCAACCCGATCGGCCGGCGGCGGACGGCGGACCGCCGGGTACCCGGGGTACCCAACCCGATCGAGGCCTCTCCGTCTGCCGGGTACCCGGGGTACCCGGCGGCGGACGGCCGCCTGCTGGGTACCCGGGGTACCCGGCGGCGGACGGCGGCGGACGGCCGGCGGCGGACCGCGGACCGCTGGGTACCCGGGGTACCCAACCACCGGTCCCCCGCCTGTTGGGTACCCGGGGTACCCAACCACCGGTCCCCCGCGCTGAAGGACCGGATCAGCTCACGATCCGACCGGGTACCCGGGGTACCCAACCCGATCGAGGCCCCCGCCTGCCGGGTACCCGGGGTACCCGGCGCGATCGAGAGCCCTCCGTCTGCTGGGTACCCGGGGTACCCGGCGGCGGACGGCGGCGGACGGCGGCGGACGGCCGGCGGACCGCGGACCGCTGGGTACCCGGGGTACCCAACCACCGGCCCCCCGCCTGCTGGGTACCCCGGGGTACCCAACCACCGGTCCCCCGCGCTGAAGGACCGAATCAGCTCACGATCCGACCGGGTACCCGGGGTACCCAACCCGATCGAGGCCCCCGCCTGCCGGGTACCCGGGGTACCCGGCGCGATCAGCTGGCAGCGGACCGCGGCCCGCTGGGTACCCGGGGTACCCAACCACCGGCCCCCCGCGTGCTCGGTACCCGGGGTACCCAACCCGATCGAGGCCACTCCGCCCGTTGGGTACCCGGGGTACCCGGCGCGATCGAGAGCCCTCCGTCTGCTGGGTACCCGGGGTACCCGGCGCGATCAGCCGGCAGCGGACCGCGGCCCGCTGGGTACCCCGGGTACCCAACCACCGGTCCCCCGCGCTGAAGGACCGAATCAGCTCACGATCCGACCGGGTACCCGGGGTACCCAACCCGATCGAGGCCCCCGCCTGCCGGGTACCCGGGGTACCCGGCGCGATCAGCTGGCAGCGGACCGCTGGGTACCCGGGGTACCCGGCGCGATCGAGGCCTCTCCGCCCGTTGGGTACCCGGGGTACCCGGCGCGACCAGCCAGCGGCGGACCGCGGCCTGCTGGGTACCCGGGGTACCCGGCGGCGGACCGCTGGGTACCCCGGGGTACCCAACCATCGGCCCCCGCGCTGAAGGACCGGATCAGCTCACGATCCGACCGGGTACCCGGGGTACCCAACCCGATCGGCCGGCGGCGGACGGCGGACCGCTGGGTACCCGGGGTACCCGCCGGGAACCTGCTGACGGGCGGTCCTCTCGGAGCGACGTGGGACTTTTCGGCGGTAGCAGTCACGTGCGGGCGCGGACTTGACCAAACACGACGGAGGCCCGGCGCGTAGCGCCGGGCCTCCGTCGGAACTGCCAATCAGCCGGAAGCCTCGGACAGATCGATTCCAAACTCCTCGCAGAGTTCCTGAGCCATCTTCATGAACTCTATGGCTGCCTCCCTTGCCCGCGGCTCATCGGTCTCCCGGAGAGAGCGAATGGCCTCCTTGGCGTGAACTGCCTGCACCGCCTTATCGTGATCCGCCACGGACGTCCGCGACGACGGCACGACCGTCTTCGGCTTCTGTTCGACCGGCTCGGCGAAACCGAGGAACGCAGCTGCCTCTTGGAGGGTCTTCTCCGTGATCTTCTTCCGTGAAGCCTCTGCCCAGGTCTGGCGGACCGCGTCCGGTCCGAACGACTTGAGGACAGGACACAGGGGCCGGAGATGCTTCTCGACGAGCTCCATCGAGGTCACCGACTCGAGTGCCATGACGACCGGCGCCGCCCGGATGATCTTGTTGGCGTAGTTCTTCCCGAACCCAAAACGCGCCTTGATCAAAGCGTCGAAGTCAGGGAGTCCGAGCACCTCCCACAGCTTCTCCTCCTTGATGGCCAGGAAGTTCTGCCCCTGCACAATCATCTTCTGCTGCTTGACGCGCTGTTCGTTGGCGCGACCCGCCATCTCGGCCTGAGCGATCCCTCGGGCGTAGTGAGCCAGGCGTTCTTTCGGGTCTTCGCTCTGCGGCCGCGTGAAGGGACGAATCTCGACGTACCCATTCTGATCACGGTCTGCGGGCAGCTGAACCAGCCCATCGCCATCGTCTCCAGGTAGCAGGAGCTCGCTCCCGGCGTCATCACCGTGCGCCTCTTCAACCCCGTGGCTGGTGCCGTCGGGTAGATCGCCGGAGAGTCCCTCGCCGGAGGTCTCGCCAGATGCAGGGCTGCCGTCGCTGCGACCTTCCCCGTGTTCATCAGTATCGGCGGTGGCTTCGACCTGATCCTCAGCTGCTTGAGCCTTCTGCTGCTCGGCCTGCCGCTCGGCCTCCCACTCGGCACGAACCTGCTCTCGGGTTCGAACGGCTGGAACTGCCCCGCCCTCTGGCTGACCGCTCGTCGATCCTTTCGGGAGAGACGAGGGCCGGTACTTGCTCATGCTGCGAGCTCCTTAGCCAGTTTCCGCATCGCCTCAGCCTGCGGGCAGTCAGCGGCGTACTGGAACAGCGGGATTTCATAGTCCGAAGACTCACGACCCTCGATGCTGTCCTTCAACTCCGCCAGGACGATGGGGGAGTGGAGGGTGTTCCACTCGTCGTAGAACCCCTTCGTCACCGTGCCCTTCCGCGAGTCGTAGGCGTTGATGATGAATCCGAGCTGATCGACCTCGATCCGCATGTTCTTACACGTGGTGTCGATCTGCCCCTTGAGGAGGTTGTAGGCACGGAAGGATGAGCGGTCCGACCAGACCGGGATGAGGATCCCGGAGTGGTCGATCAGCTCCCCGGGCCGGCGATGGACGAAGTCGATCGCGAGCTCCATGCCCAGTCCGAGGTTCGGGGGTCCGTCGAGAACGATCACGTCGTAGTCGTCCTCGACCGGCTCGAGGGCCCTTCGGAGGCACGTGTCGCGGCCGGCAGACATCGTGGCGAGAGCTGCATCCATGAGGAACGCGTCCTCGAACACCGGCAGTATGTGGAGGCGGCCGTCGAACATCGGGCCTGGGTTGATCTCCCGCCCCTCCATCGGCACTTCCTCGAGCGCGATGATCGAGCGTCGAAGGTGCTGGGTCGCCTTACCGAGCATGTGCTGAAGGAGGCTGTCACCACCTGTCGGCAGCTCAGCGACTTGAAGTCGAGCTGAGAGGTGACCCTGCGGGTCGTAGTCGACGATCAGGACCTTCAGGCCGAGTTCGGCGAAAGCTTGGGCGAGGGCTGCCGCGATGAACGTCTTCCCTACGCCCCCCTTCTGGTTGCCGACGAGGATGCGCTTGACCGGCTGTCGAACCAGCCGGTCAACGGGGGAGGGGTGGCGAAGAAGCCAGTAGGTGATCGCCTGAGCGATGCCCTGAACCTTCGTCAGGTTCCTTGCGTCACACTCTCGCTCGAAGCGCTCGACGCCACCAGCGGGCACGTAGGAGGCCCAGGACTTCGCGCCCTTGACGTCGACCTTGTCGACGTCGGCGTTCTCGTACCAGAGGTTCAGCGCGTTCACGATGGCGTCGGAGACGTTCAGGCCGTGCTCGGCAGCGCGGATCTTCAAGTCCCTACGCATCTCCGGCATGACGTTGGCGATGAGTTTTTCAGTGCCGGATTCACTGTTGGGGGTGGTCATGGAGGGCAACATATCAGTCACCGACATGTCAGTGCGGTAGGCTGCCAGGAGTCGCCCAAGATGATCATGTTTCCGGTGTCCATACTGCGCTAATTGGGGGACTCCCCGCGGCGCTAGTGGGACATACCGGGCACAGAACATCGCCTGCCTCACTCGACTGCCGGTCCGTCACCTGCGCGTGTGACTGACTAACTTGTACGTCTCAGCGGCCTCGATGTCACGACGATCCCAACTCACCGCACCTCCTCGCGATCCAACCCTCAAACGCGGTCAGGTTCCGCGCCGGATGAGGCCTTGGAACAGCCAGCGCACCGATAGGTCAGCGCGACGGTTCGTCCGCTGCTCCATGTCAAACGCCGGCTCATCGGCATTCGCTTGGCTGTCTTGCACGACTCGTCGACGTGGGTACCTGGGGTACCCGCTGTCCGCCTCCTGCGAGTTCTGCAGCTCCACCGGCGCGCAGATGTTGGATGCGTTTCCACATCAGCGCGGCGCGCAACAAGCGCAAAACCGCACACGAAATTGAGCGGCGGAATAGTTTTCAAGTCGCCAAAATAAATTACGAAACTGAACTCTACTTTGCCCTGTGAGTTGTCGTTCTGCTCCGGGAAAATGAACGCGTCTGATAGTCAACTGATTGAGCGCCACGCCCGACAAAACCAGCAACACCGCAGGTCAGCGAGGGTGTATGGTACGAGCCTCTAATTGAATTTCGCGATTCTCGATTACTCGAATAGGGTCGCAAAATCCAGAGGGTCAGGACTCCTGCGCCTGGCAGCCCGCATGGGTAGCGCCCACTTTTTAGGCTCACTTGTTTCTGTTCTCGACGCGAGGAGGAGCGGTGCTGATGACCACCTGTGCAGCACACGCGTTCACCAAGCGTGCGGCGATCAGCGCGCCAGGGCCGGAACTTATCCACAGGCGCGAGCTTGCAGGATGCCTCGAACGCGAAGAGGCCCGGGATCTGCGGTCCCGGGCCGTTCGCACTGCGTGGAGGGGGTGATGTCCAGCCAGATCGCTTGCTGAGTGCCGGTGTCGCCGTGTCCGACCGATTCGGGCCGCGGTGACGGTGTCCCCTTCCCTCCTCGATTATGGAGCAGATCATCTCTGTCCGTACGAGGGCTGGCTCAGTCGTGCCTGAAACGGTGCGGGAGTCGGCTCGTTCGAAGCGTTCTGGCTCGTCGTGGCGGCGTCTTCCGCGGCGGGGCGAGGTTGTCGAGATGGCGGGTCCGGTCCCGGAGTGGGGCCCTGGCGATCCGCTGGCGTTGAGTCGTGGGATGCGCGCGCGGTTGTTCACCGCGGTGCGGTCTCTGCTGGCTGATGCGTCGCTTCAGGGTGCGCCGGATGCGGTGCGGCTGGCGGCGGTGGTGTTGCTGGCGAAGGCGCCGGCGCGTTCGGTCGTGATGCAGTTGCGGGCTGGGGAGTTGGCGCGGTGGCTCGGGTTCAGCGAGTCCTACGTCGACCACACCGTGCTGCCTGCCCTGCGTGAGGCGAAGGTGGTGACCACCAAGCCTGTGCAGGATGAGATCGGTCAGGTCACGGGGCTTGAGTGGAAGCTCCTTCCGCTGCTTGCGGCGCGGGAGGGGGGCGACGTGATGCATCCGCTCGCCCTGGACAAGAAGCAGTTGGCGACGCTCCTTCGCCTGTGCGAGGCGGTGTTCGGGCCGGGCTGGGCGCCGACGGACGGTCCGCTCACGCCGGCGGGGCTGCTGGCGTCGCGGCGGGGGAGGGGCGCGGCCACGGACCGGCTCGCCCTGCTGCTGCTGATTCTGCAGTCGCGCCCGGACGGCCGGGTGCGGCTGGTGGGCGGTTCGGTGAAGGAGGGTCGCGGGCGGGCGGACGCCACGACGGCGAAGGCGCTGGGCTGTTCGGTGTCCGGCGGGGCGAAGGTCGTGGACCGTCTCGCGCTGGGCCAGTTCGTGGAGGTCGTGCGGGGGACGACGGAGGGCGGGCAGCTCGGGAAGGGCCGTCTGGTGGTGCCGGCGGTCGCGGCCGCGCACCGTCGTGTCCAGGGCAGGGCGCCGGAGAGCGGGGCCGCCGAGGTCGCTGGGCCGGTGGGCGGTTCGGTGGCGTGTGCGTCGTGTGCTCAGGGTGGTGTCCACGACCAGGAGGAGACGCCGGACGAGGGCCTGGTCCTGTCGGGTGAGGGCTGGCAGCAGGAGTCCTTCGACGATGTCGAGCCTCCTTTTTTCCAGCGCCCCGCTGATGCACCCGGAGATCTTGACGAGGTTCAGGACGACGCGTCCCCCGAGAACACCGGGGAATCGGCTGCCGATGGGGCGGGGGAGGCCGGTGTGGTGGAGCGCCCTGCTGGTGCACCGCTCCACGCCACCCACGCACCGGTGGTTGATGTATCGGGTTCTCTGACTCTTGGTTCTGGGTTGTCCGGCGAAGCCGATCGGTGGTGCGGCAGTCGGCCGGAGCGCGCAGGCGTGCGCGAGGGCCAGGCGGACCACAGCGTTGACGAACGGGACGAGGGCGCCGCTGAGGCGGCGGTCGGCCAGGGTGGCCCGCTGCGCGGGGAACAGCACAACGAAGTCCCCGGTGAGCAGCAGGAGGTGGCGGGAGGTTCGGCGGCTCGTCGCTCTGCGGGCCGGGTGGTCTTCACTCGTCCGGCACGGCTGCCGGAGGGGTTGGAGTCGGTGCTGGCGCCGGTCGCCGGCGTCTGGGCCCGGCTGGGACGGGCGGGTGCTCGGCGCCGTGTCCTGGCCGGAGTTCGGGTGCAGCTCGGTGTACTGGGCGGAGTCGTCGGCCCGGAAGCGGCGGAGGAGGCCTTGGCCGAGCGGCTCGGACGGCGTCTGGATCAGGAGATGGGCCGGCCGGTGAACGATCCGGTGGGGTGGATCCTGCGCCGCGGTCTGCCGCAGCGGGCCCTGTGCTGGTCGCAGATGTGCGACGAGGGCCGGCGGATGGACTCCGGCGCCGACTGCCCCAGCTGCCAGGTCCTGATCGGTGACCGGCGGGGTCTGCGGGCCCGGATCGCCCAGGAGACCGCCCAGGAGCTGGCGGGCGCCGCCCCGCAGGTGTTGCGGGCCGAGATCGAGAGGCGGCTTCAGTCCGCGGTGGCGTACGAGGCGGCCGTCCAGGCCGTCCGCCGTGAGCGTGCCGTGGTCGAGCAGGCCGAGCGCCGCAAGGCCACCGAACAGCGCCGGGCCGAGCTCGCCGCGGCCGAGCGGGCCCGCCTGGACGCGCCGTGCGCGGACTGCGGTCTGCCCGAGGCGGCCAGCCTGTGCCTGCTGTGCTCGGAACGCCGCCACACCCAGCGGGCCTTGGCCGAGGCGGTCGACTTCGCGGTGCTCGCCCGGGCCGACCTGGCGGATCCGGCCGACGTCGCCCGGATCACCGAGAGCTGCGCCCGGGACACCGCGGCGCTGGTCGACGGGGCCGTCGAACGGCTGCGGGCGCAGGGCGTGAACGAGGCCGGCCTGGTCCTCGAGGCCCGTGAGCGGGCGCAGCAGTTGCGCGAGGGGCGGCGGTCGAGCCTGCACGCCCGGCTGATGCGCTCCGAGCGGGCTGAGGCAGAGGCGGACAACGCCTACCAGGCCACGATCCGCGCAGCGCACCGGTATCTCAACCGGGCCACCGCGGTTGAGGCCGCCGAGAAGGCCGCGGACCAGGCTCAGGAGCGTGCGGCCGGCTTCCTGCTCGCCGAACGGACCCGGCAGCTGGAACTCGCCCGGGGCCAGTCGCCTGCGCGGCCGCCGGTGACGGACTGGCCGAGCCGGTGTGCCGAGCTCGCCGCCCAGCCGCTGCCCGGGGACCGGAGCGCAGCCTTCGCGGCGCCGGTATGCGAGGCGGTGAGCGCCGCGTGACCAGTACGAGGTCCGACACCAGGCGCGACGAGACGGCCGGCACGGCACTCGCGGCCGGAGCCGCGGCCCGTCCGGGCATCGTGTCCCCGCGGACGGGGCAGGCACGATGACCCCGACCCGCGTACCGACCCCGCGCGCGCAACGCACGACTCCCGCATCCCGTCCCGGCCGCGGAGGAAAGCCGGTGTGGGAGCACCGGGAGATCAGCAAGCGTTCGCTGCGCCTGCTGCTGGAGGGCGACACCGAGGGCCGGTACGCCGGCCGGGACGACCCCGACGCCGGCTACCGCATCACGATGGCGCTCGCCCTGGCATGCTCGCAGCCCGGCCGGGAGTGGACGCCCGCCGACTTCCACCAGGCCCTGATCTACACCCCCACCCGCGGCGGCTGGTGGGCGCGCAAGCTCCGTGAGCGAAAGGGCTCCGAGTACGCCGAGGGCAAACTCACCGCGATGCTGGACAAGGCCCGCGAGTTCGCCGCGCGCAACGGGTCGATCACCGACCGGCCCGACTCCGTGGAGAAGATCACCGAGGTCCGCCGCGCAGTGGAGAGCTTCACCTGGTCCTCACGCGGCGGGGGAGCAGTCGACCAGAAGAACCTCGCCGCACGGCTTCGTCTGTGCGAGCGCGCCGGCGGCCTGGACCACACCACCGCGCTACGGCCCCACGCCGAGCGGATGGGGTGCGCCAAGTCGACCGCGGAGGCCAGCGACCAGCGTCTGGTCAGCGCCGGGTGGCTGGACCTGCTGGAGGCCGGCACCGGCAAGAACCACGGATCGAGGTGGCGGCTGAAGATCCCACAACCGGTCCGTGAGCTCCTCGCGCGTGCAGCGTCGGGACACTTCCTGCCCCCCACTCCCCAGGAGCTGGCAACTGTCCCGGATCCGCACACCTTCACCGACACGGCCGCACTGGCTGCGGTGATGAGCCACGACGCCTTCCACCACTACGGCCACGGCACCAGCGGTGCCCGGCTGCTGGCCTGCCTCGACGTCACCGAGGGCCTCAGCCCCCAACGCCTGCAGCAGGCCACCACCCTGCACCGCACCACGGTCACCCGCCGCCTTGACAAGCTCGTCGCCGACGGCCTCGCCCTGGAACGCGAGGGCCTGTACTACCTGGCCCCCGAACTCTCGGGCCCCGTACGGCTCCAGCCCGACGACGAGGTCCTCGCCCACGCCGCCGAGCAGCAGGGAACCGCCGGCATGGGCGAGCGCCGCAGAGCGCGTCACGCCCGCGACCGGGCCAACTACCAGCGCTGGCTCACCGAACGCGACCTCCGCGCCCGGCCCGTACGGCAGTGGCCGGTCCTCGTCCCCGAAGGCGTCGTCGATCCCGTGACAGGCGAACTCCTCGACGAGCGATGGCGCGGCTGGGACACCTCCGATCCGCACCGCCCCGTGTGGCTCGCACCCGGCGCCACGGCGCGCCCCAACGGGCCGGAGCCAGCCGCGGAGGCAGCATGACGCACACCATCGAGACCCTGCGCCGCACCGGGCTGCGGTCCACCGAACCCCCCGCAACGCGCTTGCTCACCCGCAGCCGCGGGGGGCCGGGCAAGCGGGGGAGCGGGCCCGTCCCGAGGTGGCCGGCCCCGCGAGGCCGGCGGATCTCCACGATGCCCGCCCGTGGCGTCCCCCCGTACGGAACAATCGCCCCTGCGGGCACGGCGCCCGCGAGGCGCGAGGCACGGGGCGGGTCGATGGACGGCGTACGGGAGCTGCTGGCCGAGTACGGCCAGGTCCACGACGGCGAAGTAGCCGAGCGGGACCGCCACCGCCTCCTCGTCGATGTGGTGGCGGCCCTGATCCGGCGCACCGATCCCGAGGCGACGGTGGACCACCGCTCGCCTGATGAGCCGGCCGTGTTCTTCGAACTCGCCGGACGCGACTACGCGCTCACCGTGACAACCGCGTCAGGCACCGCAGTGGCCGAGGCGGCCACCGCCGCCGTCCGGGCCCACGACCGCGTTGCCGGGCACAACGCGCGATGGGTCCTGCTCTGCGCGCGGACGGACGGCCTGGAGGTGGACGACGCCCTGCGCGCAGCCCTGCCCGCGGGCGCCGTGCTGCTGGACCGGGACCATCTGGAGGCAGCCGTCTGCGGCCTCGCCCCGCTCGCCGACCTGATCCGCTCAGCCTTCCGCAGGCCCCGGCCGCCCTACACCCCCCTGCCCGAACTCCTCCTGCAGGAACCGCAGGAACCGGCTTCCGCGCTGGCCCTGACCGCGCGGCCGCCGCGACCGGACACCGTGCCGGTCGCGGCGGAGCCGGGCATCACCGCCCGCGTGGCCCTGACCGGCCGGTCGTGGCCGCTGCGCCCGAGCGGGCTCGCCTGGCAATCCGCCCAGCGGGCGCTGATCACCACCGAGGCCGGGCTCGCCGAGGTGGATCTCCAGCACGGCGGAGTGCGGTGGCGGTTGCCGCTTCCCGGCCTGCACGGCGCCGCGGTCGTCCTGCCCGACGGCGCGCTCTGCGTGCTGTGCGGGCCGTCGGTGGTCCTGTGGCGCGACGGCGAACTGCGGGCGGTGGGCGGCGGGTTCGAGGCAAACGCGAGCCTGCTGCTCGGCCCCGACGCCAGCGTGTGGGTGCTGTCCGGATCGGGGGCGACGCTCGGCGCCGGCACCGGTGCGACCCTGGCGCTCACCCGGCTCGGCGAGGAGGTCGGCGATCAGCAGCAGTTCTCCATCGCCTTCGACGCGGCGGTCTGCTCGGCCGGCTGGCTCGGCGGGCGCCGCTTCCTCCTGGCCGCCGGCGGCCACAGCGCGGTCGTCGACCTCGATGTCAGCACAAGCGCCGGCGAGCGCCACGACTGGACGCCGACCCCGGTCTCCTACCCGGGACACACGGCCGGCGCCGGCGGGGACACGATCCTGCTGGCCGGACGGGCCGGCTCCGGCATCGGCGTGGAACTGCACACCCTCAACGCCGGCTCCCGCACGAGCGACGCGGTCGCCCGTGTGCAGCTCGGCGACGTGCTGGGCCTGATCCAGAGCCCGCAGGGCGGGCCCGCGTACCTGCTGGGCTCGCTGCCGACGAACGACATCGGCGCCGTCCACCCCGTGCTGATGAAGATCACCGGTCACGCCCCGGCCGACGTCCCTGCGGTCGCCGAGCGCCCGCCGCCGCCCGACGCCGACCCGTACGCCGCGGTGCGCCGGCAGTCCCGCGGCGTGAGGAAGGACTATGCCCTGGAGACGTTTCCGCTGGCCGATGGCGAGGGCGGCATGGGCGTCGTCCACGAGGCCGTGCACAAGACGACGGGAGTCGTCGTCGCGTTCAAGAAGCCGCGCTCGCTGCGTGAGAACCTGACCGCCCGGATGCTGCGGGAGATCGAGGTCGCCCAGAAGCTCAGCGGCAACCGCCACGTGATGCCGGTCCTCGACTCGTGCCCGCGGGCCGAGTGGTTCGTCATGCCCATGGCCCAGACCACCGCCGAACGCTGCCAGCCTCTTCTGCAGGGCGACAGCGGGGAACTGCGGTCCCTGGTGGACGCGGTGGCCTCCGCGTTGGCCGACGCCCACCGCCTGGACTACCTGCACCGCGACATCAAGCCCGCGAACATCCTGCAGCTGGACGGCCGTTGGGTCCTCGGTGACTGGGGCATCGTGCGCCGCCCCCGCGGACAGACCACCAATCCCAAACGCACCGGCAGCGTCATCGGAACCGCCGAGTTCGGCGCCCCCGAACTGTCCGTCGACCCCCACAACGCCACCGCCGCGAGCGACATCTACAGCCTGGGCAAGGTCATCGGCTGGCTGCTGACGGGCACCGAGCCAGTAGCGAACGTGCCTCTCCCGGCGCCCCCGGGCCCCTGGCGCAGCGTCGTGAGGCAGTGCACCTACCAGGACCCGCTGAAGCGCCCGCAGACGATCGCCGAGTTCCTGGACCTCGTCGAACAGGAGAGCGCACCACACACCGACCTGCCGATCGCGCGGGCCCAGCACCTCGCGGCGGCCGCCCAGGCGGGGGACACCACGGCCGCCGGCCGGCTGCTCGAGCTCGCCGCCGACCACGGCGACGACTACGAGCTGTACCTGGACGTCGTGGCGAGCCTGGACATGAAGCTGACCGCGCCGCTCCTGCTGGCCCATCCCGAACAGGCCCTCACCCTGATCCAGGCGATGACCGCACACGTTCGGGGCGACGGCTCCAGCTGGGCGCACTGGAACGAGGCCAAGAGGGCCATCGCGTGGCTGCGCGGCGTCGGCCGTCAGGCGGCCGGCCGCGAGCAGTGGGACCTGCTGGAGGAAGCAGCTCGCGGGATGTGCACCTGGGACGAGGCCTTCAACGAGTTCGACCAGCAGATCGCCACCCGCGACTGGCTTCGCCAACTGCGCGGCACGCCCGCCCGGATCCTGGCCGGGGTGCTGCGCGAGCACCCCGGCAGCGCCCGGTACTACGACGAGCTGGCCGCCGACCGCACCGTGGACATGGCCATCCGCAGCGCCATCCGCTCCCAGAACGGCAACTGACCACCCCGACCCACCCGCTCGACGACGCGGCCGCGGCGGGGCCGCGCCATGTCAGTGAGCTCCCCTACTGTGGCGGAGTCTTTGCCGTCAGTGATGACCACCCTGGGCTGATGCGAACAGCACCTGGTGGTGGGGGGAGTACGAGTGGGGTCCACGGCTGGAATCAGCATCACCGCGCCGACGGTGCCCGCGGGCCGCGGGGACGTGACGGCGCTGAACGCCGAGGGATGGCACCAGGTACTGAAGAACCTCGCCGGCTCGGCGTCGTACGACGACGCCCTGGCCCGCGACGCCGTACGCCGCTGCCACGCCGGCACGCTCACCGTCCGCGACCTGCGACTGCTGCTCCTCGCCACGGGAGACGCACCCGGATGGGAGCCGGCCCGCAAGGCCGCCATCGACGTCCTCGCCCAGGACCCGGAGAAGGCCCGGCAGGTCCTGGTCACCCACACGCAGGCCGAGGTGTGGCCGCCCCCGCGGTTCGAGGAGCCGGCCCGCTCGCTGGGCGCCGCCGCCGGGGACGTCACCCTCACCGCGGTCATCGGCGCCGCGGGCCACCAGGTCACCGGTCCCGCCCGGCGGGCGCGCACCAGCCGGGACGCCAAGAACGCGGCGGCTCTGGCCCTGCTCGCCTGCCTCGCCGGCGTCCCGCTGCCCGGCGAAGAGCCGGCCAAAGGACGCCCGGTGGAACGCCTGACCCTGCCGGGCATGCCCTCGGAGGTCTTCGAGCATCACCTGAGCCGCGCCCTTCAAGCAGGGCAGAGCCCCGGGGCGCAGCTGGAGGAGGAGACGCTGCGGCGGGCGCGCACCGGCCGGCTGCGCCACCGCGACATGCACCAGCTGATCCTCGCCGCGCCGGGCGAGGCCTGGACCCTGATGCGGAGCGCGGCATTGGAGCGGGCCGCGGCGATGCCCCCCACCCCGGCGACCCTCCTGCACTGGCACGCCGAACAGCACGGCCAGGACCGCGGCCTGACCTTCGAAGACGCCCCGGACTCGACACCCGAACGGCCCCGGGTCCGGGCCCTGCTGCACGCCGACCGCACCTGGGAGGGCCCCCCTCGCGCAGCCGCGTCCCGCAAGACCGCCCGGCACTACGCCGCCCTCGCGCTCCTCGCGCAGGTCGCCGATCTTCCCGAGCCCGCCGTACAGATCGACGACAAGCCGCCCCAGACGCAACAGATCACGATCCCCCAGCAGGGACAGGACCCGGTCAGGCACCTCAACAAGCACCACCAGAGGGAGACCATCACCCGGCCCGAATCGCAGATCCGCCAGCTCGGCTCCCGGGTCGAGTGCACCTACTCCTGCCGGCACACCGCCTCCGGCACCCAGGTGACGGCGACCGGGACCGGCCCCGACAAGGTCGCCGCCCGCCACGCCGCGGCGCTGAACCTGCTGCGCAAGCTGAACTCCCTCCCCACCTCGCCCCGCACCGCCCCTGCCGTGACGCCCGCCGCTCCCACGCGCCCCCCGGCCGTGACCGCGGACCGCGAGGCACCCCCCGCTCCGTCACGGGCCGGCTCGCACCGTCCCGTCCGTCCGGCGCTCGCGGTAAACGGCCTGCCCGCACCGGATCTGCTGCTGAAGGCGCTCACCGCCGGCTGCCCGGTGACGTTCACGCCCGCCGGCCCCGGCAGGCCAGCGGCCTGGTGGGTGCAGGACACAGGAGCCGAGTCCCTGCCGATGACGGGTTTGCCCGCCCCGCTCACCCCCGGACGCAGCCCGGACGGAGCTCCCGGCTGGCGGGCGCCCCTCCTGGACGGCCTGCACGTCCTGCGCCCGGCGAACCTCACCGACAACCTCACCGTGGTGTTCTGGCAGCGGGCGGTGCACATCGCCCTGCAGCTCATCCGGGCCCGGCTCATCTACCCCGCCCTCGACGAAGGCGATCGGGCGACGTGGCGCGTCGGCCCCCTCCCGGCGCCCGCCCGGGAGGCGCTGACCGTCCTTGCCGCGGCCGCCCCTCCCGGAGTGCTGCCGCTCGGCGTCCCCGCCGAAGGCCTGCTCACCGCGTGCTGCGACGCCCTGGCCGACGCCCTCGTGCGGACCCCGGCCGCCACCGTGTTCGGCGAAGGCCCCTGGACGACCACGCCCGAGGCGCAGCCGCTGCCCGCCGAAACGCTGGGCGAGGTCCGCCCGTGGCTCGACCGTGCGGAGGACCTCGCCGACGGCGGGCCCGCGCCCCTGCTGATCCTGCGCGTGCACCATCCCAGCGACGAACAGGCCGCCACCGGAGCGCTCACCGCAGACCTCCACCTGGCGCCCGTCGGCACCGCCCCCGACACCGGGCACGACGTCCCCGCCGAGCAGGTCTGGTCGGGCGCCGCCCGCCTGGGCGAGGAGGACGCCCCGGCGCTGCGACCGCGGGTACGCCGCGCCCTGCGCCGCGCCGGCCGGCTCTGCCCGGTCCTGACCATGCTCGCCGAGCAGGACAGCCCGCACCGCGTCACCGTCCACGCCGCGGCGATCGAGGCGCTGCTGGAGCAGGAGAACGAACTCGCCCGGGCGGGGCTGAACGTCGTGTGGCCCGAGCGGCTGCGGACCGCGCTGCAGGCGGCCGCGGTCGTCGGCACCGAACCCGGCCCCGGCCCCGGGCACGCCGGCGCGGGGGAGCGGCCGCGGTTCAGCATCGGCGCCCTCCTCGACTTCCGGTGGCAGGTAGCCCTGAACGGGGCGGAGTTGAGCGAGCAGGAGATGAACGCCCTGGCGGAAGCCGCCCGGCCGCTGGTACGGGTCCGCGGCCAGTGGGTCCTGGCCGATCCGCTCCTGCGGCGGCGTGCCCGCCACCGCCTTCTCGGCCAACTCCCGGGCACCCAGGCGCTGACCGCCGCCCTGACCGGCACCCTCACCGTCGCCGACGTCGTCGTCCCCTGCCGGCCCGCCGGGGCGCTGGCCGACCTGATGGCCGTCCTCACCCGCGGCGAGCACCATCCCGACGCGGTGCCCGCCCCCGACCAACTGGACGCCACCCTGCGCGGCTACCAGGAACGCGCCCTGACCTGGCTCGCCCACACCACCGCTCTGGGGTTCGGAGCGGTCCTCGCCGACGACATGGGCCTGGGCAAGACCCTCACCGCCCTCGCCTTCACCCTGCACCACCAGCAGCGCGACCCCGGTCCGACGCTCGTGATCTGCCCGGCGTCCCTGGTGACCAACTGGCGCCGCGAAGCCCACCGGTTCGCCCCCCACCTGCCGGTCGTCGACTACCACGGGCCCGCCCGCACCCTGGACACGGTCACCGACACCACCCTGGTGATCACGACCTACGGCGTTCTGCGCCGCGACCAGGCGCTCCTCGCCGCAAGGCACTGGTCCCTGGTCATCGCGGATGAGGCCCAGCACGCGAAGAACCCCACCTCCGCGACCGCCCGCCAGCTGCGCGCCCTACCCTCCACCACCCGTCTGGCACTGACCGGCACCCCCGTAGAGAACAACCTCTCCGAGCTGTGGGCGCTGCTGGACTGGGCCAACCCCGGCCTCTTCGGGACCCTGCGCACCTTCCGCGCCCGGTGGGCGACCGCCGCGGAGAAGGACCCCCACTCCGCCCAGGCCGCCGACCTCAACCGGATGATCGGCCCGTTCCTCCTCCGGCGCCGTAAGGCGGACCCCGGCATCGCCCCCGAACTCCCCGCGAAGATCGACCAGCGGCGCATCGTCCAGCTGACCACCGAGCAGACCGCCCTCTACGAAGCCGTCGTCCGCGACACCCTCGAACAGGTCCAGTCGAAGACGGGAATCGCCCGCAGCGGCCTGGTCTTCAAGCTGCTCACCGCCCTGAAGCAGATCACCAACCACCCCGCCCACTACCTGCGCGAACCCCTGCCATCGGCCACCCCCACCGGCGGGGACGCGACGCAGTTCGCCGACCGGTCGGCCAAGACGGCCGCCCTCGTCGAACTGCTGGACACGATCCGGCTCCGCGGCGAGGCCGCCCTGATCTTCACCAGCTACGTCACCATGGGGCACCTGCTCACCGCCCACCTCACCGCCCTCGGCCACACGCCGCTCTTCCTGCACGGCGCCACCCCGCTCGCCGAGCGGCAGCGCATGGTCGACGACTTCCAGGCCGGCCACCACCCCGTGATGATCCTGTCCCTCAAGGCGGCCGGAACCGGCCTGAACCTCACCCGGGCAGCCCACGTCATCCACTACGACCGCAGCTGGAACGCGGCCGTGGAAGACCAGGCCACCGACCGCGCCCACCGCATCGGCCAGCGCGCGATCGTCACCGTGCACCGCCTGATCTCCGAGCACACCGTCGAGGACCGCATCGACCAGCTCCTCACCCACAAGCGGAGCCTGCAGGACGCCGTCCTGACCGGCGGGGACCAGGCCCTCGCGCAGCTCACCGACCGCGAACTCGCCGACCTCGTCAGCCTGGGGGGACACCGATGAACGTGCAGCACACCACCGCCGGATGGGGCCACGCCCTCACCGACGCCCTGACCGCGGCCGCAGGCGACGCAGAAGTCCTGGACGCCGGACGCCGCCTGCTGGCCACCAACACCGCCGGGCCGCTCAACGTCAACGTCGGCTTCGCCACCACCAAGTTCCCCCTGCCCGACGGGCGCGTAGCCCGGCCCCGGCTCCTCACCCCCGAGCTCACCGCCCAGGAATGGGACCGTGTCGAGGACGCGATCACCCAGCGCCCCGACGCCTACGAGGTGGCCGGCACCGCGCTCATCAGCGACCAGCTGACCGACCCTGCCCGTACCGCCGGCATCGCCCTGGTCCCCACCCCGCAGGACCTCTCCTTCACCTGCACCTGCCGGCCCGGCATCGCGTCCCCGTGCGCGCACTCCCTCGCCCTCGGGCTCCTCCTCGCCCACCGGCTCCGTACGGCGCCCGCCCCGCTGTTCACCTTGCGCGGCCGGCCCCATCAGAACCTCAAGACCCGGCTGCGCACCCGGCAAGGCACGGCCGGCCGGACCGAAGCCACCGCCTCGCCGGCTCAGCGTCCGGCCCCGGCACCGGCTCCCGTTCAGGTCGCGGTCCAGGCGCCCGACGTCACGCCGCAGGCGCGGCACACCGAGTCCCCGCCGCCCGTTCACCCGGTTCCGGCCGCTCGGCTTGTCCCGGCCCAGCCCTCCCCGTCGGCCGCGTCGATCCCCGACCAGGTCGACCTCGACCTGGTCGGCGTGCAGCCGGTGCCGCCCGGCCGGTTCGCTCCGCCGCCGCTTCCGCTTCCGGACCTCGCCGCGCTGGAGGCGCTGGCCGCGGACGCCGCACACCGCGCCGGGCTGCTGCTGGAGGGGGACGAGCCGCCGACGTTCCAGGACACCGGCAGCGACCTCGCCCGCCTCGTCTCCCTCCCGCACGGCGCCTCCTTCCGGCAGGCCGCCATGGACCATCTGGGCCTGGGCATCGTCGCCATGGGCCACCTCCAGCTCGCCCACGCCTACGGCGGCCCCGGTGGCGCCGCCGCCTACCTGCAGCCGTTCACCGTCGAACACGACGTCCTCGCCCACGCTCAGGCCGCCATCCAGCCCCTGCGGCCCGCACCGCTCGCCACGGTCGTCTGCGTGGACAACCAGCTCACCGACGAGGCCGCCGGCGTCCAACTGCGCTACGGCCCCGACGGCTGCTGGCACCCCTACCGCGCTCCGTACGGGAACTGGCAGCCCGTCCCCGGCCCCTCCGCCGACCCCGCCCAGGCCTACCGCGCCGCGCGGCTCGCCGCCCGCGCCGAGCGCCGCACGGCGTAGCAGCACGTCACGGCGCCCGCCGATACGATTTCCACAGATTCGGCTCCTGGTTAGGGCCGGTGGCGCCGACCGCTCACTGCCATGAGAGGTGGCGTACAGCTGCACCCGGTTGGCGCCGGGGACAGCTCCGTCCGAGCGTGTGGCAGCACGCAGGACACACACCTCGGCTGTCAACCGAGGTCGGTCGGCCCGCCCGGTTGTCGCCGGCGCGGGCCGGCCACACGCCTCGTACGCCGGGCCCGGGATCGAAGCCACCCCCAGCGAAGAGCTGGGACGGACCTTCTGGCAGCGGCTGGAGTGCCGCGGTACCGCGCGGGTGGGGTCTGACGCCCGGCCGTGGGAGCACCCGATCTCCGCTACCGAACGCGAAGATGCCCCGCCGACAGCCGAGGCGCCGACGGGGCGTCATGGAGCAGAGGACGCTCAGACCACGCTGATGTTCTCCGCCTGCGGGCCCTTCTGGCCCTGCGTGACGTCGAACTGGACCTTCTGGCCTTCCTGAAGCTCGCGGAAGCCCTGGCTGTTGATGTTCGAGTAGTGGGCGAAGACGTCGGGGCCGCCACCGTCCTGCTCGATGAAGCCGAAGCCCTTCTCGGCGTTGAACCACTTCACGGTGCCACTGGCCATGCTGTTCTCTCCTTGACGTGCGCAGCCGCCGGCGTCCGCACTGCGCGACCGCCGCCTCCGACCCGTCCCACCCGAGCGCAGCCCGGACAGCGAAACGCCCGTGACCGCAATCACGGGCGAGCAGCGGGTCGGAACCGCGACTGCTTCTGGTGACCACGCTATCGCCCCTGGTGCCCTGCCGCGCAGAGAACACAGGCCCCACCGGCATCAACGCACCAGCTGAAGATGCCCGGTCGATCTCCCCGCCCGATCTCCGGAGCACTTCCCCCGGACGGGAGTCACACGGACCGCGCCCCGGCCAGTATCGGAGCCATGACCGACGCACTGGCAGCTCACGACACGGCACATTGCTACCTCTTCGCGAAGTTCGGGTGGGAATGGAGGTTATGCGTCGTGGAACATCCCCGTGCCGGGGGCGAACGCGTCGCAGGAGGGCAGGTAGACGACGGCGAGGAGCCGGCCGCCGCAGCCGTGCGCGCGGTACAGGAGAGGACCGGCTATCCGACACGCCTGCTCCCGCCGCTGCTCCCGGACGACCGCCCTGATCAACCGGTCCCCGCAGCCTGGCACGTGGTCTCCCGACCGGCGGCCGCGGACAGCCGCCGCGGAGAAGGACCTGTACACCGCGACCACCTCTTCGTCGGCGTCACCGACCGGCCTCTCGTCCCCCACCCCGCCTCCGAGCACGCAACCCACTGGGTCACGCGCGCCGGTCTCGGCGACCGGGATCTCCCCCGGGACACGCTGGACCTGAGCGCCGCCCTGTTCGAAGGAATCGCGCGGGCGGCCGCGCTGCGGCCCCGGCCGAGCCGCAACGAGGAGTTGCGCGGCGAATTGCTCCGGCGCCAAGAGGAGGACCAGGCCGTCCGGCTGGTGCCCGCCTCCGAGCGCACGCCTCAGCTACTTGAGCGGTGGCGCGCCGTGGACGAGGGCAACACCGCGTGGCTGAACACGGTGATCGGATCGCACGGGTGGCCGGGGGAGGCACTGGTGGGGTCCGACGGCGCCTCCGCAGCGTGGCTGTTCGCGCAGCACGCCGACCGGCAGCCGGACTTCCAGGGTGAGTGCCTGACGCTTCTGGCGGCCGCGGTGACGGCGGGCGATGCCGATCCGCGCCACGGAGCCCTGCTGGAGGACCGGGTGCTCGTCGCCGCGGGCCTGCCCCAGCTCTTCGGCACGCAGCTGACCCAAGGCCCGGGCGGCCGGCTGGTACCGCTGCCCCTACGGGACGCAGCAGAGGTCGACAACCTCCGCGCAGCATGGCACTTCGACCCGCTGGACCAGTACGTTCGCCAGCTCACCGACCAGCAGCAGGGCCAGGGCCGCGCGTAGCGGGGCGCGAACGGGAAGCGCGCGCCCACCGCCCCCTCCGTCAGCGGTGAGCGTCCCGCTCGGCGAGCAGGGACGGAGAGACGATGCGCACGATCGCCTCGACGTCCTGCGGGCGGGCGGCCGGCCACAGCAGTCCCCGGGCGGCCCGGTACTTCGCCGCGAGGCGCTCACGCTTCTCCGCCGGAAGCTGGGCTGCCCGGTCCGGACGGGAGTTGTGGGCGTTGTCGGCGATCTTCACGAGCGTCGCCTGCGGGTCGCTGGTGATCTGCCGGATCTTGTCCGCGTACGGCACGCCCGGCCGGTTCGTCACCGCTTCGACGATCTCGACGACTCGCGGGGGGATCCCGGCGGCGAGCAGCTCGCCGGCCGTCCACGCGGTGTCCTCGATGACGTCGTGCAGGAGCCCGGCCATCACGAGTTCGTCACCGAACGGGGCGAGGCCAGCCGCGACGGCCCGGACGTGATCGATGTACGGGCGGCCGACCTTGTCGACCTGTCCCTCGTGCGCGCGTTCGGCCAGGGACTCGACGTCGCTCAAGGACTTCATGCCTGCTCCTTCGGGTGGTGGGGCGCCAGGGTGGCGTGAACGGTGCAGATCCGGCGTTCGCGGATGAGCCGGTGGGCGAGGACGGGGTGCCGGTGGTGGGCGCGGACGAGATGCCGCTCGGTCTCCTCACGGCTCGTGCGCCACATCGTCGCGGGCAGCCACTCGCCGGCGTCGAATCCCTCGACGGTCCATCTCGTCTCGTCCGGCCGGGCCCTCGCGAGGACGTCGTCGTTCCCGCTCCGGTGCCGTCGGCCCGCCGCGTACGCGGCGCAGCTCAGGGTGATTGCGGCCAAGGCGGTCAGGAAGCAGCGGGCGGGGAGCTCCGGACGGTGGAGCAGGGCCGACAGCCCAACAGGAGGACGGTTCACGAGAGGACTCTCCCCGGGGTCGGAGCGCCAGGAGGCGCCGGTGGGTGATGCGGGTCAGACGTCGTCGGGGTCGTCCGGGTAGGGCGGGATCGGAAGCCCTTTGGCCTGGGCGTCCAGTCGCTGCCGCAGATACCTGGTCGTGCGGGCGCACGAGGCGCGGACCTCGTCGATCTCGGTGCGCCGCTAGAGGAGTTCCTTGCTGAGGCGCCAGCCGGTCTTCGCCCACTCCTCGACGTCGCGTTCGAGGACTTCGGCGAACTCCCATCCGTCCGCGGCAGCCGATCCGTCCCGGGCCGGCCGCGCGAGGGCAGTCTCGAACCAGGGCCGCCACGTCTCGCAGGCCGCGCACGTCACCGTCGTGTCCCCCGGCAGCGCCTCCGGCGCGGCGCGCTGTTCACACAGGGCGTCGCCGTGCTGCCACTCCTCGAGGTGCGGCTGGAACGCGAGGACCGCCAGGTGCACGGTCTCCGGCCTGCCGGCCCCGTTGGGGCATGCGGCCGGCACCAGCCGGCGGGTACCGGATGCGCTGGCGGCCAGAGCAGTCACGCCGGCCGCCCGATGGAGCGGATCGTTGCGTAGCGAGGCCGGTGTCCGCCGGCGGATGCCTGCGCCGGCGGGGCGCTGAGCCGGCTCGCGGCTGCCGCCTCGGCGTGACCGGGGCCCGGCATGCTGCCGCAGTTCCGCCGGCGGATGCTGCAGGCGGTCACCGCGGACGCGCAGGGGCGCCGGCGCCCGAACTTCCAGCTGAGGAGCAGGGCTTCGCCGCGGCCGGCCGGGAGGGGCAGGCTCTGCTCCGGGGACACGGCGTTCATGCCTGGTCCTTCTCGCCGACGGTCGGCGCGGTGTCGACGCCGGCGTGACGCAGCCCCTTGCCGAGCATGGTGACGACCAGGTCGTCTTCGCGGCCGGCAGCCGCCTCCTTGCGGTACACCGTGCGGGTACGGACCAGCCGGTGGCCGGCGAGGCTGTCGAGCGCGACGGCCAGGGCCGAGTCGGCCGGCTGCGCGCGCAGCCGCACCTGGCTGGCGCCCATCGTGCCCTCGACCGCCTCCGTGGCGAGCTGGTGGTGCTCGGTACCGGAGGGGACCTCGGCAGAGGCCGCGGCCGAGGCCAGGACCTCCAGGAGGGCGCGCTCGATGTCGGTGAGGGGGATCTCGGTGCGGCGCCGGCCGCGGGTGCTGTTGTGCTCGGTCGCGGCGTAGCGACGCAGGCCCTCGGCGAGGAAGATCGGCCCGGAGGCCAGGGTCTGGACGTGGTGCGGTTCCAGTTCGCGCTCCAGCTGGGAGACCCGGGCCGGGGAGACCTTGATGATCTCGGCGGCCTCGGCGACGCCGGCGAGTTCGGGCACCACGGGCTCGGCCAGCTGGCGGTCGAACTCCTCCTCGGTGAGCACGGCGAACCCGATGACGGCGTTGGGGTAGATCTTGTGCTTCATGGCCGCGGCCTGGGCGTACTCGACGCCGCGGATGCCGGCGTCGACGGCGCTGGGGGACTCGATGAACAGACGGACGGACAGATTGCCGTTGGGGGCCGTGCCGGCGCTTCCGCCGTACTCGAGCAGGTCCTCGTAGATCGCGCTGAAGACCTGGAGCGGGGTGTCGGGGGCGTCGAACTCCACGTACACGTTGAACTGCTGGGTCATGGGTTCCTCTTCATCTGCTTTTCGTGTGTGGTGACGGCGCGGCGGCCGGGCGCCGGGGTTTCCCCCGGCGCCGCGCGGCCGGTCAGGCAGGGACGAACCCGGCCCGCTTCAGTTCGGCTATCGAGTTCTTCATCCCCCGGTACTCGCTCGGGGTGCTGGGAAGCACGGTGACGAACGTCCAGCGGATCTCCTTCTCCCCGTTTTCGGTCTCTTCCTCCTTGGGAGCGAACACCTGGTAGTGGTGCTTCTTCGTCACCTTGAGCCGGAAGCCCTGGCCTTCGAGCCGCTTGCGCAGCTGCTTCATGTCCTTCGTGGTTGCCATGTTCTCCCCTAACACTTAACGCCGTCAAGAAATATGATCTCACACAAATCTAAACAACGTCAAGTTTTATAGAAAAACTCGGTGGGGTGGGTGTGCCAGCGCGTCAACGTGGCGGTCCGAGGCCCCGCGACACGGCCGCAACGGGGCCCGGCACCCCTCCCTACGCGTCGGTGACCGAGCGCCCCGGAGATGTCTGCGCCGTAACCCACCGCGGCCAAGACCGATCGGCTCCCCGTACGCGCCGCCGGCCACCGCCCCACAACCCGCGGGCACGGACCGGCGTGAACCGCACTGCTACCGTGTCCCCGAAGGGCCGGACACGCGGCCTGGCAGAGCCTTACGCCACCCGGCACGGCAAGGCGATCACCGAAGCGGGCCGAGTCCGTCAGTCGTACCGCTTCCCCATGACTTCACCCTTCGACGCCGAGCCGGGCGGCGTACGAAAGGGACCCTGATGTCCGCACCCCACGCGACCCGCCGCGCCCGGCTGCGCTCCCAACTCACCGGCGAGACCGTCCAGCAGGCCCACACCGACCTGACCGGCGCCGACGGCGTACCCGATGCGGACCACCCCGAACAGGTCGCCCTCGAAGCCGCCGTCCTGGGCGAGCTCAACGAGACCTTCGCCCGGGAGCACCGTCCCGCCGACGCCCACCTCTACGGCCTGACCCGCGTCCAGCCACGGCGCGACGGCCTGACCCTCCACCTGAGGGACGACGGCGTGTGGGAGGACATCCTCGACCTCCTGCTCCCCGAACCCGACCCCGGCGTGGACACGGACGACGCCGGCGCGGTGCCCCTCGCCGGGATCCCCGGCCTGCGCTGCCGCGCACTGCCCAAGGCCCGGCTTGAGCTCTATCGGCCGGGCACGACCGCCACCGTCACCCTGCAACTGCCCAAGGACGCGGCGGCGGCCGCGAAGCAGTGGATCGCCGAACTCCCGGCCGCGGGTGACCCGATGCGCAACGCCGCGGACTGGACGGACAGCGAACGCGCCGCCCTTCCCGCATACCAGCGCTGGGCCGGAGACCCTGGACCGCGCAGCCGCATCCTGCGCCGCATGTTCGCCTTCCGGGGCCTGCCCAAGGTGGCCCTGATCGACGTGCACGGCCAGGTCCCCACCGACGCCGATCTGCAGCAACTGCTGGCCGCCCGCAACCGCCCTCTCGCCCCCACCTCCTCACCGCACGCCGGCACCCCCCGGCGCCTGCCAGCTCCGGCCGGACGGCCGCTGATCATCACGGTCACCAGCGGCCACCTCCACGGGCAGGGGGCCGGAGGACTGGGGCGCACCACCGTCGCCGCGGAACTCGCCCGCGCGACCGCCGGGGCCGGGCGGCGCCGCGTCCTCCTGGTCGACTCCGACCCGAACGGGCACGCCCACCTCCAGGGCACTCCGCCGCCCGGGCTGAGTGTCGAGCGGCCCGGCGCCCTGGACCCAGACTACGTTCGGCAGCTGGCCGCCGCGGACCGCCACGACATCGTCATCCTCGACACCCAGCCTGCGGACCAGACCCGCGCAGCAGAGCTCGCCGACTACTGGCTCGGCGTCGCACCGCTGTGGCAGCAGCCCTCACGAAACGGCTGGTTCCTGGTCGAGGAGACCCTCGGCGCCGACGGGCGCCGGCTCCCGGACGCCTGGGACGAGAACTGGCTCACGACCATGCGCGCCCACCGCTGGGACGTCCGTTGGCGCGTGGCCCCACGGGACTTCGACGGCATGTTCGCCCCCTTCCCCGCCCAGGACTGCGCCGGGATCCTCCTCCTCGGCGAGCGCGAACACCCCGGCACCCGCGCCGCCGACTACCTCCAGGACCTGACGACCGATCTGCCCCTGCTGCCCAACGCCATCCCCTACGCGGACCGCACGCCGGACGGACCTGCCCTCCCGGCGGAGGCCGCGGCGTACGAGAGCACCGCACGCATCCTCTTCGGCTGACCGCCGAGCGGGGAGGGGGACACGACGCCCCTCCCCGCTCCCTCCAGGCCGAACACCGGATGCGCGCTCCGCGCCGCTGCTAGCGTTCCGGCCGTGACTTCCGCGCGCATATCCGGGCCCCTCGTGCCCGAACTGATCCGCACACTTCCCACGCCCGAGCTCGGGTTGCACCTGCTCGCCTCCCTGGCTGGCGAGGCGAACATCAGCTCCAACAACGTCCTCCGCGGCTTCCAGAGCTCCTTCGGAGGTGGGTACGGCGGCAACCCGGCGGAGCCCGATCTCGACCGGCTCCTGCAACGGATCGCCGACGCGTGGGCGTGGCTCGTGTCCAAGGGCCTGATCGGACCGAATCCGACCCAGGACCAGAACTGGAGCAGGGTCACCACCGAAGGCCGCGCCCTGGCCCAGGACCCGGCCGCCCTCCTGAAACTGCACGGCGCCGAGCGCTTGGCCGGCCCCTTGGACGAGGCGCTCACCAGGGCCCGCACATACTTCAACCTCGGGGACTACGAAACCGCGTGCTTCGCCGCGATGAAGGCCGTCGAGGTGGCCGTACGTGACGCCGCGGGCCTGGCGAACGGGCTCACGGGCACGGCGCTGATGCAGCAGGCCTTCCAGCCCGAGAAGGGACCGCTGACCGACACCGAGAGCGAGCGTGGCGAGCAGGTCGGCATGATGAGCTTCTTCGCCGGCGCGTTCGGGGCCTTCCGCAACCCGGTGGGCCACCGCACGGTGCACTTCGACGACCCGATGGAAGCGGCCGAGATCATCCAGACCGCCGACCTCATGCTGCGCATCGTGCGCCGCGCCCAGAAGCGGGGCGACGCCGGCGCGTAGCGCAGGACAACGCGAAGGCGGGCGGCTCCCTCAGGGAGCCGCCCGCCTTCGCGTTGATGTCAGTTCAGGTACTCCTGGACGAGGTCGGCGAACTCCTGCTCGGTGAGGACCCTGATCCCCAGCTCCTCGGCCTTGGCCAGCTTGCTCCCCGCGTTCGCGCCCGCGACGAGGATCGAGGTCTTCTTCGACACGCTGCCCGAGGGCGAGCCGCCTGCCGCCTTGATCAGATCGTTCATCTCGTTGCGGTTGCGCCCGGCCAGCGCTCCGCTCATGCCGCCGGTGACGACGATCGCCATCTCGGTCAGCGGACCACCGGCGGGGACGGCCGAGACGGGCTCGGTCAGGTTCACCCCGGCGGCTGCCAGCTTGTCGATGACCCCACCCATGGCGGCGATGTGCGCTGCGATCTTCGGAGCGTTCGCGCCCGGCAGCTTCGGAACCGCTGCCAGAGCCTCGGCGTCCGCGTTGCGGATCGCGTCCATCGTGCCGAAGTGCGCCGCAATCTCCTTGGACAGGGTGCGGCCCGTACGGATGATGCCCAGCGAGCAGAAGACCCGGTTCAGCGGCTTCTGCTTGGCCTGGGCGATCTGCTCCAGCAGCGTGTCGGCGCGCTTCTCGCTGCGGGCTGCCTCGGTCAGCTGCTCCCGGGTCAGGGTGAACAGATCGGCGACGTCCGTGACCGCCCCGCTCTCCACGAGCGCGTCGATGAACGTGCGGCCGAGCCCCTCGATGTCGAGCTGGTCGCGGCCCACGGCGTACCGCAGCGCGGCGTCCAGTCCGCACCCGCCGCCCGCACCGCCCGCGCACTCCCACCGCCCGCCCGTCGTGTCGATCTCCCCGCCGCACTTCGGGCAGGCCGCGGGGAAGACGATGGGCGTCTCCTGACCCGTGCGGAGCGCCACCACCGGGGCCTCCACACGAGGAATCACATCCCCAGCCTTCCAGACCATGACGGTGTCCGAGATCATGAGACCGCTCTTCTCGATGAACGAGGGGTTGTGGAGGGTCGCATACCGCACCACGCTGCCGTCCACCTCGACCGGCTCCAGCACGGCCCGCGGGGCGATGATGCCGGTGCGCCCCACATTCCACTCCACCCCGATCAGCTTCGTCTGCGCCTCGACCGCCGCCAGCTTGTAGGCCGTGGCCCAGTGGGGGTGCCTCGTGGCGAAACCAGCGGTCTGCTGCTCGGCGAAGGCGTTGGCCTTGATGACCACGCCGTCGATCCCGAAGGGCAGACCCGGGCGCAGGGACGCGATCTCCTCGACACGGGCCTGAGCCTGAGCCAGCGTCGGGTACACCCGCAGCCCGACCTCGCTCGCGGCGGTCGTCTGCACGCCCAGTCCGGCGACCTGCGCCATTACGGCCTCGTGGGTGTCCCCCGACAGGAAGCTGCCACCGTCGAGGTTCACCGCGCCGTAGCCGAAGAACGTCGTCTCGATGCGGTAGGAGCGTGACTTCGCCCCGCGCAGGGTGCCCGCGGTGCCGTTGCGGGGGTTGGAGAACACCTTGGAGCCGTGGGACTGGCGCAGCGCGTTGGCCTCCTCGAACTGGGCCGTGGTCAGCAGAACTTCGCCGCGGACCTCCACGGTGACGTTCCCGGGCAGGCGCTCCGGCAGGCCGACGATGCTGCCGATGGCGGCGGAGAGGTCCTCACCGTGCGCGCCGTCGCCGCGACCGACCAGCTGGACCAGGCGGCCGTCGCGGTAGCGGGCCGCGACGGCCGCGCCGTCGAGCTTCGGCTCCACCGCGTATCCCCCGGTGACGGCTCCGGACAGCCGTCGGGCGAGAGAGGCGTCCCACTTCGCCAGTTCCTCGGCGTTGAAGACGTTGCTCAGCGACAGCATCGGGACGGTGTGCGGGACGTCGCCCTGCGGGGCCGCGCCCCCGGCGACCTTGCCGGTCGGGGAGTCGGCGCGAACGTGGTCGGGGTGCTGGCGCTCGTACTCGGCGATCTGGCCGGCCAGCCGGTCGTACGAGGCGTCGTCCAGCGTGGTGTCCCCGTCGTCGTAGTACGCGGCGGCGGCAGCGAGCGCGGTGTCCACGGCGGACTCGTACGCGGCGCGGTCGACGAGGGAAACGGCAGGTGCGGCAGTGGTCATGCGCTGATCCTTACGTAGGGGTCTGACATCGCCGACTTCGTCGGCTGGGCGGGCGGTGGTGCAGGTCAGGGGGTGCGGACCGGGCACAGCGCGTGGGGGTCGAGGATCACTTCGCCGTGCTCAAGGAACCGTTCGAGGTCGGGGGACTGGGTGGCGAGCCCGCCGAGGCCCTGGCCGCGAAGGACATCGGTGCCGATCGCGTAGTGGGGGCGCACGACCAGTTCGCCGACGAGGAACTGGTGGGTGCGCTCGCTGCCGTACCGCAGCGGGTGCGTGCCCTGCGGGATGCGGCTGGAGCCGACGAACGACACCACACCCGCGCCGTGGTTCTGGACGTACATCCACGCGGGGACGTGAAGGACGGCCGGGTCGAGCAGCAGGCCGGCCAGGGCGGCCTCGGTGGGGCGGTGGCTGGTCAAGACGATTCTCCTTGCGGCAGGGGGCGGCCGGAGGGACGCGGCACACGGTGGGGTGCGCGGCCCGGCGACGTCAGTGCTCTCCGCAACCCGCGGGAACGGGGGACAGCAGGGGCAGGACGGTGAGCCGGTGCGCGTCGGCGCGGCCCCGCGCGTACAGCTGCGCGAGCCCGTCCGGCACCGCCGTACCCGCTGCACCGAAGGCCTGCACCGCGCCCAGGGCGTACGCGCTCTGGCCTGCGGTGTGCGGGGTGTCGGCGCTCCATTCGTCCCAGGGCCACATGGCGCCGATCGCGTAGCGGCCGTGGGCGTCGGGGGCGACCGTGTTGCTGCCGCCGTCCCCGTCATGGGCTGCGCTCCAGGTGAAGCGGAGGATCTCGCCTTCCCATGAGGCGGTGAGCGCGCAGGCGTCGGAGTGGAGGTCGTCGACGATGCGCTGGGCGGTGGCCCGCGTGAACAGTGGGGCGGCGTACGGGTCCAGGTCACCGGCCGGCAGGAGACCGATGTACGGGCCGTGGCCGGAGGCCTCGGGGGCCAGCAGGCGAAGCGTCAGGGTGGGGGACGCGGAGGCCAGGGAAAGCACGGAGGTGCGGTTCCTTTCGTGGGGGAGCGGGTGCCGGTGCGGCGCGCGGGACGGGCGCGCGCCGCACCGCTTGGTCACGCGACGGCGGAGAACGCGCTGCGGATGGTCTGGATCTGCTTCTCGGCCGCCTTGGCGCGCGGCTTCCACTCCGCGAGTTCCTTCGTCGCCTTCTGGAGTTCGCGCACGGCGACGTCGCGCTGCGACCGGTACGTCTCCGCCTGCTGCGCGCGGCCGATCAGCTCGCTGACGCTCAGGTCGGACACGTTCACCGGGGACGCGGAGGAGGTCTTCTTGTCCTTGCGCTTGTGGACCTTCAGGTGCGGCCAGACCCCGCTGGCGCTGTCGCGGGTGAACTCGCAGCCCTGCCAGATGCAGGCGAACACCTCGCTGTTGTCCTCCAGCAGAACCTTGATGACCTCTTCGTAGTACCGGCGGTCGGTGGGCTTGCTGCGCGGGGTCTCGGCGTACTCCCACGCGATGACCTTGAGGCCGTTGATGGTGTCCTTCGTGGCGTTCACAGGGCTTTCCTTCCGTGCCGGGGAGGCGTTCGGGGTCCGGCTGAGGCCGGTGTGGGTGGTGCCCGGCCCGTCCGTGTGAGCAGGCGGGCCGGGCGGGGAGGCCGGGCGGCACCGGGGACGGGTCCGGTGCCGCCCCGGCGGGGTCAGTTGTGCTGGAACTGCGGCAGCTCCGCAGGGGTGGCATGGGTCCGCAGGAGGTAGAGGACCCAGTCCGGCGCGCCCTCCAGCGACGACGCCGAGCGCGGGTAGTAGGGCTGGTGGCCCTCGTTCTGGTTGGGGCCCGGCTCCGCGCCGGTGGCGACGTAGGGGCCGCGGAACTCGGCGGCATCCAGCGCCCATGCGGTTCCGCCCTCGCTGAGGTAGGCGAGGCTGAAACGGTCGGGCCGCAGCGGGGAGGCGGTCACGGGGAGGTCGGTAGGGAACCAGTGGGGGATCTCGCCGGTGCCGCCGAGCCGGAAGTAGCGGGTACGCCGGGCCCGGTCTCCGGTCACCGCGATCCGCAGCGCCGCGCCGGGGGCGGTGACCGCCTCACTGGGGACGCGAAGCGTGTCGACGACCTCGGTGAGCCAGGTCGGCATCGGCCGGGAGGCGGCGAAGTGGCTGTTCGGAAAGAACAGGACCGGGGCGGCGGTCAGCCCGCTGTAGTGCGCGAGCGCCGGGGTGGTGACGTACGGGCCACGGCACTCGACGGTGTCCAGGACCCAGGGGTCGCCGTCACGGCTGGTGTAGGTCAGCCGTACACGGTCCGCCCGGATCGGGGGCACCGCGGACGGCGTGTCAGCCGGGCACAGCAGGGACAGTTCCGGGTCTCCGTCGACCGCGACGTCCAGCACGCGCTCGGCGTACTCGTGGGTCAGCGTGGCCGTGTCGATCACGGGTCGGTCCTTTCGCGCAGTGTCGGGGCGGTGAGCGGGGAAGTTCTCGGCGGGCCGGATGGGGTCTGTCGGGCGGGCGTCCGTCGGGGCAGCCGCGCCAGTAGCCCGGCGTCCAGAGGCCGGCGGCGATGTGGACGTACACGCCGTCGTCGTGATGGCTGACGCCGTACCCGTACCGGGCGGCGTCGAGATCCGCTTCGGTGGACACCCGTCCTCCGTTGTTCAGTCGCTTGAGTCGCTGGGGAGGGGCCGCCGGGAGCCGAAGGGGGAGAAGGCTCCCGGCGGCGGTTCAGGGGTCGGTCAGGCAGCCAGCGCGAAGAGCTGGTTGAAGGCCGAGGTCTTGCGTCCGGTCACCGCGCCGGTGTCCGACAGGGAGCGCGCGGCGCGCAGCGCGGCGGAGTTGGCGCGGCCGTGGTGGTCGAGGTACTCGCCGATCGCGTTCCAGCCCGCCCACGCGGTACCCCGGATGCTCTCCTGGGTGTCCGCGTTCAGGAACAGTGCGCGCAGGGTGCTCATGCGGGCCTCATAGTTGGTCAGCTGCCGCTTGGTGGCGGGGGAGTCCCACAGGCCGCTCGCGACCTTCTCGAACTGCTCCAGCGTCAGGGGGGTGTTCAGCAGGCGGTTGGCCTCGCGCTCGAACGCCGCCTGCCAGTCGAAGAGCGTCGCCAGGGCCTTGTGGACCTCACGGATCTTCGTCGGCGCGGAGACGGTGTGCGGGATGGAGTACTTGTGCTGTGCGCCCGCGATGATGAAGCGCTGCATGTTGCCGCAGTCCAGGCGGGTCGGGCCGATGTGGAAGCTGTTGGCCGAGGAGCCGTCGTGCGAGCCGAACAGGGTCAGGTGCATCCGGTGCTCGTCGAAGCCGCCGATGCGGATGACCTCGGGGAGAACCATCGAGACGAAGAACTTGCTGCCGTTCTTGCCGTACGCACCGGCCTTGTGGAACGTCGCGCCGCTCTCGCGGCCGAACATGTCCAGAACGTCCTCGTGGTCGTCGATCTGGACCGGGGTGTACTGGGTGCCGACGGTGCCCACGTACTCGGCCTGCTGGGTGAGCGGGTTGGTGCGGACCGTCGCGCGGGTGTCGGACATCTTCAGGCTGGTCACGCCGGTCTCGTCGACGCGGGTGACGTTGACGTCGTCCCAGACGCGGACGTTCCAGTTGCTCAGGTGCGCCAGGTCGAGGGCCTCGCTGGCGTTGCGCGCGCCCTGGACGCCGGTGCCCAGGATGGACCAGGCGTCGGGGCGGCCGGGGGCGCGAAGTGCGGTTCCGGCGGTGGGGATCTCAAGAACAGTCACAGCAGGTAGCTCCTCAGTTGACCGGAAGCCCGTCCGACTTCCTGACGTGTATAACTATACTTCAAGAGTTCGGATGTGGCAAGTTATACGCGTCAAAGAGTGGATGGGGTGTCCAGAAGTCCGCCCGCGGAGCAATCCGACGCCCGCCGGGAGCCACATCGGCGACCGGCGGACGGCGCGCGGCACGGTACGGCACACTCATCCGTGGCGCTGGACAGCTTCGGAGGAATTGACGTGATGAGGCAGAAGGAAAGGCCCGCGGGCATCCGCGCGAACCTGGTGGTCGCGCTCGGCGTGGTGGCGTTCGTCGTCGCGGTCGCCGCCGGCAGGGGCGGGCAGATCGCGGCCATGACCGCGGCGCTCGCGGTCGTACTCGTGTGCACCGGATGGCTCGCCCGGGACGGCTGGCTGCGTCGGCGCCGTACGCGGGAGGGCGCCGGGCAGTAGACCGACCCGCACCGATCAGAAGCGAGGCCGCTGGGCGCGAAGGCGCCGGAGCGGCCTCGTTCACGTGGGGGAGAGGGCATGAGAGAGGGGCCAGACGGCGGACCGAAGTCCTCCCCCCGGTGAAGGGGGGATTTGCAAGACCGTCTGGCCCCGACCACTACGAACGACCGGCCGAAGCCGGACCGCCCGCGAACACTGTACCGACGGCCAGCACGTCCTCGAGCCGGCTTCGTGTCCCTGGCGCGGCCTGCGCACTTCGGGCGTCCGTGCGGGACCGGCCGGTTTTCAGGGCCCTGCCCGCTCTCACGCTGCCGCCCCGTGGCCGTTCGTGGCGGAACGGGCGGCAGGACGGGACGTCTTGCGATCAGATCGAGCTGCGTCCCGGCCGGCGCGCGGCAACAGCCGAGGCCGCAGCGACGTGCCGGCTGATCACGCGCACGGCTCGGCCGGACCCGAGGGCGGCTGCTGGAGGCGCGGCAGCGGGCATGGCGCAGTCGTGCGCGAGGGCCAAGACGAACCCGCTCGAACGCAGGACGTCCTGCACCCGGCCCGGGATCGCGTCCGCGCCCGACCGCTCCTCAGGAGCCACCGTGACCTTGAGGAGCACCTCGCCGTCGGCGAGCCACGTCTCGACCTCGGGAAGGTGTGGCAGCCCTGGTAGGTCTCCGGACTGGCTCACTCCCCCGTCCTTGAGGGCCCCTCGTACGTCGGCGAGCAGGGTGTCTCTGTCGGAGATGATCACCGGATAGGTCCGTCCTTGGCGTCGGATTCCGCCGGTGCGCCCTCGCTTGCGCGGCCTCGTCCTTCCGGGACCTGGCCTTCCGAGAGCGCTCCGGGAGGCGGGAAGGCGGCCTGCCGTCACTTCTGGTTGGCGAACCATGCGCGGACCTCTTCGAGGTCGCGGGCGCTGTCCTCGTCCTTGTCCGGGAAGGGCTTGTCGCTGGTCTCCTTGGTGCGCGTCTTGGCGTAGTGCTTCACCGTGTCGACGCTGATGCCGAGCTCGCGGGCGAGCGCGGTCGGCCGCAGGCGCCGGGGCGGAGCGGCCAGCCCCTGCGCCAGCCGCTCGGCCTCATCGACGTCCTCCAGGCCCAGGACTTCGGCCTGCCATTCCGCCGGCACCTTCTCCCCGGCCGCGTTTGCCGCGCGCACGCGCTCGACGAGGTCACGCTGGCCGACGGTGAGTCCGAGCTCGTCGAGGAAGACGCTGCCGGTGCGCGACTGGATCGAGTCCTCGTGATTGCGCAGGAGCCAGGCCCGCACGTCAGGCCAGGCGCGCTTGCCGTTCGCGTCGGGCTTGGGGAGCGGGTCGCTGTGACGCAGCAGCCACGCGCGGACCTGGCTCCAGGAGCGCATCCCCTCGCTGTCCGCAGCGGGGAAGGGATCGGTGGTCTTCTCGGGGGAGTAGTGGTCCGCGTACTTGTTCACCGCTCGCCGCGAGATGCCGAGGAGCTCGCCGAGCTGACTGGCGCCCAGGTGCGTCTTGCCGGGAGCGGCGGTGCGCACCGCGTCGGTCAGGTCGCGGGGGCCGCGCCGGGTCGGCTGCGCGAAGGGCTGGTTGAGGTACCACTCCAGGACCGCCTGCTTGTCGCGGTAGGCGGTCCTGCCGTCGAGGCGCGCCTCGGGGAATCCTTCGAATCCCTTGGTCGCGTCGGTCCAGTTGTGGATGTGCGTACGGCCGGTCGCCTCTGCGATCTGCTTGGCGGTGATCTCGCTCGGCAGCTTGGCGAAGGCCTTGATGACTTCGTCGATGGTCTTCATCTGGGGGTGCTCCGGGTGGGGGATGGGCGGTGGTCGGGGTCAGGGGGCAGGAGCCACCCATGGAGATACGTTCACTAATTTTCCCATAACGGGTGTGCGGCTGTCAATCCCGGGTCCTGCCCGCCAGCGGCGCCAGGGGGCGCCCGCCGCGCTGTGCCGGCTGCGGGCCGCCGGCCTGTTCGGCCTTGGCCCGTCCGGCGTCGGTCAGGCGCAGGAGATGGTGGTGGGAGCGGTGCAGGTTCTCGGGGTCGGGGGAACCCAGGAGGTGGCCGCACTCGTCGAGGAACCCGGCCAGGCCGAGGGCCTCCAGTGCCTTCGTGTCCGCGGCCGAGACGAGCATCGGGTGGAGGGTGCCGCTCGTGCGGACCGCGGCGTCCCGGACGGCCGTCAGTCGGCCGGCGGTGAGTCGAGGTGTCACGGGCGGCTCCGGCTTGCGTCGTGTCGGTCGCCCGGTCTGTACGGGCGGGTCCGTTCGTTCCTGCCGCTGCGGCGCCCGGACCGTCGGTGGCCGGGCGCCGCGTGCGTCGTGAGGTGCGACTTCAGCTGAACGTGGGGGACGGATTGTCTCGCCGCGTGATCGAGGGGTCCGTCGCCACCTGGAGGGAGGCGAGGGTGTCGATGCGGCCGTCCGTCTTGTAGACCACGTTCACCCCGCCCAGCGTCGACGCGTAGGTGGGGTCCTGGTCCTTCAGGAACTCGCGCGCTCCGACCTCGAAGACGAACATCTCCGGGTTCTCCACGATCTTCCGGTCGTCGATGCAGAACGTGCCGGGTGCCCAGGTGGGCTGAAGGCGGTCGCGGACCAGGTCGCGCGCCTGCTCGTACGTGATGGCGGTCATGGGTGTCCTGTTCTCAAGAGTTCGTAATCACTAATTTACTCGTCAAGGGTGTTTCTGTCAAGCGGCCGCGCGATCTGATTCCGCGAGGCCGGCCGGGGGTCGGGTGTCACTGCCGTACGAAGGGCGAGAGCGCACTCTTCGAGGGTGTGGGCTTGTCGTCGAGCCGCATGAACGCGCAGGACTTCGCGAGCGAGAAGTAGTGGGAGGCGTCGGTCACGGCCGGCGTCGGCTGGCCGTCGACGAAGCGGACCTTGCCCCCGACGTTCTCCACGGTGAACGCGTGGCCACCGCCGTTCTTCCACCACACGGCCATGATTCCGCGCGAGCCCGGCTCGGCGAAGGCGCGTTCCACGTCGGAGCGGCCGATGTCCGCCTTCGAGCTGTCGCAGTGGGTGAACTCCCCGCCCCACGCCTCCCCGATCTCCCCGACCTGCCGGCCGTGCGTGGTGTCCGGCGCGGGATCGGCTTCGATCCCCCGCCGGCGCAGCTCGTAGGTCTGCGCCACGTGGCTGCAGTTGTGCGAGTAGTCCTGCACGGCCGGGTCGTAGTGGGGATTGACCGCGTGGACGATCTCGTCGATCTTCTTGTTCGTCCGCTTCACGTACGCGGCGCGGGTGGCCTTGCGCTCCGTGTGCTCCCGGGCCAGCCTCGACGCGTGGTTCATCTGGTTCTTCGCGTCCAGCGCGTGGCGGGCCGCGGCGTCGTGGTCCCCCTCGTCCGCAGCCTGATGGGCGCGTTGGGCGCTGGCCTGCGCCCGCTGGGAGGCCTGGTGGGCTGCGCCGCCGTAGTCCACCTCTCCCTCGTCGAGTGCCTTCTTGTACGCGCGAGCGGTCGCCGAGCCGTCGATGGCGTACTTGGCCCGCCGCACGGCGAGGCTGCTTCCCCTGCATCGCCGACCGCCCTGGGCGACTGATCTGCACACGTCCTGCTCCCCTGCTCCGGGCCAGTGCTCCGGCCGTTCACGAGCAGGCTGGAGCGGTGGGCCTGTGGACAGAGGCCGGGCAGCCGGAGGGGGTTCAGGCCGCGGGCGCCGGCCCGCGCCGCGCCGAGGGGGCGGGCCGTGCGGAGCTCGGCACGGCGGACGTGAGGCAACTCGGCGTCCCTGCAACCGTGGTCGGCACCGGCCGGTGTGTCCCAGGGGGACCTGTGCTCTCATCCCGGGTGTACTGGCGCACGCCATCCGCGGCTGTACGCGGGCGCGGTGCCCGCGGTGCCCGGGTTCCGTCAGTGCCGGGCACCGCGTGCGGGGCGACGCGGCGGGTCAGGCAAACGTGGGCGAGGGGTTGCTCCGCCGCGTGATCGAGGGGTCCGTCGCCACCTGGACGGAGGGCAACGAGGTGACGCGGCCGTCCCTCTTGGAGACCGTGGTCACCGGGCCGAGGATCTCGAAGTTGGGGTCCCCGTCCTTCAGGAACTCACGAGCGCCGACCTCGAAGACGTACATCTCCTCGTTCTCCACGATCGTCCGGTCGTCGATGCAGAACGTCCCCCGGTTCCAGGTGGGTCCGACCTCTGCGCGCACGCGGTCCCGCGCCTGTTCGTACGTAATGGTGGTGGTCATGGTGCATCCAATCCTCGACAGTCTTCAAGTCACTAAATTACCCGAAGCGGGGGTCGTTGTCAAGCCGCGGCCCGGCGCCGAGCGCGCCGCACCGCCGGTCAGTCCACGATGAAGCGAGAGAGGGCCTTCCTCGACGGCGTGGGCTTGTCGTCGAGACGTATGAACCCGGACGACTCGGCCAGGGAGAAGTAGTGCGAGGCGTCGGTCACCGGCGGGTTCGGCTGAGCGTCGATGAACCGGACCTTGCCGCCGACGTTCTCCACGCTGAACGCGTGGCCGCCGCCGTTCTTCCACCGCACGCGGACCAGGCCCCGGGAGCCAGGCTCGGCGAAGGCGCGCTCGACTTCGGACCGCCCGACGTCGCGCGCATTGGTGTCGCAGAAGGTGAACTTCTCGACCCCGCCCCACGGCTCGCTGTACTCCAGGACGCTCCGGCCGCCGGTCGTGTCCGGCGCCGCCTCGACGTCCAGGCCGCGCCGGCGCAGCTCGTAGGTCTGCGCCACGTGGGTGCAGTTGTGGGAGTACGCCCGGACATGAGGCTGGTACTTCGGGTTGGCGGCGTGCAGGGCCTGGTCGACTCCCTTGCTGTCGCGCCGTTCTTCCTTGGCTCTCGCCGCCGCGCTCTGGGTGCGGGACCGGGCGAGCCGGGCGGCGTGGTTCATGGCGTTCTTGGCGTCGAGGGCGGCGCGTTCCGCACCTTCGTGGTCCCCTTCTTCCGCTGCGGCGCGGGCCCGGTCGGCACTCGACTGGGCGCGCTGGTGCGCCCTCCAGGCGGCGCCGCCGTGATCGACCTCGCCGTCGTCGAGGGCCTGGCGGTAGTTCTTGGCCGCCGCGGACGTGTTGGTGGCGTACTTGGCCCGCCGCATGGCCAGGCTGCTTCCCCTGCATCGCCGTCCGCCCTGGGCGACTGATCTGCACACGTCCTGCTCCCCTGCTCCGGGCCAGTGCTCTGGCCGTTCACGAGCAGGCTGGAGGAGTGGGCCTGTGGACAGAGGCCGGCGCCGGGCCACCGCCCCGCGCCGGGGCGGTCAGCGCCCGGCCCGCTGCTCCACCAGGAGGTGGACGAGGGCCTTGGCGAGCAGACTGGGGTCGCCGGCGCCGAGGCCCGACGGGATCGGCCACACCCCGCCCGCTCCCCGCTCGGGCCGGTCTACCGGCTGGCGCCAACTGGCTGCGCCGGTATGCGGTAGCGGGCTTTTGCCGCACGGCAGTCGGGGCACCGACAGGCGTGCACCCGGTAGGAGTGCTCACTGCCGTGGCTGATGCCCGGGTCACGCCCGACGGTCAGGGCCTCGTCGAGAGCGCGGCCGAAGTCCTCCAGGATCCGCGCCCATACCCACAACCTCTGATGTGAGACGCCGATACGGCGCAGGGCGGCGTCCAGAGCGCTTCCGGCGGCCACGTCGGCAAGGAGCTGCTGCCGGACGGGGGGCGGAAACGCGGCCTCGGCCTTGCGGCGTTTGGCGGCGGTGGTGTCGGCGGCGTGGTGCTCCGCGCAGGAGCACCCGTCGCCGGCGCGGCAACCCCGGCCGTAGGTGGTCGTGGGCTTCGCCCCGGGGTGGTACTGCACGGGACGAGGCGCGCGAGCGGCGGCCTGAAGTTCGCCGCCGGTCCACTCCCGTCGGTAGAAGGAGTCGTGTCTGCCCACCGGCACGGTGGTGCCCTGACCGAGATGGCCCCCGGCAGCCCACCTGGCGGCGGTCGTCCGGCTGACGCCGCACAGGCCGGCAACGTCGTCGACGGTGTAGACGCGGGCGGGCTGGATGGAGCCGACGACGTCGGTCAGGGGGTGGCGGCGCACTTCGCTTCCTCCGAGTACGGGGATGGGTCAGCCTCGGGCTGGTCTTCCACCCCCGCGACGGCAGGGAGTAGGGCGCTGGATGTGCGGCGCGGGTCATCCCCGCGCACGCGGGGAGCAGCAAGCCGAGTTGTGCGAGAGGACTTCGGCTGCGGGGTCATCCCCGCGTGTGCGGGGAGCAGGTGCGCGAGCGAGCGTACCAGCGAGGGCCGCACCCTCGCAGGGGTTCGTGGAGCGGCGGCGAGCCTCGGAGTACGGCCTCCCCTCCGCCCTGGACTTTGAGGCCGCTCACGTGCGGCGCCCTACCTCCGGAACTGCGGCGCGACGGGCGGCCAGGTGGCGCTCCATGTCACGCTCCAGCCAGAAGAGCCCCGCCGACGTCCCAAGCAACAGCAGGCCGACGAACAGCAAGTAGGCGACGTACCGGTCCGCCCCGCCGCCCGCGGCGGCCGTCGCAAGCGTCAAACAGAGCAGGCCGGCCAGGCCGGTCAGGTACTTGGCGTCTCTCGCACCCATCTCCTGGATCCCCTTTCCCGAGGTGACAAGGCAGCGATCAGGGTATCGGCCCGGCGCCAGGCCCAGTCCGCTCAACCGTGCGAGGCCGCCCAGCACCTGCGGCCATGGCCACGGCCGCGCCCCCGGGGGCCACCCCAAAGCAGCCGCCGGGGCTCGCTCGCGCGGCCGGCGGCGGTCCTCAGGGGCCTGGGGAGAAGGATCAGCCGCGGCGGCGCTTGATGATCAGCGTGCCGGCGAGGCCGAGGCCCGCGGCTACGACGGCGCCGAGCGCCAGCCACTGCCAAGGCGGGCCCGCTTCCTCAGACGCAACTCTCGCCGGGGCCACAGCGGTCTGCCCGGTGCTGGGGGTCGGGGCCGGGGTGGGCGGCTTCGTGGGGACCGGGGCCAAGGGGTCCACGTCAGGGGCCCCCGGGGTGCCCGCCCTCTCGAGCAGAACCATGCGCGGGCGGACCGCCCCGTAGCCGATCCAGTCGTTGCGCTTGGCCCCGTCGATGGGGCCGCCGGCGGTTTCGATGAGGACGCGGGTGACCTGATGTGCGGTCCAGTCGGGGTGAGCCGACCAGACGAGAGCGGCGGAGGCGGAGGCCAGGGCAGTGGCGTACGACGTGCCTCCGTCAGCGACGCACCAGCCGCTGTTCTCCTTGCAGCGGATCCGGGCCTTGCTGCCGTATGCGGACAGGTCCGTGGTGTGCCCGTGGGAAGAGAGGTCCAGCGGCATGGCCTTCTCGTCGATGGCTCCTATGCCGAGGACTCCCGGAACCTGGGTGATCAAGTTGATCGCGTTGTTGCCCTCCCCCTCATTTCCCATGGCAGCGATGACGAGTACCCCCTTGCTCTGGGCGTACTGAACAGCCGCCTTAAGCCTTGGGTAGGAGTAGTAGTCGCCCCAGCTCAGGTTGATGATCCTGGCCCCGTTGTCGGCCGCGTACCGGATTCCCTTGGCACCCTCGGCTCCTGCGGCAAACGCCATGGGCGTGCCGAGGCTGGTGCGTACGGGCATGATCTTGGCGCCGGGGGCCAGACCCTTGGGGCCTCCTCCTGAGCCGTCGCCGACGATAGCGGCGGTCATGGTGGTCCCGTGCCCGTCGACATCGTCGTGGGGCGAGTACTTCTTGTCCGGCTGCTCGATGGGCGGGGACATGACCGACACGCCTGGAAGGACGGACTCGCTGCGCACGCCCGGCACTTCCTTGAAGCCGCTGTCGACGACGGCAACGGTGATGCCGCTGCCGTCTGCGACCTTCCACATCTCCTGGGCCTTCATGATCGTGAGGTAGTCCGGCGGGTCGCTGGCGGCTGCCGCCGGCATCACCGTGCCGACGCCGACCGCCCACGCCGCGACGACGACGCCCACCGCCCTCCACCACGAACCCCGCCGCATGGCCGGGCTGCTTCCCCTGCATCGCCGTCCGCCCTGGGCGATCGATCTGTACACGTTCTGCTCCCCTGCTCCGAGCCAGTGTTCTGGCCGTTCACGAGCAGGTTGGGGGAGTGGGCCTGTGGACAGAGGCCGGCGCCGGGACACGGCCCCGGGGCGGGGCGGTCAGCGCCCGGCCCGCTGCTCCACCAGGAGGTGGACGAGGGTTTCGGCGAGCTGGCCAGGGTCGCCGTCGCCGAGCGCCGCAAGGGCCTGGCGGGCGTGTGCGCGTGCCGACTCGCGAGGGCCGACCGCGCCCCCGCCCTGTCCTGCCAGGCCGGCGTAGTACCGGGCGTTGCGCAGCTCCCGCGCCGCCAGGTCGATGTGACGGAGCACGTCCTCGCCCAGGATCTCCCGCGCCGGGACCGGCCCCAGAGGGAGCGGCCGCGGGCTGTGGCCCGTGATCAGGTGCTGCTCCCGGCGGAAGACAGCCTCCTGCCGGGTGGCGACGCACCCGACCTCGCCGTGCTCGTCGCAGACCACGAGGAAGTCGACGTACGGGTCGGTGCCGAGCTCGGTGACGCGGACCAGGGCGCTCTCGGTCACCTCGGCGACCTGGAACGTGTCCCCGACGTGCGGCCGGTAGATGCGCAGGCAGTGGGAGCACGCCCGGTCGAGATGGATGGAGGCGTCCTCGCCCTCGACGCAGAGATGGAGATGCCCGCCGGCGTCCACCAGGAGGCGTCCCCGGCCGCGGTTGTCGGAGTCGAACGACACGGTGGCGCTCATCGTGGGCGCGCAGCGCCGGGCGATGTCCTCGACTACGCCGAGGACGGAGAACCAGATGCCGGCGTCCACCCAGGTGGCGTCGGCGAACACGAAGCCGGTCAGAGCAGGGTCCGTGCCGTCCCCGGCATACGTGGGCATGCCGAGCCCGCTGTTGAGGAGCCGGCCGTACTCGGTTTCGATGCCGCTCAGGGCAACGGGCGGGTCGAAGGTGACGGTGCCGTGGAGGTGCAGTTCGTCGTCGCCGGACATGGGGGCCATCTCCTCGGGGGTGGGCCGGTGGGGTGGGGCTCAGGTCAGGGGGCAGCGCATCAGCAGCCGCAGCGAGCCGGGCGAGATCTCGTTGTCGCGGACGACGGACCCGTCCGGGGCGGTCCAGTAGGCCTCCCGGCCGCCGCCGTCCGCGTGGCGGGCGGTGCGCAGGAGAGTGCGGCGGCCGTCGAACGCGACGTCGCCCTGGCGGAAGAGGTCACGGGTCAGCTCGACGGTCAGATCGTCCTCGGACTCGTAGGAGACGAGCGTGCGCGGGGAGAGTTCGAGCTCGCCCGGTTCGTGGCGCCGGACCTCGGCGTCGATGGTGATGCGCACGAAGTCGCCAGGGGAGAGAAGGGGAATGGGCACGTGTGCTCCTTGGTCGTTTCGGGGTGCGCCGCGCTGCGGCCGCCGGGGATCGGTCTCCCCGACGGCCCGCTGCCTCAGCGGGCGGGGGTGAGAGCGGGCTGGGGGGTTGCCGTGTCCCCCGGAGCAGCGGGGATCTCCGCGCCGACGATGACCATGACGAGCTCGTCGGGGTTCCAGACGAAGGACTCGCCGTCCATGGCGAGCGTCTCGCCGGAGGCGTCCAGGACCGGCGTGGCCTTGAACGCCACGAAGGAGTGGACGCCCCAGAAGTGGCCGCGCCGGGCGGGGGTCGGCTGCTCGCAGTCGCCCATGTACCAGTCGCCTTCCCGGACATCCCGGGCGGGAACGACGCGCAACTTGACCGGATCGATTCCGGCGGGCGGCTGCTGGTAGGGGTAGCCGGCGGAGTCGGCGGGCGGGCGGGCGGTCACGGTGACCGGGTGGAGAACAGCGCTGATCACGGCCATGGGGCGGCTCCCGACTTGAGTGCGCGAATCGCAGTGGTGAGGCCGGGCGCTTGCTCCGTCCGACCCATTCACTAAATTACCCGCACTGGGGATTGATGTCAAGTTTTACGCGTCGTATTCCTCGGTGGGCTACGCCGTGCGACGGGGATCTGCAGCCGTCCGTGACGGAAACCGTGACTACGTGCTTGGCTTTCCGCCGCCTTCGGCCGGTTCGAAGCCGTTGGCGCCGGCGTGGTTCTCCACGCCGGCGCTCCACCACATGCACGGACGTGTGGTCATGGCGGCTGTCAGGCGTAGCGGTAGCGGGCTGCGGTGGTGCGGCTGGAATACAGGACTGCCGCATCGGGGTGATCCTCCATGACGTGCTCGAAGGCGTCCCTGCGGGCTTCGTCGAGAGTGCGGGTGCAGCCGTGCCGCCGACAACTGAACTGCATCCGGACCCGCCCGTCGGGATCACCCTTCAGCGAAAGGACGCGGCACCCCCAGCCGAAGGGGTGGCGCTTGTTGAAGGGGTGCCGGTAGGCGTCCGCGACCGGGCCCGGGACACCCGGCTGGATGAGCAGCGCGTGCACGGAGTACTCGGGCGCTCCGAGCCCGTAAGGCGTCACCTCCAGCCAGGACAGGTTCAGGGCGGGCCACTCTTCGGCGGACAGCAGCACATCGCAGTGGATGGGCTGAACGCGGGGGAAGCCCGGCCAGTCGGCGGGCGCGCCCTGAGGGCGAGGCAGAGGCGCAGTCATGGGCAGCTTGGGCAGATTGAGCGGCATGGGCAGGGGGATCTTTCCGGAGAAGGGGTGGGTCATTGCGCACCCGGGACGAGACGTGGAGGAGAAGGGTCAGGCGCGAGGGTCAAAGCGCAGGGGATGTGCTGGGCGGCGTGCTCGCCGGTGACGCGGGCGGCGTACGCGGAGTCCTCGGCGGGATCACACGGCGCCCGGGCTCGGTCGACTGAACCACTCGGCCACCGCCTGGGCTCCCCGGTCGACCTCCTTCTGGTCCGGTACGCCGCAGAAGAGGAAGACCTGAGCCGTCTCGTGGAAGTCCACGCCGCCATCGGGTACCCAGGCCACGGCGCGGAAGCCGCCCGGCCACCCGGTGGAGTCCGTCAGCAGCTGGAGCGAGATGTGCTCACCGAGCAGGGCCCGATCCTGCGGGACACCGGCCGGGTGGGCGAACACGACGCCCTCCTCATGGTCGTACCAGGCGTTAGCCCCCGCCGCCTGGATGGCGTCGACCAGACGCTGGGCGTTGCCCGGCACAGGGATGTGAACGTGCCCGGCCCGCGTCCTGGCGGCGTGCTCGACTACGGCAAGGACGCAGGCCTCCGCGTCCTTCTCGATGCTGAGCCCCGGCTTGCCGGCGTAGATCACGTCGACGTACTCCCGCCCGCCTTCGTACAGGGCTGCGCTCCAGGGCTCGTCGTGCTCGGTCACCGGCCGGTCGGCGCGCTCGCCGGATGCGATCAGGAAGTGCGCGTGCAGGAAAACATCGTCGGCCGGCGTCTCGGGGTCGAGGGGGACGGCGAAGAAGGTGGTCCCGCCGTCGCCGTGGAGACGAGCGGGATAGCCGTGCAGACGCAGTGCGGCGGACATGACGTCGGCCTCGGTTCGCGGCGGAGCGGAGTACATGGGCGGAATCCTTCGGTCAAGGGAGAGCGGGCGGCCGTACGGGTGGGCGTCGAGAGCTCTGGGGGTGCGGCCCGGTGGGCCTCTGGGCCACGGTCACCGCGGCGGTTGAGGCGGTGTCACCGCCCGAGGAGGGGCTTCGGGGTGAACGCGTCCACGTGGACGGCCCCGTCAGGGGCGGCTTCGCCGGTGGCCGTCTGCGCGGCGACAGGCTGGGCGCGCCCGGCCACGATGTGCCACACCTGGACGGTGTCGGGCCCGTCGACGTGCTTGGTCCGCGCCGTGACGAACACGGGGTCGGGCGAGCCGTGGGAGGCGAGGATGAGCGTCGCCAGATGCATGACTTCGCCGGACATGGTCGTGCCGTCCGTCGTCATGACGCCGAACAGGTCCTTGTCGTCCGCCTCGACGAAGGCGGCCACGATATGCGTGCCCGTCCCGAGCCCGGCGGCGATCCCGCGCAGGTAGCCCTCGGCGAGGCGCCTGTTGGTGTCGAGGAATACGTTGAGCGAGAGGCCCCGGGCCGATGCTTCGCGTCGCAGGAGCGCGCGGCACCAGACGTTGAGATGGCGCAAGCGCTGCTCGGCGTCCTCGGCGCTGAAGGACGGATGGGCGCCGGTCACACGGCCTCCTCGGGCGATGGGTAAGCGGTTCAGGGGTGCGAGAAGCAGGGTGTTCTCACACCCGCTCGCCTTCTCCTAATTTACTCGCACCCCTCCGCGCAGTCAAGTTTTACGCGCCAAAATGGAGGGGGTTTCGTGGCCTGCCGAAGACCCTCGTGCTCGCCGGCCTCGGCCGTCCGCTCTGACCCGGCAGACCGCCGGGACGCCGGTGACGGACGACGCCCTACGCCCGAGCCGGCAGGATGCCGCACCGCTCGAGCCAACAGAAACCCGCAGGGCGGACTTCCCCATCCCGGAGCGCACCGCCGTTCATGACGCGGCGCGGGCTCCAGGGAGGATGGCCTCCGCCGTGGAGGCTGAGCACGCGTCGCCGCCTCAGCGCGGGATTGGCGGCTGTGCTCGTCGGTGAGGGCCGACGACCCCGTGGTCACCGAACCACCTTCCGCCTGCCTCTGGCCCACGCTCTGTCGGACGGTATCGAGCACCCGGTCACGGCGCGCGCCGAGCCTCGAACGAGAGGGGCGTTCTTTTCGAGCGCCCGGGAGCCGGTCCTTCTGTGCGCTCCGTACCGAACGCGAAGGGCCGAGCGGGATGACCACCCGCGGTCGCGCCCTGCTGCCGGACGGGCATGGGGGACGACGAAGGCAGTTTGCTGCAGCTCCGAGGCGATCGGCCGTGCAGCGATTCGACCGCTAGTACGGGCTGCTGGCTCTGGTCGGTGACGCTGCTGCACCGGACCAGCCGTGCAGCGCGCTGCACGGCTGCCAGCTCACGCTGCTGCTGCGACGTCACCGAGGACGGGGCTCGGAGGGTGTAGCACCCGGGAAGCGCTGCCCGGGCGACTGCGTGCAGCAGCGCCCCTGACGGTCGCCCGGACTTCACGCTCGCCCTCCGGGATGGGGTCCTGACCAGCGGCTTTTCTGTGCAGCGCTGCAATGCAGCGCCTGCTGCACGCACCCCGACGGCCGGCTGCTGCTCACTGCTGCTCCTTCGCGCCGTGCGCAGCGCTGCACCCGCTCCCTTGCAGCGGCGGGATGCAGCGGCGACGCCGCCGAAGCGTCCGGGACGTCGAGGTGGCTGTGCAGCGACAGAGCCGGCCGCTTCATCAGGTGGTGCAGCGTCACCGTGCAGCACTTCGCGGCTGCAGGCCGGACGGCGCCCCTGCAGCCGATCACCGGGCGCTGGGGCGTGCGCGGTCACCGCCACTGACCAGCTGGACCAGGTGGCCGCCGCGGTAGTGGGCTCCCCGGCCGGCAAGGGTCGCCGGGGCGCCGGGCCCGCAGGGTGATGTCCCGCTTACCGTCCCGATGCCGCCGAGGTGAGTGATCGTCGGGGCGGAGGGCGCCTGGCGGAGCTCACCGGTGCGAGGGGACGGCGGAGTCATGACGCTCGTGGACACCATGGGGTGCTCGTGCCTCGCGCCGCGAATCCGTCGGTGGCTCGGCAGGCAGGGCAGACGGGGGAGGGCCTGGATCCCGCCCGAGACGTAGGCGACGAGTGAACGCGGTGGTGGCCTTCGGGGTGCCGAGCCGACTTCAATCGGGCGAATCCTCTAATTGACCCATGCGGGGTGTGTAAGAGCTGGCTCCCGTAATCCGACGGGTGGGGGACGCGACACAGGCGCCGCATTAGTCAGCAGTGCTTCGGTCGCTCGAGGTTCGGGCCTGGCCAAGGGCCGTGCTCTCGATGGGGCGGCGCGTCGAGCTGTCACCGTGCGGTGCGGTGGGCGCTCCCCGGCCGATGGCAGGGGGCGAACCACACGGCGGTTCGACGGGCATCCACGGGACGGAGGAGGGCGCGGGTGCGTACGTTCTGGCGCGGGCGCGGGTCTGTCGCTGAGGGGGGAAGGCCGGCGCCACCCCACGCGCGTCCGGCGCCGTCGATAGACGGGACGGCTGCGGAGGATCGCGATTTCAGTCGGCCGGTCGGTCCTCCGAGAGGACTTGGGCCACGGCCGGCGCTCCACGACGGCCGCCCCGGTGGCCCTGGCGCGCCCGGGGACGCCGTCACCTGGGGGTTCGTCACGGCGAGGACCTGGGGGTGTCACGCACCAGTGTCACGGGGACTGTCACGCGGGGTGTCACGCTCCAGAGCGTGACACCCATGACCTGCGGAAACACCCCTCCGAAGGCTGTTTCGGGGGCCATCGGCCGCAAGCGTGACACTCGGCTCAGACCCGCGGGTGAAGCGTCGCGGACGCCGTCGCGCGCCGGCGGGTGAAGCCCGGGTGGAGATCGGGGAGCCGCAGTGATTCGGGCTGCCGGAACTCGCAGGAGTCGTGGAGTCACGGGCGGCGGCGATCGGGCCCGCCCTCGCGCCGCTGCCCAACTGGCTCTGCCAGGTCCCGGTGAGCTCGGCGGACTGGCGGCGCAGGGGATGCCTGGCCCTGGCCCGCTCGTTGGTGGACGACCGGAGCGCGTCGCCCAATGACTGCCGGCTGATGACCGCGCCGAAGAGCTGGAGGCGCGTCGCGCCCGGGCCGCCCCGCTTGCCGTGGTGGACGAACAGCGAGGGCCATCCTCGGCGCGCGGCGGGTTCCTCTCCAGGAGTTCGTGCACGGCGGAGCGGACGTCGGTGGCGGTGAGTGGGACGGCACGGTGTGATCCCCGGCGGGTTGTTCGCAGCGGTCCGCGAGAGAGGGGATCGGGTAACCACTAATTGACCCGTACAGGGTGCAGGTCCCAAGCGGGATCGCGGCGGAGCATCGCAGCCGGATGTGACCAGGGGCCGGCGGGCGTGGTCCGGCGCCGCTGCCCGGGAGGAGGTGTTCGGCCGGGCAGCGAGCCAGATCCGCATCCGCGGGGGCCTCGGAGCACGGTGCCCTCCGGAAGGAGGCCGCCGGAGGCGGGCTACTCCGGCTGCATTCTGCCGTGCACCTCGGCCAGGGAGTCCAGGGTCTGGCGGGCGCGGTGTGCAGCGTCGTGGACGACACCGTCGAAGATCTCCCGGAGCGCCTCCGGGTTGTAGCTCTCGGCGTTGCTGCTGGCCTCGCCCAGGTTGACGCCGCAGGCGGTGGCTGTGCCCGCGATGCGCACGTCTCCGAGAGCGCCCTGACTCTCCTCGGGGGTGAGGGGGCGGACGTGCATCTCGACGCGGAGCTCCCCGACCAGGAGTACGGCCCGTCCTGCGAAGTCGAGGCGTACGACGGGATCGGCTGCGGGGTAGATCTGCTTCATGTCGGCCTCCTGCTGGGGCTGGCGTAGCGGGAGGTGGCTGCGGCGGACCGGAGTCGGCCGTTCGCTGCGCGCTGGGGCGCTACTCGGCGGGAGCGATCTCAAGGCGCACGACGTACACGCGGTCCTCGGGGTCGTGCGCGCGGAACCGGTCGTGCAGGCAGTCCTTCGCCGGGGCGAGGTCGTCGAAGACGTTGTGGCACTCGTCCCCGTCGGCGGCCAGATGGGCCAGGGCCAGGTCCTGGGCGAGCTCAGCATTCTTGGCGATGACGTAGATGGCGCCGCCGATGCGGTCGGTCCTGGTGATCGGCACGGTGGCCTGCTCTCCGTGATGGCGAGAGGGGGATGGTGACGACGCGTGCGGTCACCACCCTTTGGTGTCCACTAATTTACTCGCTATCCCTCTGGAGGTCAAGTTTTACGCGCCGACGTGGAGAGGTGGGGGAGCAGAGGAAGGCGCGCGGTCGGCACGCTCAGACGCACGTCTCCTCCGCGAGAACGGCGGCGTGGTGAGCGGCTGAGAACTCGCTCGGGGGAACGCGCCAGTCGGCGGCCTCGGCGAGGCGCACGGCCGCCGCGCGGGCTTCGGTGACGCGCGGGTACCCACGCCGCAGCACCCGCGTACGGCTCCCTGAGAGGTGGACGCTGAACCTCGTCGCGGGGTCCGCCTCCGGCCAGGCGCATCCCTCGATGACCAGACCCGGGTGCAGTGGCACCGCGAGGGCGATCGCCAGATCCTTCTCGACCAGCACCACGCGCAGGCACTCGATCATGTACCTCTGGCGCGGGGTGGGGTCTTCCGCGTTCTCCAGGCGGCCGAGGTAGCGGCGGAGCTGTCGGCGGCTGCGGGGCAGCCGGGCGCGGTCCTCGACCGCGGCCCGCTCTTCGGGTGTCATCTCGTGGTTCAACGTGAAATGCCCTTCGTGGTGGTGGAGGCGCGCGGCGTTCATCTCGGGAGCACGGTGTCCCTGGGCGGGGAGGGAGGAGCCGGAGCGGGCCGGGGGTGCCGGCCCGCTCCGGCGGGGGGTGTCGGGGGCGGGGCGCATGGCCCCGTCCGGGGTGTCAGTCGCGGTCGGCGGGGCTGGTGGCCATGTGGTGGGTGACGCGGTGCAGGACGAACAGTGCGACGACCGCCCCAAGGGCGCTGTACCCGCCGACGGTGGGCGGCGGGACTGCGGCGTAGCTGCGGTCGATCGCGACGGCGGCCAAGAAGGCCAGGGCTGCAAGGAAGTGCAGGAAGTCGACGGCCACCGCGAGGAACGCCCACACCGGCCGGACGGCCAGCGGCCGCGTGCTGGTAGGCGCTGCCGGAGTGAGGGCCTGCGGGAGGAGGACGATGCCCAGCTGGATCAGACCGAGGAACGAGAGGAGCAGCCACATCGTCAGCCCGCCGAACACGACGGCGGCGATCAAGGCGGGTGCGAGCAGAAGCAGAACGACGCCGTGCAGAAAGGCGCAGCTGCGGTGGGGGCAGGCGTGGGTGGGGCTGGGGGTGATGGTGCTGCTCATGTCGAGGTACTCCCGGTCGGTTCGAGAAGGGGGTGGGCCCGGTGGCCGGGCTGAAGCCCGGCCCGGCGAGCGGTCAGCGGCGCGAGCGACGCCGGGACCGGCGCGAGCGGCGGTGCGTGAGGTGGTGCACGGCGCACAGGGCGAGGAACCCGGCGACGACCGCGAGGCCGTGGGGCGAAGAGAGGATGGAGGCTCCGCTGCCGCCGATCAGAGCGCCGATCAGCAGACCCGCCGCGACGAGCAGGACCAGAACGTCGGCCGTGAGGGCGGCGACTGCACGCCCCGGGCGGACACCAGGCTTGGCGGAGCGGCGGGCGCTGAATGCTCCGGCCACCATCAGCAGGCCGAGGGCGGCGAGCGCGGCCAGCGCCAGCAGCATTACGGCGGTCGCTCCGCCGAACAGCGCGGGCAGCAGGCCCGCCACGATCACCGTGCGGCCGAGCAGGGTGCACCAGCGGTGCGGGAAGGTCTGGGCGACGCTGTGGGTGGGGCAGCTCATCGGGATCCGACTCCTCGTGACGGGCGATTCGTAGTGGCCGTCAGGGCGCTTGCTCCGCCCGACATTCACTAATTTACCCGCACAGGGGGAGAGTGTCAAGTTTTACGCGCCAGCTGGTGTGCGGGTCGTCTGCCCGGCCGTGAACGGTGAGGGCCGGACCGCGCGTGTCGTGCGCGGTCCGGCTCCTGGGAGTCTGCGCCGGCTACGCGACGGCCAGCCGCCCGGCCGCCGCATCCGCGTGCTTGCGGCCGTTCCGGAGCGCGGTCGCGTGCCCCTTGTAGGCCTTGCGGAACAGCTCTGCTCCCGCGTCGGTCGTCACGGTCAGCAGGTACCGGGTGCCGTCGGTGGAGTAGGTGAGCTTTGCGGTTGCGGCGCCGGTGGCGTAGGTGAAGCCGAGCACCGGACCTCCGTCGGACTCGTCGGCCGTCCACCCCTCCGCCGCTGCGGCACCCTTGCGCACGGCGTGGAGCGGTGCGGCCATGAGGGAGACGGCCATGTCGCGGGGGGAGCGGCGGACGTAGGACAACAGGCCGTTGCGGTGGGTGAAGGTGTACCCGTCGACGTACGCCAGCGACCTCCAGTCGCCGAGCACGAAGCGGCACTTCCCGCACTGGCTGGCGCCCGGGCAGAGGCGCAGGTCGGGCGCGTAGCACCTTGGGCAGCGCGCCGGCGCGCCCTCCAGGGTGCCCGCAGCCGCCGCCGCGGCCTCCTGTCCGCGGGGGATCGCGGTCCGGAACTGGCTGACCGGTGCAGCGGCTTCGGCGGTGTTGAGCGGCATGGTCGACTCCTCGCGACGGGCGGTTCGTAGGCGCCGGGGGGCGCTTGCTCCGCCCGTTCCGACACGCACTAATTTACCCGCACCGAGGAGTCGAGTCAAGTTATGCGCGCCGAACTATCCGGGGAGGGGTGCCTCCTGGCGGCGGGCCTTGCGGCGGGCGCTGCGCCGGGCCAGTGCGCGTTCGGCCGGGCCGATCGCGACGACCGTGACGACGATGGACACCATCCGAGCCCACAGTGGGGGCTCGTCGCCGGTCGCGAGGAGCCAGGCTCCGGAGAAGAGGAGGCCCGCCGCGAAGTACAAGAGGACCTGGGCGACGCTGATCGTGCGGATGAACACGGGTGTTGATCTCCTGTCGGTGTAGGTGGTGGGGCGGGTGGTCGGGCGGGGCGCACCGAGGAGGCGGCGTCCGCCCGGGTCTCGCCCGGTGGCGGCCCGGAGTCGGGCCGCCACCGGGAGGGGGTCAGCAGGGGAAGTCGGCGTGGCACTGGTGGCAGCAGCGGCCGCAGCTCGCCTCGCAGTTGACCTGGACGCGCTCGCCGCAGCCCTCGCAGCAGACGTCCGCGTCATCCGGAGCGAAGAAGCCGCCGATGCCGGTCCCGTCCTCGCAGGCGCATGCGGTGGGGATGGTCTGGGTGGCGGTGGCGGTGAGCTGCATCTTCGTCTCCTCGGTGTGGTTCGCAGTGGCCGGTGGGGCGCTTGCTCCGCCCTTCCAACAGTCACTAATTTACCCGCACGGGGGAGTGATGTCAAGTTTTACGCGTCACTAGTAGGCGTGGATGCCGGGCGCGGATCTGCGCCCGGCGGAGGGGGCGGTCAGCGGCGGTTGAGGTGGATCGCGTCGACTACGGGCGTTCCCTGCTCGGTGAACCCGAAGCGGGTGACCGTGACGGGGCGCGCGCGACGTCGTGTGGGGTTGGTGTAGTCGGCGAGCAGCGGGGCGACGATGACGCCCACCTCCGCCTTGCCGGGGCCGCCCGACCAGCGCACGGTCAGGTCGTGGGACTTCACGCCGCGCCCACGGCGTACGGAGAACCGGACCCCGGGGAACGCGCGCCGCAGCTCCCGGCGGAGGTGGGTGGCCGTGACCTTCGGGGGAAGCCAGGTGTGGCGGTCGTAGATCTCGTTCGGGACCGGCATCGGAATGACGGCGGTGTACTCGATGTGGACCAGCGGGAGCGCGCCGCCGTCGAGTGCGTGCAGCTCGTAGTGGGAGGCGGGTGCGCCGTGCATCGTGGCGGACATGCACGCCAGGCACGTGCACGGCTGCACCCTCCACAGCCGCCTGCTGGCCGCGTCGCCCGTGTACCTGACCCAGGTTCCTGCGGGGAGGCGCAGGGCCAGGTAGCCGGCGGCGTGCGGGGAGGTGGCGCGGGCGGTGTCCATCAGGTCGCATCCTTCGTCGTCGTGGGCCGGTCGCGTGATCCGCTGCGGGGCGGCCCCTCGTTCCGTAATCACTAAATTACCCACGCGGGGCGCGACTGTCAAGTTATACGCGTCGCGGAGTGCCGCTCCTTCGCCGGGCCTGCTAGCCCTTCACGGTGTGCAGGCCAGGCCAGTTCCGGGTGCAGTCCGGGCAGAGGGTTCCGCAGTCGTCCAGGGGCTCGGCGTGCGCGTGCCAGCCCGCAGCGCGGGCGGACCGCCGGCCCTCGGTCCAGCCCCCGGGGAACGTGGCCTCGCGTCCGCAGTCGGGGCAGGTGACCATGTGCTGGCTCATCTCCCCGGCGCGCGCGTCGAGCTGCTCCAGGACCGTCCTCGCGTTCTCGACGTGCAGGTGCGCGTGTTCGTGCCGCAGTGACGACAGGCTCTGGCCGTCGTAGACCAGGGCGAGGACGTCAGCCAGGAGCATGCGGCCCGCCGCGTCGTCGTCGAAGAGGAGGCGGGTGAGCTGTTCGAGGGGCTGGGTGGTCATGCTGGGCCTTCCTTCTGGGGATGTTTCGTGGGTCAGATGGCGTCGGCGCTGAGATCGCGCAGGAACACCCGGGGGTAGACGCCGAGGTCGTCGAGGGTGTCGATGGCTGCCCAACCGGTGTGGTGACGAGCCGTGCCCCAGATCTGCCCGTGCCGCTTGTGGCCGCACCCGTCGGTCCACGTGAGGCGGGTAGGGGAGCCGGTGCAGAACCGCCAGGGGGCGGTGGGATCTCCGTCGAGCCAGTCGGCGGCGCTGGCGAAGTCCGTGAACTCCTCCTCGGTGAAGTCGTCGGTGCCGGGGCACGCGCACCTCACGTGCAGCGCCCAGCCGCTCGCGCGGTGTTCGATGCGGAGCGCCGCGTCGGGTTCGTTCCGGCAGTCCTCCACGGCCTTGAGCGCTCCGCGCACGGCGTCGTGACGGGTCAAGCCGAGGCGTCCGTACTGGCGGCGGTCTCCCTCGACGCCGCGCACGGCCCAGCCCCACCCGGAGGGGGTGACCGTGCCGGGCAGGTGCAGCACGGCGAAGGTGCGGGGGCTGGAATCGGCGGTGCCGGGGACGTCGAAGAACCAGCCGTCGACTCCGAAGGCGTCTCGGACCGTTACGCGGGTCCGTTCGCCGTCCTCGCTCCGGAGCGGGCGGTACTTCGCGAACGCGGGAAGCCGGGGGGTGCTCATGCCTTGCCTCTCAAGATCGAACTTCTCGGGTATGACCAGCCGGCGCTGGGCGGAGCGTGAGATCGGCGGGTGCACCGTCTCTGGACGGCGCGCGTGTTCTCCTCGGCGAAGGACCTCGCGGGAAGGGGTGCTGTGGCTGAGCGCGACGCGGTGGCCTGTCCTGCGCCGGGTTCGGCCGGTGGGAGGGGCGGCCGGTGAGGCCGCCCCCGCCCGGCTGGGTTAGATGACGCGCATTCCGAACAGGCGCGGCGTGGTGTCGACCTCGCCGCACAGGTCCTGGGCGCAGTCGCCGCAGAGGTGGTGGGGGCACCCGCAGTCGTCGAGGTTGTAGACGTGCCATCCGGCGTCGTGCGCGTCCTCCGTGCCCTCGTCCGCATCGTCGAGGAAGGGGGAGAGCTTGCCGCAGTCGCCGCACTCGATCCGGTCGTACTCGATGACCTCCAGGGGCTCCACGACCGTGGCGGTGAGGGGGGTCTCGGTCAGCGTGGCGGTCATGGCGCTCCTTGCGGGGTGGGGCTGGTTCGTGGTGTCCGGTGAGGCGCTTGCTCCGCCCTTCCGTAATCACTAATTTACCCGCATCGGGGAGTGGTGTCAAGTTTTACGCGTCATTCTGGCGGGGGTCATCATCCGGGGCCGGGCGGCCCGCCGCGAGGCGGGTCTAGCCGGGCGCGGGTTCCAGCGCCCCGGGCGGCCCGGCGCTCCGAGGTGAGCGCCGGGGGTGAACGTGGTCAGTGGGAGTAGGCGTCGGTGTGCAGATCGATGCGGCCCGAGCGGGCCTCGTACCGCGCCCGCAGTGCCGCCGCCGCCCTCTCGGGCGGGATGGCGACGATCCCGTGACGCCGGTACATCAGGTCGGTGACGTCCTCGACGCTCACCACCCCGAAGGCGGACAGGCGCTCACGGGGCGGGAGCTGCGGCCAGACGGTGTCATAGAGGGTGCGCCGCGCCACAGAGACGGCCGCATCCGCTGCGTCGAGGAGCTGCTGGTCGAACTGGGCCGCGAGGGCCGCCTGGGCGGATGTCGCGCGGCGGCGGCTCAGCAGGAGGGCGAGGGCGCTGCGCAGGAGGTGGGGTCGGGAGGCGGTGGCCATGGGCGGGCTCCTGGGGTGAGTCGGGACGGACGGGGAATCACCCCGCATTCACTAAATTACCCGAACGGGGGAGGGGGGTCAAGTTTTACGCCTCACAGAATGCGGAGTGATCTGCAACGGCGGACCTGTTTCAGCCCCTCGCGGTGAGGCCGGCCGAGGCAGCCGCCGCCCACACCCTCTGCCAGCGGGCAGCGTCATCGCGCCGGAGGGAGTCCAGGTCGTCGGCGGTGATCCGCGTCCAGGTCGCCGTGTGGTGCGCCCCGACGCTGGGTGCAGTGGTGGAGATGCCGGTGATCACGCCCGTTGCCGAGTCCTGGGTGACGGTGCCGTAAGTGGGCGCCTCCCCGGTGTCCGTGTACGTCATGGCCGCGAGGCGCTCGCGCACGGCACGGCCGAGGAAGGCCCGCGTCCGCCCCTGGCGCCCATTGGGGAAGGTGATCTGCTCGGCGTAGAGCTCGCCATCGTCGATGACGGGGGCCTGCTCGGGTACGGACATGCTCAATCTCCTGGATCTGGCGGGAAGGCGCGACGGCCGGGGACGACATCGCGTCGCTCGTCGTCGCGGACGGATCGGTGTGTCAGTACGGAGGTCGGGGCGAACGGACGCCGGCCCTTCACGCGTCGCGCGGGAGCGGTGCGCCGCCGAGGTGCTGGCTGAGCCCAAGGGGTCAGGATGCGAGCGCCTGCTGGGCCGTGGCGTGGATGACCGCGAGCATGCCCTCGTCCTCCCCGTTTCCATTCGTGGCGAGCACGGTCAGCGACGTCGCTGCGCGGCCGTCCCACGGGCCCTTGTGGCCTGAGCGGTGAGTGAGCCGGCCTTTCCAGAGCAGCGGTACTTCATCCCCGTCGGCGTGACCTGCGATCCAGACATGACCGCGTGGAGCGAGCGACTGAATCTGACAGACGTACACGGTGCCCTGCGCCTGGTCGGACCACGAGAACCAGGTGCCCGGAGCGAAGCCGGTCGGCTCGTACCGGGCGGGACCCGGAGCCTTCCACTTTTCGCCCGGCGCGGGCATGGCGGGCGGGTTGTACGGCGTCGCGCTGGGGGCCGGCACGGACTCGAAGGCGTAGCGCCACTGGGCGAGCTGGGCCGAGTCGGCCAGCACTTCGCGCACCGCCCGGCGGTGGGCCGTACGGACATCGCGAAGAAGGCGGCCGCGGGTCGTGATGCGGCGCGCGGGCACGCCGTTGAACGTGAACCGCTGGTGGGACTCGACGTGGGAACGGGGTGCGCCGTGCAGGGCGACGAGGCGCTGGGCGCCGACCCGGCTCGACGTCACCTCGTGCCGGATGTCGAGCACCTCGTGCGGAGCTTCGATCGCCACCGTGGAGGTGAGGCGGTTCTCGCGGATCGTCCACTTCAGGTAGCGGTCCTCGGCGGAATCCGTGCCGTCGCCCGACCGGAACACGGCGTGACGCTTCACGCCGTCGGGGCACAGCAGCCAGCCGTGACCGTCGGGGTGCTCGGTGCAGCCGAACCGTTCGAGGAGAAGCGCCGTCGGCGAGGGGCTCGCGGCGTACTCCTGCGCCTGGAGCAGGGTGGGAAGGGGCATGGCCGGTACTCCTCGCTGTGTGTAGGGCCCGGGGGTCGGCGGGATCAGATACCGCTGAGGCGCGCGTGGCGCTTGCGCAGGCGCAGGCTGCTCGCGGTGATGCGAACCGGGTGGCTGGGGCCGAAGTCCCGCAGACCGCGATCGATGTGGCGCAGAGTGCGCTCCGAAAGGTCGTCAAGAGCGCCGTGGACGCGGGTGATCTCCTTGCGGAACACGAGGGTGACCGTGCCGCCCTGCCCGGCCTTGGCGTCACCGGCCGGGTAGAACCACACGCCGTAGCTGCTCTTCGGGTCGGTCGGATCGATGTGGCTGAGGATGACCGCCTTGCCGACCCTGGTGCTCAGGCCCTTGGCGATGCGCACTCGTATCACGGTGCCGATGGGCAGCAGTTTCGTGGCGGACGCGCTGGCGGGGGAAGTCATCCGGAGCTCCTTGAAGGGGTGGCGCGAGGCCGGTGGTGGCGCTGCCGGGAGGGCCGCTGCCTGCACTCACTAAATTACCCACCCACCCCGGAAGGTGTCAAGTTTTACGCGTCACGATGCCGTGGCCTGCTCCCCTTGCCCCCGGGGCCGGAGGGTCAGCCGACGGTGACGAGGCGCACGGCGTAGGCGAGCAGCACGCTCGTGGCGGCCGTCCCGTCGGCCACGTCAAGGGTGAAGCGGGTGGTCGAGCCGGGGTACTGACGCGAGGCGCTGCGCCGGATCACCAGGTGCCGTCCCTCGCGTGTGAAGGAGATCCCGGGAGCCGCGGGAAGGGACTCGGGCAGTTCTCCGGCGAGGCCGCGGGACGCGTTCGGCGCATCGCTGCCGGGGAGGCCGGCGAGGTCCGCCGCCAGGTGCTGAAGGTGGTACTCCTCGTGGGCGCATCCGCCGTGACAGGTCAGCAGGGCCAGGCGGGTCCCCCCGCTGCAGCCGTACAGCGCGTGCCGGGTCGTCGCGCCGAGCTGTTTCGTGCGTACGACGGCGGCTCCGGCGTCCGGGTTGTCGCGCACCAGCCAGAACGCCTCGCCCTCGGCATCCCGGAACGTCCAGCTGATGCGGGCGCCGTAGTCGTTGCGTACGGACTGCCAGTCGGCCTTGACGCCCGTGTTCTCTCCCTGCCAGGTCATCAGGTGGACATCACTGCGTCCGCCTGCCGGATCGGCGAGGAGCGCGCCGGGAGTGAGAGCCCAGGGCCGCACGCGGCCCAGCAGCAGGGGAGTTCCGGCCGGCCAGCCTTCCAGAGGGCGCTGCTCGCCGGAAAGGGTGGACACGGGGCAGGCGCCGCAGGCGCCGGCCTTGCCGCACCGGTCGTATCCGCCCCACCCCTGGCGGCCGGTGCGGGACTCGAACAGCCCCGTGTATCCGATCGGCAGCAACCCGCACTGGTGGCGCGTGTCGAAGTGGGCGTTCAGGCTGAGCCTGTTCCAGCCCTGCCCGTCGGGGCCGTGAGGGCCGTAGGTGGGCTGTTCGAGGAAGAGGGGCACGGGAGCTCTCCGGTGAGAAGGCGGTGGCGGGTGAGAAGAATGGGCGCCGGCCCGGGGCCGGCGCATCGCGTGCCGCCCGGAAGCCGGGCGATCGGCGGATCAGGGGAGCCGGCCGAGCGGCACGCTGGAGGCTCAGGCCCCTTCGGCCTTTCCGATGTAGCGGTCGGCGGCGCGGTCGAGCGGCTCCAGGGCGCGCAGCACGGACGAGATGCCCCGCCCGTCGGTCCAGTTCCACTTGATGTAGCCCGGCCCCGGGGTGGGCACTTCCGTCAGCGGGTCGATGACCAGCGGGCGGGGGTCCACCACGTTGGTACCCGGGACGACGTAGTGGCGGTACACCACGGCCCATCGGGCCTGGGGCGCGTTGCAGACCACGACGTAGTAGTCGTTGGGCAGGCGCAGCAGCGCCACGGTCCAGCCGGCAGGCGAGTTGGCGTCGTAGGTGACCCGGATTCCGAGGTGGCCGACGCCCGGGATCCTGGGAAGCGGCGCGCGCAGGGTGAGGTCGTCGCTCGTGCGTCGGGGCATGGGAACTCCTTGCGGTTCGGGGCCTGGCGGGTCGGGTGCGCTCATCGGCCAGAGGTCGGATGCGCTTCTTCTGATGGTGCGAGGGGCCGGCGGGGGTGGTGCACCCGCTTCGCCGGTCTTCACTAAATTACTCGACGCGGGCAGCTAGGTCAAGTTTTACGCGTTGGACGCCGGAGGGGCCGGCGGCTCGCAGGTCGGGCGCGGGCGCGAGGCTGCGCCCCGCGCCCCGGAGTCGGTCAGGAGACCGCGATGCGCCCTCCCTCGATCGCGTCCATGACCTTGTTCAGCCGCTCCCAGCCGGTGATGCCCGAGAAGGTCTCCCCCTGGAAGGTGAAGGTGCGCGGGTTGTTGAAGTGCGCGTCCCACCCCGCGGAGGTTTCCTGGCTGATGAGGGCCTTGGCCTGCTCCAGGACCCCATCCGGGCGGGAGCGGGTGTAGTCGAACAGGTCCGTCAGCGGGCGGACTTCCACCGGTTCGCCGCCCGCGCCGACGATCAGCAGGGGCTCGCGCTGGTTCATGCCGTCGGTCATCCCGTCGAAGTCCGCACCCTGCCACGGGTCGCAGAGCGCCTCCACCTCAGCCCTCGAAGGACCGCCCGTCCAGGCGATGCTCAGGTAGTCGGCGTCGCTTCCGCGCCCGCAGCGGACGGAGAAAGTCTGACCCGGGAAGGTGCGACGAAGCTCCGTGCGCAGGTACTTGGCGACCTTGCGGGAGTCCCACTGCTCCTGGCGGTACGTCGGCTCGGGGACCGGCGTCAGGCGGAGTGCGAAGCCCACCCGGGCGGCCTCGACGATAATGACGCCGCTGCCGTGGACCGCGACGTCGCCACCCGTCGACTGCTCGGTGAGGCTGCGTACCTCGGCTGCCGTGACCTCGGTCTTCTGGACGTTCTTGGTGCTCCAGGTTCCCCGGCCCGGGTGGGTCCCCTCGACCGTGTACCGGGCGGCCATCGTGTGAGCCGGGGTCAGCGCTTCCCACTCCTCGGCGGGCGAGAAGCGGAAGGCGCGTCCCGTCTCGCTGACGGTCAGGACGCCGTCTTCGAGAACGGCGATGCCCTCGATGTCGGTGAGCATCAGCCCCGCCAGCAGCTCGGACGTCGAACCCGCCAGGGTGCCGTCGGGCAGGGTGATCTGCTCGAGGATCTCCCACGTGTCCGACTCGTGACTGCCCTTGCTCTCCAGGGTGTACCGCGCGGCGCGGCCCGGGATGGAGACGTGGCCGTCGGTGTCGAGCGTGATGAGGGCGTGCACAGGAGTCCTCCGGTGGATCGGTTCGCAGTGGCGCGAGAGGCGCTTGCCCCGCCTCTCATTCACTAAATTACTCGACCCGGGGCGCGCTGTCAAGTTTTACGCGTCAGGTATTGTGGCGCGTAAAACTTGACGCAACGGCGAAGGCTGGGTAAATTAGTGACGCGGCTGACGGTGCAAGCGTCCCGCCCACCTCTGCGAACCCACCCCTGGAGCAACCCGTGGCCCCCGACCCCGTCCGTCCCAGCGTCATCGCGACCACCGCCGAACTCATGCGCCAGCACGGCTGGGAGATCTCCCAGCAGGAGGGGGCGGGCGAACTGCGCCTGGAAGGTGCTCGCCGGGGCGGCGCGGCCGTAATGGTCACGGCCAAGCACTCCGACACCAAGGGGTGGCGGGTCCGGTACTACGTGATCGGCGCCCAGAGCGACGGCTGGACCCAGTGGGCGCGCGTACACGGCAGGGCGCTGGAGCCGTTCATCGCGACGGAGACCCTCGACAGCGCTGACGTGCGGCGCTGGCTCGGCACCAGCTCCAATTGCCGCTGCCGCAAGGTGCACGAGGCCACGCAGTGGCGGGCCTTGCGGCGTCTGGCCGGAACCCGGCTCAACCGCCTCGCCACACGTGGTGCGGAGGAGGAGAAGCGCGTCTACCGCTGCCCGAACGACGCCCGCCGCTGGCACATGACGTCCCGTACGGACGCCCGCCCGGCCGAATGGACCGGCAGCCCCCTTTCCCTCTGAACCCCTCTGAGAGGACACCCCATGCGCGTAACCGTCTGGCACAACATGGACCGCGACAACTTCTCCGGCTATCAGCCGGCGCACCCCATGCTCCGGGTCTACTCGTACACCGTGCACGGAACCGACCCCGAGTCCGAGCTCTGGCGTGCCGTCGAGCTGTTCAACGCGGACCTCGACTGGCTCACCGGTGACGATCGCCGGGTCGCCTCGGCGTACCGCTTCCGCGGACTGCGCTCCTTCTCCCGCGGCGACGGCTTCAGCGTGCTGCCGTCCGGCGCCCAGGCCGAGGAGTTCCGGATCAGCAACGGATACGAGCTGCTCGCACACGACGGCCCGTTCCCGGAACTCGCGCTGCAGGGCGGACGGGTTTCCCGCCCCCTCGGCAGCCTCCTCACCTACCTGCTCCCCGCCCGCGACGACCTCGTCCGCACCGGACTCTTCGAGTTCGGCGTCAACGGTCCTGCCACCGCGCGGCAGGCCGTAGCCGTCCACCACGGAGTGCCCGCTGAGGACGTCGCGGTCACCAACTGCTGGTAGCACCGCGGCCCGGCCGTCTCCACGGTCGTGGCGTGGTGTCCCCCCGCCATGCACGCGCAACCAGGTGTCACGCCGGGTGTCACGCTCACTGTCACGCCGGGTGTCACGCTCTGCCGAGAATGCCGCCTGAGCTGGGGAAACGCCCGCAAATCAGCCGCGCTGGCTCCGAGCGTGACAGCGTGACAGAGCACCGCATCCACTCCTCGGCCAAGGCGCGCGATGAGGAGCCGCCCTGCGTCTCAATCACCCGGCATCACCGACGGAGTGCCGGCGGCGGCTCCAGCCCGGCCTGGAACCCGCAGGTCCCCACCGTCAGGAATCCGAACCACCCGCTGTTCCCGATGAGGAGTTCCCAGTGCACGAGGTACCCACCCGAGCGGAAGCCGCAGAGGCCCGCGCCGAGGCCGCGCTGAGCGTGGCGGCCGCGCTTCCCAGTCGCGTGCGGGAAGCGCTGACGCTCCATACGTCACGGTCGGCGGATGTGGTGCAGGTGCTGTTCCGCTACGACCCCCGTAGGCGCGGATTCGGTCCGCGCGCAGGATGTGCGACCGCGGACACCATCTTCACGCGGGACCTGCCCGAGCTCGACGCCGACCTCGACGTGCTGAGCGTGCACTACCGGCCCCTCCTCGGAGAGTTCATCCGGGTCGACCTCGACGCGGGCACCGCAGTCTTCTACGCCGGCGGGCAGTAGGCCATGTCCCTCCGGCGGGCGACACCTCGGTCAAGGCGGTTGGCCACCGTGTACTGCCCTCGAATTCGCGACGCGTAAAACTTGACTCGCGAGGGGCGGGGGGAGTAATTTAGTGAATGCCCGGGGGTGGTGGATGCAAGCACCACCCCCGGGTGCCGCGACCGCCCACAGAAGGAACACCCCGATGCCTAAGACCGCAGCCACCCCCAGCGCCGACGCGAAGGCCACCAAGGCACGCGTACGCCGGGGAGACCTCGTGATCGTCGAGAAGCGCACGCCGTACACCGTGGGCAACCCGGGCGCGAACCTGCGCACCGAGGACGTCACGCAGTACAGCGTCATGATGATCACGAACCTCACCCGCGCCGGCGAGATCAAGATGGTCCGCGACGTCGCGTGGAGCGACAACGGCGCACCCCAGAAGCTCGACGGCATGCTCTACGCCACGGGAAACCGCTGGACCATCCCCCAGAGCGGGATCAACGTCGACGGCGCAATCGGAGCGGCCCGCGCGCACACCTACCCCAACAGCACCACCCCCCGCGCCTTCCCATCTCTGGACGCCGTGAAAGCGGCGCTGCGCCCGCACCGCACCCTGGCCGACGGGACGGAGAACATCACCCGCGAGGACGTCGCCGAGGGGGTACGCCAGGCCCTGGCGTGGCTCCCGGTGAAGGGCCTGTGGCACAACGCCGAGGAACAGCCCGCGTCCGCGGTCCTGGCCGCGGAGTTCCAGCGCGCCAGGCGCGTCATGCGCAAGCTGCTCAAGGAAGGCGGCCGCTACCAGGTGGAGACCCAGTCCGTGGAGTACTACGGGAAGGTCAAGAAGCTCCTGGCGGCCGCGCGGCAGTTCGAGGCGGAAGACGCGGCGCAGACGACCTGACCGCGTCCGGCAGGCCCGTGCACCAGGCCTGCCACCGCCCGCCAGATGGCGCGAAATCCAGACATGCATCTCGGGGGCAGACCCCGGCGCCCGGCGCGGGCACGCGACGCCAGGGCCTGCCCGCCCCACCCAGGAGGACACCTTGAGCAACCAGGCCGACGACAACGGCACCGACGTCGAGATCTACCCGCGGTACGGAGGACCGACCGTCTACGCGGTCTCCCGCACCGCCGCACCCGCCCGCCTGCTCGACCTGCTGGACGCCCACGGCTTCACCCGGCACGGCGAGGCCATCTACACCTGGCACCAGCTCCCCGAGGACTTGAGCGCGACCGAGGTCTCCCGGACTTGCCAGAACGCCCACCAGGCGCTGGTCGCCGCCGGGTTCAACGCGCAGCTCGACGACCGGCTCCTGCCGCGGCACGCCACACCCCGCCGCGCCGTCCAGGCGTCGCAGGAGGCGACGCCCACAGAGCACTTCGACCACTCGCGCCCGGTGCCCTCGCTCGAGGTCCACGGCCGGCTCGGCTCCCGCGAGGCCCGGTTCACCCTCCACCCGACCATCTCGCACCACGCCCCGGACGGGCGGCCGACTCCCGGGATCCTGGTGGACGTCTCCACCCGCTTCCGGATCCCCCTGGTGTTCACCGTGACGTTCTGGCGCAGCGAGGACGGCTCTTGGGAAGCTCTCCCGGTGCGCTGCAGGCAGGACGGGTGCCTTGCGTCAGTCCGGGCGGTCATGCCCCACGTCGCCGCAGCCGCGGCGAAGATCATCGAGGGCCGCAACGACGAGCTGCGCCCGCTCCTGCGCGTCGCCCAGGAGCGCGAGGCGGCACACGCGCTGGCCGCCGTGCACCGCGCCCGCCAGGAGGTGGCGGAGGCAAGCTGCCGTGCTCGCCATGAGGAGGCCCTGTTCGAGCAGGTCGGCATTTCCGAGGCCCGCGCCACGACGGTGATGGCCGCGCTTCAGAGCCACCGTCGCTGAACGGGTCGCCTGCGGGTCGGGAGGCCGGCGCCCCACCGGTGACGGGCAACCGCCCCTGTGCGACCGGTCGCACCCTGCGGTCGTCGGCGCCGGGACCGTCCTGGCGCCGCCCCGAAATCAGATCGCGTCGAGACCTTCGTGGGCCCTAATGAGGTTGGCGAGGGTGATGGTGTCGTGGCGGTACGGGGATTCGTGCTTGGTCCAAACACCGCGGCTTCGCAGGAAGTCGGTTGCTCGCGTGGTCCGCTGGTGCTCCTCCCACTCCTGCGGGGTGTAGAAGCGGGCGCGAGATCCACTGCCAGTCCGGTCCTCCAGGCTGAAGCGTTCGGTGGGGAGCCGGCGGTGATCCGCGGACTCCAGGTACACGTAGTCCCGTCCGACCCGGGCTACGCGCGCCAGGAGGGTCTCGGGCCTGCCGGCCCGGGAATCGTGTACGACCAGTTCGGCGTCGACGGAGAGCTTGATCTTGGACACGGGGCTGATCTCCTCGGCAGAGCGGGAAGGGCGTACGGGAACTCAGGGGCGGACGGAGTCGAGATACGCGGTGCGCAGGTTCTGGAGGGCGCGGTGTGCGCCGGAGGGGTCCTCCCAGGTGAGGGTTCCCCAGACCTTTTCCAGGAGGGCTGCGAGGTCGTCCCGGCCGAGTTCGACGGTGACGGTGGGGGAGTCGGGGTTGCTCAAGGTCAGTTCCGTTCTGGAGGGCTGGGACGGTGGGGTGCTGTGTCCGCAGCACCCCACCGTCGTCACTGCGAAGGGCTCAGAGCCAGCTCGGCGCCGGGCTGGCGAACGCCTCGATGCCGGGGGTGCAGCCGTATGCGTGCGGCGCGAGGTCGGTCAGCGCGTTCAGCTCGCCGTAGGCGTCGCACACCACGCACATCCCACCCTGCCGGTCGCCGTCGATGTAGAGGTCGACCACCTGCACACGGTGCGGGCGGGTGTCGGAGGTCTTCACCGTGGAGACGATCAGGCGGTCGGTACCGAAGAGGGGGGTGGAAGTCGCCTGCATGATCTGTTCTCGCTTTCGGCGTAGGGGAGTTCGGGGTTGCTCCCCCGACTGATCACTAATTTACCCGCATCGGGTTGGCGTGTCAAGTTATACGCGCCATGAGATTCGGGTCCTCGCGCAACCCCCGAGTCGCCCGTGGATCCGGAGGTGGTCCGTGCGGCCGCCCAACCCGGGCGGTGGACGAGCCGCACCCTGTGGCGCGTGAAACTTGACGCGCTGCCCCATATTGGGTAAATTAGTGAACACGACAGCCGGCGACAACAGAAGGAGCCCGTGATGGCCCAGCGCAGCGACAACACCCGCACCGCCCCGAAGGTGCTACCGCTGCGCTTTGTGGACGGGGATCGTGCGCGGTCACAGCACGGCCTCACTTGGCACCGGGGCTTGAGGACGGCAGGTGTCTGGGAGAGGTTCCCCCTCGCCCCGGAAGCCGGCGCTCTGACCGATGGCCAGCTGCGTACGGCCCTGTCGGGCCAGGATGGCTGGCTGTTCATCCCGGACCTGCCGACGATGAACGCACCACTGCCCGGGGTGGCCTGCGCCACGGCGGAGCAGATCCAGCGCCTGGAGCTGCGACCGGCAACCGGGGCGGCAATGTACGCCTTCGGCCTCGGCCAGGTGCAGGCGTTCCTTGGGAACGAGCAGGGCACCCGCCGTGAGGTCCCTCTCCCTGCCGGTCTCCGCCTGGCGGACATGCGGGCAACCCTGGCAGGCGTCCGCACTCGGCGCCCCAGCGCCGGAGTCACCTACCACCGGGCCGGTGGTCGCGCCTACGTCCGGTACGCGGTCGGCAGCACGCTGCACACCCACATCTACCTCCTCACCTGCGCGCCGGAGTAATCGGGCGGATTCGCAGGTTGACGCGTATAGCTTGACACGTCTCCCCTGAGCGGGTAATTTAGTGAGTGCGGCGACGGATGATGGCGCCGGTCAACCTCATCGAAAGGCTAGGTCGCAGGTGGTCATCAACGACCAGGACGCGTTCATCAAGGACCTGATGATGGGGGACCTCTTCCGCTTCCCTGGCGACACCGCGGGCGCCGTCTATGGCCCTGTGCGCCGCGCTGAGAGTGACTACATGCTGCACGGGACCCGCGTTGACTTCGGCGGCGGCGACCACATGGACCGGCACGCCTTCACCAAGGTCGAGATCACCCGCCGGGCCCCCAAGTGCCCGTGCGGTCGATTCTTCGAGCTGTGCGAAAGCGAGTGCGAGTGGCCCGACTCGCTTGAGGAGTTGTACGCGAACTACTGAGCCCGGGCCAGCCGTCGGCTGACCCGCCCTGGCCCCGGCATGCCCGGCCCGGGCGCCCGTTCGAGAGAGGAGGATGCAGTGGCTGAAGAAGACGAGTACGTGACATTGACCGTTGTGGTCAGGAGGGATGGGACGGAGGGGGATCCCTGCGATGTGCTGCTCGGCGATCACGCGGATGTGCTGTTCGTCGGACACCGGGACGGGGTCTCGCTCCACGCGATGGCGCTCGGTGCCGATCCGGGCAGCTGGGTCTGAGGTGCGCCCTGCCGTTGGTCCGCGCTGCATCCTGGCCGTCGGCTGTTCCGCTCGCTCGGCCTGAGCGTCGGTCCGCGGTAGCCGCTTCGACTTCCGGCCGGCTGCCGCTCATTGAGCTATCGCGCGAGGTGCTGGAGCGTGGCGTATAACTTGACGCCAACTCCTCGTGTGGGTAATTTAGTGAAAGCGAGAGTCGAGCATCGAGATGAGGAGATCAGATGGACGTCATGGCGCGCGAGCAGGCGGATGCCGAGGTCGCGGTGATGGCTGCGCGCCTCAGCGATGAGGCGCTCTGCCTGGGGTGGGCAGCCACCGAAGGCAGGGCAGCGACTAAGGAACTCGCTCTCGTCCGCGGCTGGATCATGACCGAGTTCCACAGGCGCCTCGGCGATGACCTGTTCGACGAGTGGCTGATGGCCGTCGACGAGAGCGGAGGCACCCCCGACCCGGGAGCCTTCCTCGCACGTAAGGGCGAGTAGCCCTGCCGATGGCTTTTTGCCCCAACGACCCACGGAGGCCCCGCATGCCGACACCGACCGGCAGTGAAGTTCTGCTCATCGACGGCGAACCACGGCCGGACAGGTCATGGTGGGTCTCCAGCTTCCACCCGGGCGACCGCGTCCGTCTGGACACTCTGGGCTCCGCCCTGTTCACCGTCACCCACAGCGCCGAAGACGAGGACGAGCCGCGGCTGTGGCGCCTGGAGCTCACCTCCGCAGAAGAGCCCTCGCTGACGATGCGGCTGCCCCCGCGTACGTGCGCGGTCGGCGAGGAGATGGTCCGCAGGCTGACCGCGAAGTGCTTCTTCTCCGGTTGCGAGAACACCGGTGAGGTCACCGCGGAAGTCGGCTCACTGGGCAACTCCCGGATCAAGACGTACGTCTGCGCCGACCACTGAACGGCCGCGCCAGGGCCGTCCTCGCCTCTAACGGAGGCGGCCCTGGCGCAGTTGATGTCCGCCTCGCCCCCGGCCGCGCTCGCTGCGGCCCCGTGAACACTCTGGAGTTCTCTTGACCGTGCAGGACCCGACCAAGCACCTGCTCGGCTACGGACGACGTGATGAGGCCACCGGCATGCTGCGTGGCCACATCCGGTACCCGGACGGCCACCCGCCCGTCCCGTACGGATGCCGCTGGTGCGGCCGCGGTGGCGCCGAACACGGCGGATGGTGGATGCCCGGGAAGGGCTTCCACCGATGGGAGAGGCCCACCCAGGCCCAGATCAAAACACGCATGCTCGCTCGTCGGCGGGCGGCCGGGACCCTGCCCTAGAAGGGCTCCGCCGCCGCGCCGTCCGCCCGTCCCGTCCCGTCCGGCCGTGTCGCCGGGTCTTTCACGGTCCGGCTGGTCGTGGTCGGGGGTCCGGTTGTTGTCTCGCCGGGTTGTCCGGCGGCCGGCTGCCCGTCCCGCCGTACGGGCCGCGTTGTTCGCCGCCGCGTCCGCCGCGCCCGTCGCCCGGCCGCGCTCCCCGGCGCCCGTCCGCCGTCCGGTCCCGGCGCCCGGCCGCCCGCCCCGTCCGTCGTCCCCGCCCCGGCCCCGTCCCGCCCCCGCTGCCGCCCTCCGCCCGCCGGCCGCTCCCCGGCGCCCGGCGCCCGACCGCCCGGCCGCCGCGCCCGCCCGGCTGCCGCGCGCCGCCCGCGTGGGTGTTTCGCTGGTGGTCCGGGGCGTCTGGTGGACGTCGTTGGCCGGTGGGCGTTGTTGGCCGGTGTGTGCCCGCCGGCTCCGCGCCCTCGGCTGCCCTCGGCTGCCGGCGCTCGTCCGCCGTCGCCCGGTGGTCGGGCTGTCGGGTTTCGCCCCGGGCGCGGGCCCGCGGGCTCTACGGTGCACCGGTGAGCAACCAGACGCCGCCGGCTGGCGAGGACGTACTGCCCGAGGTCGACGAGGTTCTTGCCCGGGCTCTGCTGGACCAGGGGGCCCAAGGGGTGCGGGCGTTGGGGCTGGTGCGGGACGCGCACCGGATCCTGTCCGGGGCCGGCGGCCTGGAGCGGCCCGGGGAGATCGTCGAGGCGTGTGTGCGCAGCGCGGCCGATGCCCTGTTGAAGCTGCCCGGGGCCCCGAAGGACGCGGCCGGCCTGCAGTCCGCGGCGAAGGGCCTGCTGCACGAGGTGGACGCCCTTCCCGCTCCGGCGGCCCAGTCCGCCGGGGCGGCGGAAGCGGATGGAGCGCAGTGGGAGCGGATGCGGGGCGCGGCTGAGGTGCTGCGCAACGAGATCGCCATCCCGGGCGGCCACCGGCGCCGTCAGGCGCGGGGGATCGCCGAGCGGCTGATGGGCCTGCGGCTCGGTGCCGCGCAGGACAAGGCCCTGGGCGCGTGGGGAGACCTGTACTCGAAGGCGTCGGGGACCCTGCACGGCGCCGGCGCCGAGGAAGACCGGCCGGCCCGCCTGTACACCGCTCTCCTGGCGGCGGCCCGGGAGCTGCTGGTGCCGCTGCCCGGCCGTGCCGCCCGCGTCCTGGAGCTGGCCGCGCTCACCGGCCCGGGCGGGAAGGAAGCGGCGGAGCTGGCCGGCTGGGCGGATCCGCGCGCCGAGGCGTACTTCTTCCGCTCCGGCCCGGCCGCAACCTGGCTCGAGGTCCTGGACGACCACGCGCCGCACCTGCTGCTGGCCGACAAGGAGACCGGGATCTGGCCGGCTGCCCCGTTCCTCGAGCACCTCGCCGCCCACGCCCCGCACGCCGCCCGGACATGGCTGGCCGGCCGCGCCGTTGAGCTCGCCGCCGCCGGCCCGGGCGTGCTGGACGCGCTGCTGCGCCTGGCCCTGGACGGCGCTCTCACCCCCGCGGACGTGCGTCTGCTGCTGCCCGAGGTCACCGCGCCGCCCCGGCCCGGGGCCCCGGCCGGGCAGGCGGGATGGTCGCGCCGGCTGGCGGCCCGCTGGGCGCGCACCTTGCCGGTCGCGGAACGCAACGGGGACTGGCTGGTCGTGGCCGAGGGGCTGCTGAAGGACGCGGTGGACGCCGAACACGCCGGCCGTGGGGCTCTGCTGGCCGTGGCCGCGCCCCCGCCCGCCGCCGGCGAGGCGGTCGCGGACGGCGCGGGCCCGGACGGCGCGGGCCCGGACGGCGCCAGCGGGCGCCCCGGGGGCGAGCGGGAAGCGGCCGCGGCGGGCGCGTACCCGGATGACACCGCCGGGCGCGCCCGCGAGGAGGCGCTGATTGATCTGCAACTGGAGGAGGAGATCGCCCGGTTGACAGCGGAGCGGCTGCCCGGCCACGACGTCGCGGTCCTGCTGCGGGAGATGGTCACCACGGTCCACCGCGGCGCCGCCGGCGGTGAGCCGTTCGGCTGGGACCGCGCGGCCCGCAACGCAACGGCGGGCCTGCTGCGCCGTGACCTCGACGCGACACCCGGCGCCGCCCGGCACGTGGTCTTCGACGTCGACCTGGACGAGGTCCGCCTCGGCGATCCGGTCTTCGCCTTCATGGGGCCGCAGCTGGCCCGGGCGGTGCTGGACCTGGCCGCCGCGGACGCCGCGGCCGGTGTCCGGCTCGGCGAGCGGCTGCGGGGATGGCCGCGGATCGCCGCCGAGGACCCGCGGTTGCACGACCGACTGCTCGCCGCCCACCTGGCCGCGCACCCGCCCACCCCCGGCACCGGTGGCGCGGCCGAGGCCGCGGACGTGGGGGAGTGGTGGGACCGGGCGGTCGAGGTCACCGTCCGGCTGCTGGCTGGCCGCCCGCCGGCGGAAGGCGCCCGGCTGGCCGCCCTGGTGCTGCGCGACTGCCCGGCCGAGCGGGCCGCCGCCCTTCAGCAGCGGGCGCGCGCGGCGCTCGGCCCGGCCCCTACCGCCCAGGAAGCCGACCGGCTCCTGCCCGCCGGCGCCGACGAGGTCGACGGCTGTGTCGAGCCGCTCGCCTCCTGGCTGCGGGTGTGGGACTGGTCGCCGGTCCTGCCCGCCCCGCTGCTCACCGCCTTCGCTGCGCTCCTGGCCGCGCTGCGCAGGCTCCAGCCGGCCGGGCCGTCCGACCCGCGCGCCACCGCCCGTCCGGAGCCGGTCAGGCAGTCCGTCGCCCTGCAGACGGAAGACCTGCTGCAGCTGGCCGCCACGGCCGGCCCGCTCGCGGTGGCCGCCGCCCTGGCCGCGGCCCAGGACGCGGGCGCCGACGGCTACGCCATCGAGCTCCACCGCCTGGTCCAGGCGGCGCCGGACGCCTGGACCGCGGATGTCCCCCAGCTGCTTGCCGCCCTGGCCCGTCCGGACCTCGGCGCGTTCTACCTCGCTGCGGCCGCCACCGCCGCGGGCACCCCCGGCGCCTTCCCGGCCGGCCCGGCAGCGGCCGCGCTCGCCGCCCTCACGCTGCGCCGCGCCCTGCCCGCCGCGGCTGGCCACCAGCCCTCCACCGCGGTGCTGTTCGCCGATCAGGCGCTGTTCGACCTGCTCGGCGTGGTGTGGCGCACGGGCGCCGATCTCGGCGCGGAACTCCCGGCCGTCCTGGACCACCTGCGCGACCTCGCCGAGCCCCTCACCCGCGCCGCCGCGCCGGCGACCGCCGCCGGCCCCCCGCACGACACCCCCTGCGCGCCCGAGCCCGACTCCGCGCAGGCCGGCCCCGCCGATGCCGTCCTGCGCGGCGAAGAAGCGGGCCCCGAAGAGGGGCCGGGCGGGGAACTGCTGGGCTCGCACCCGGCGGTCCGCGCGCTGGGCTCCCTCATCGAGTACGCCGCCCACCAGGCGCACGCCGGGGGCGAGATGCCCGCCGACGTCCTCGACCTGGTCGCTGCCGTGCTCGCCGCCCGCGTCGGCGACGAGGCGGTCGCCACCGCGATCGGCGTGCACCTGCCGGCCCTGCACCGGCGCGCGCCCGCCTTCACCGCCGCCCACCCCGAGCTCTACGCCCTCGACCCCGGCCGGCACTCGCCGGCCACCGCGTGGCTGCGCTGGGGCGGCCACGACCCGCTGCTCCTCGGAGCCCTGGACCGCGGCCGGCTCCTGGCCGCCGTGCGCGAGGACCTGCCCGGCGCGCTCGCGCAGGTGGCGCGCGCGCTGACGGGCGGCCACCTGGGCCTGCTCGGCGACCCCGCGGCTGCCTGGGCCGAGTTGGCGGCCGGCCCCGGGGGCGCCGCGGCGGCCTCCCGCTTGCTTGCGGCCCTCGCCCTGCACGCGCCGCACCGCCCGTACACCGGTGGCGGCGTGCCGGCCCCGGCGCCCCGAGCCGCCGTTGCCCCCGCAGCCGTGGACGCCGTCCTCGTGTGGTGGACGGCCGCGCTGGACGCCGGCCTGCCGCCCGGCGCGCTCGCCGGCGCCGGCAACTTCGCCGACCTCGCCGTCCCGGATGAGGTGTGGCTGCCCCTGGCCCGGGCCAGCGCCGCCCACACCCCGGCCCAGAGCGAAGCCGGCGACGTCGCCGAACGCGCCGCCGGCCACCCGCGCAGCCCCGACGCCCTGCTTCTGGCCGCCCGGCTGCTCACCCGCCCCGCTCCTGACCCCTGGTACGACGCCCAGGTCCGCCGGCACGCCCGGGCCCTGCTGCGGGCCGCCGACGTCGGGCCCGCCGCCGAGCGGCCCGCGCAGGCCGAGCAGCTGCGCCTGGCCTTGGTCGAAGCCGGGGAGGTCGACGTCGCCCAGCCGGCGCCGGAAGGGCTCCCCGGCCGGGGCCCGGGCACCGGCTCGGGAGTGATCGGGGGCTGACCGACGCCGCCCGGCCGCGTGGTCCCCTCCGGTGCCCGGCTGCCCCGCCGCCAGGGTCCGGCCCGGTGGCCCCGGCTGCTGCGTACGGTGCCTCGGTCGCCGGGCTGCGCTGTGCGGTCCGGGTTGCTGCTCGGCCCGGGGGAGTCGGGTGGTGTCAGCCGGCGGGGGTGCCGCTGCACCGGCCGGGCCGGGGCCGTCTCCGTGGCCGCGGTGTTCCGGTCGCGTTCCTCGCGCTTGAGGTGCTGCCCCTTCGGCCGGCTCCGGCGTCGGGCCCGTTCCCAGAGCGGGGCCGAACCACCGAAAGCGGCGCGTAAAACTTGACCTGATGCGGGCGTGTGGGTAATTTAGTGAGTGCTGGCGGAGGGGCCGCCGACTGAGGAGAATCACGTGATCGAGTACGCCGCTGCCGAGCTCGCGCCGACAGGGACTTCCGAGGCCGCCGTCACTCGGGCGGAGGTTCTGGCCGGTGAGCACTGCCCCCGCTGCGACCGGAACGCGTTGTACGGCCTCGAGTGCGCGTACTGCGGCCACATCATCATCACGGCCCTGCTGATGATGGCCAAGCCGTGCCATCCTCCGGCGTGGTCGAAGGGGTGCTGCCCCGTCTGCTTCACCACCGATCCGGAGGTGTGGGAGGTGAACGGCCGGCTGCTGTGCACGGTGTGCGCGCAGGGCCGTAGCCGGTGGGGGGACCGGGTGAAGGCGGCACAGGGGTGGCGTGAGCGTGCGCGCCGTGTCGTTGCGTGGGCCGACAACCCGGGCGAGCCGTCGTACGCCACCGCATACGCGGACGGTCCCGGCGGGGAGCTGGACGCCTTGGCCGACGAGTCTGGGGCGGCGCAGGCCTCCTGACAGAACGGCCGCGCCCCGGGTGCTGTCGGGGGCGACCACTATGCTCGGCGCAGCGCACCTCGCCTGTGCGTGCCGTTCCGGGCCCACCCCCGGATACCGGTGAACCGTGCTGCCGCGCGGGTGCGAGCGACGACCGGTGCCCTCTTCCGAACCGCGCACCCTGGCCATGCTCGTGGTGGGACGAACCGCAACGCCAGAACGCGACGAAGGAGAAGTTATGGCCCCGTCCTCCCACAACACCACCAACCAGGAGCGGATTGCCCGCGGGTTGAACCGCTTGACCGGCTGTGGCTACCAGAAGGCCCTGCAGCGCGTGAAAGCCGCAGCCGACACGGGGCAGCTGCCCGCCAAGCTCGACCAGGCCGGCCGTGAGGAAGCCGTGCGGATGCTCGCCGAGGACCAGACCCGGCCCGCCCCGGCCGCGATCGCCGTGGCGAGCGGGCCGCCCGCCGACGCTGGCGCACTGGCTCAGCAGGACCACCAGGAGTTGCCGGTCGACCAGGGAGAGCTGCCCAAGTCGTTCACCGAGCTGATGGTCGAGGCGCACAGGGCGATGGAGGTGCGCCGGACCTTGCGGGACAAGGAGCGGTACGTCGACGCCATGCGCGCGCAGCGGGATCAGGGGCTGGACCCGTACGGTCGCCCCAGTCTGCCGCGGGAACTGGTGCAGCAGGTGGAACTGCTGCTGGAGCAGACCCGCCGGCTGCCGCGGAGCGACGACCCGCAGTGAACCGCCGCCCCGGCTCCGCCCCGGGCCGTCCCGGCGCCCGCCCGGCCGCCGCCGAACATCGCCGAACAGGAGGCGCGGCTGTCCGTGAGGGCCGGGGCGGTCGCGGGTGTCAGCCGGTGGGGGTGCTGGTCTCCCCGGCCGGGACAGCCGTCTCCGTGGCTGCGGCGTTCTGGTCGCGTTCCTCGCGCTTGAGGCGCAACCACTTCAGCCGGCTCACTCCGTCGGGCCGTTCCCGTTCCCACTGGGCTTCCTCGGCGGCGGTGGCGGCGCGGCGCGTGGCTTCCGCGGTCGCGATACGGGCGTGCTCGAGGGCCCGTGCGACGGTGGCCAGGACGGCGCTGGCGAATCGGGGGTCACCGGTGTCCGCGGCGGCCGCGCTGGAGGCGGCGGGGAAGACCAGCTCGGGGCGGGTGTTCGCGAGGTCCCACTCGACATGGCCCGGGGTGGTGGCGCCCTGCACGTCGAGGACGACGAGGGTGGCCACCGCGCGGACCTGGCGCTGCAGCGAAGTGTCCTCGACGTCCTCGCGGTTGAGGTGTTCCGGGGGGCCGACGTGGACGTCGACCTCGTAGCCGTGCCAGCTGTAGCGGGTGGTGAGCCGGTGGTCCAGCTCGACCTCGGTCAGGGGCGCTCCGGGGCGGAGCGGGGAGGTACGGCGCAGCCCGGGGTACGCGGCGGTGACGGTGGCGGCGGTCTGCTCGGCAGGGTTCACGACGAGGGCCTCTCGATGGCGGGGCAGGGGGCGATGCACCCGGGACGGGACCGGGTGTCGTCCCTGCGCCGAGCAGGGAGGCAGTCGTACGGCGGGAGGCCGTAACCCCGCGACGGCGGGGAGGAGATGAGCGGCTGCGGGCCGAGGGCCGGCAGGAGCTCGCCGTCCCAACCTAGCGGCTGGTGGGGCCGGCCGGGGCGGGATTCGCCGACACGGGGACTGCCCGTACGCCTCGCCGCCCGCGGCCGCCGCTCCGCCCCCGTGCCGTCCCGCCCGGCCGCGCCGCGCGGTGCCCGCCGCCTTGGCCGCCGCGCCCAGCTCGTCCTGCCGCCGGCCCGGCACCGCCGTCGAAGTTCTGCTCCGCTGGTCGTCGGCAGACGGGGCCGGCCCTGCCCCAGTGCCGCGCCCCGCCCCCGCCGCCCGCTGCTCCGGCGTCCGCCCGGCGCCGGGACGCCGTCCGAGCTCGGCGCCCGGTCCCGCGCCGGGCCCCTGCCGCTGCGGGCCAGCTGCCGCCCGTCCGCGCCGTCCGCCCCCAACCGATCGCCGGCCCGCGGCCGCTCCGGCTCGTCGCTGCTCCACGCCGGCAACACCTCCTGCCCGCGGTCAAGGCCCCGGTCCCGCGCCGCCCGCCTCCGGCCCGGCGCCGCCGTACTCCGGCGTCCGGCCCGATACCGGTCCGCCGGCGCGCCCCGGCCGCCCGCCGCCGCCGACCGCGCGCCCTGTCCGGCGTGCTCCCTGCCCGCCTGCTCGCGGGGCCGCCGCCGCTACGCGGTCGTCTCGCCGTGTTGTCGCCGTTCGGGTCTGGTCCCGCTGCGTACGGCCGTTCTGTGTCGTTTGGCGTCATCGAGTGGTATCGAGCGCGTTCTTCTTCTCGGTCGGGCCTGTAGGGGCGGGGCCGATCGGCTCCCGGACGAAGGAGGACATGGTGATGGAAGCGATCAAGAACCCGGTGGTCGTGGTGGGGCTGGCGCAGCGGGCGGGGACGGAGCCGCCGTGCGCGGACGGCGTGGACGTGCAGCGGTGCGGGGGCAGGGTGTCCGCGGCGGTGGTCGACGGCGCCGGCCACCACCCGGACACCGTGCGGTACTCCGCGATCGCCCCGGCGGTGATCACGCACATCGGCACGGCGCTGGGCGGGCTGGCCGGGCTGATGACGGCCGGGCAGATGGCCGCGGCCTACGACCAGCCGCCACACGCGTCGGCCGTGTACGCCTGCGTGGAGCCGGGGCAGCCGGCGTCCGTGCACTGGATCGGGGACTGCCGGGCGTACGGCTGGCGGGAGGGCGCCGGGCTCACCCTGTGGTCCGACGACCAGACCATGGGCCAGTGGCTGCGCCGGAACGGAGGGGCGGCCGTGCAGCTCGAGGCGGCGAGGCACGACAACTGGTCCCGCCTGGGGCTCGCGCAGGCCAGCGCGGCGACGTGCCGGCAGGTGCAGATCCCCGAGGAGGCCGCCGCCCTGGTGCTGCTGGTGTCCGACGGGGTGTCCGACCAGGTCGACCGGGAGACGTTCGTACGGCTGTGCCGCGCGTACGCGACCGAGCCGCAGGCCCTCGCCGACGCCCTGGTGGCCGCGGCGGAGCCCGACGCAGACGGCTACCGGGACGACGCCACCGTGGTGGTCCTGCTCTGCGGCTGACCGAGGCCCGCCCGCCCCGCGCCCCGGACTTCACCGCCCGACGCGCGGGGCGGGGGGCCGGTCCTCGTTCTGGTCCCGGGCCGGCCTCGCGGTCCGGCGCGATGCCGCGCCCCGACCGGGCGCGAGGCGGGGCGAGGACACCGTGCTGCGCCTGCCCCTGGCCGCGGGGGAGCTCCCGCCGGTGCCCGGTCCCGCGCCGGCCGCCCGCGGGAGCTCCCGGCGTCCGCCGCTGGCCGCGGCCGCAGTTCATCGACGTGGTGCCTGCCGATCTGCCCGCCCGGGCCCTGGGTGACCGCTTGCCTGGTGCCGGGCCGCCGCTGCTCCCTGTCCGCTTGCCGGGCCCCGGCCACGGGCACCCGGTTCGACGGCCGTCTGCCGGGGATCCGGCTGGTTCGGTGGGGTGTTGCGGCGTCCGCAACATTCCACGTCGCCGGGTAGTCCGGCAGCTGCGGCCGTACGCCGCCCGCGTCCGCCTGGCCGCCGTGGAGCAGGTCCGTCGCCTGCCGGCTGCCCCGCTGGTTCGTCGAGGTGGTGGCGGCCGCCCGTACGCCGGCCGTGCTGCTGCGCCCGCCCGCCCGCCCGCGCCGCCGTCCCGTCCCGCGCCCGGGCCGGGCCGGGGCCGCCCGGCGGTCGTCCTGGTGGCCGGACTCCGGCCGCTCGGTGGGGTGTTGCGGCACCGGCAACACCTCCGGGACCGTCCGTGCCGCACGTCCGGCTGCCCGTAAACGGTTCCGGCCCGCCGCCCGGCTGTCGCCTTCGCGGTGACGCGCTCGCCGGCCCGGTGGACCGCCATCCGTACGATCATGACCGAACCGAGGTGAGGGGGACCGGGTGGCACGGCAGCGCGGGAACACGAGGCACGGCGCAAACGGCGCGGGCAGGGCGAACCGCAAGGAGAACTGCGCCGAGGCGTGCGCGGATAGCTGCTACTGGAACCGGACGTGCTGCCCCGAGATGTGGCTGGCCTCTCTCGCCCTGCTCGCCGTGCGGCCCGGCCCCGCCAGCCCGGCAAGCACCGATCCAGCGGCGCCCCGTCCGGCCGGCCGGGCCGCGGGCGTGCTGTACGGGGCGGTGCGGCGCTACCGGACGACAGTCAGCCCCGTCCGGCCCGCCTGCTGCCCGTACACGCCGAGCTGCTCGACGTACGCGGTCAAGGCTCTGCACCGACACGGCGCGCTGCGCGGCGGCCGGCTGGCCCTGGCACGCCTGCTGCGGTGTCGGCCGGGGGCAGCTCGGCGGCGCGGGTTCCATGACCCGGTGCCGGACTGACGGCGCACCGACCCACATCGACCTGCTGACCGCCGCCCGTGTGGCGGCCGTGCTGCTGCGCCCGTCCCGCCCCCGGGGCCAGGCCGCCCGGCGATCGTCCCGGGGGCCGGACTCCGGCCGCTCGGTGGGGTGTTGCGGCACCGGCAACACCTCCGGGACCGCCCGGGCCTCGCCGCTCCGCCGGCCCCTGGCCCGTTGTCGAACCGGTCCGGCCGCCCCGAGCCGCCGTCCGCTGCGGTCGCCTCGCTGCGCCGGAGCGGGGGTGGTCGGGTTGGCCGCCCGGCACCCGCCGCCGTCGAGTCCGCCCGCCACCGTCGCTGCTCCTCGGGCCGGGAGTCCGCCGGCGCCGCTCCTGCCGCCGGCTGGCCGTGGCCGCGGTCGTCGAGCCGGGGCCGGGCGGCCGATACCTGGTCGCTGCCGTTCGGCCGCGTGTCGGCTGTCCGTTGCTGCTGCCCGGGCTGCCGGCCATCGCGCTGGATGGTCGTGCCCGGTGGACGGTGTGGTCTGGCGTGCGGGCCGGTCCGGCACCCGGGACCGGCCCGGTGGCGTGATATGGGTGCGTGCCGGTGAAGCATGACCGGTTGCCGCCCGGTGGTGCGTGTTGCCTGGTCATGCAGGACGGGCGCGCTGTGACAGCGCGCTGTTCGTACGCGCTGACGTGCACGCTGTCAGGGCGTGCAAGCGGGGCGTGTTGTAGGTGCGCGCTGGTCATTCTCGATCGTGGAGTGGTCGGCTCTGGTCGCGTTGTGGGCGGTTGTGGTCCGGGTGTGGTGTTCGTGACCTGGGGCGGGGCCGGGGCCGGTACGTTGCCGCGCATGACGGTGACGAGGAAAGCGCGGTTGATCCCGACGGGGGACTGTTTCTGTGGGTGCGGGGGTGAGGCGGGGATTGGGCGGTGGTTCGTGCGGGGGCACGACATCACGGCGGCCGCGGCGCTGCGGGCGGTGTCGGGGCTGAGCCTGCCGGAGCGGCTGGTGCAGGCGGGGTTCGGGCCGCAGGTGTCGGTGGTGGGGGCGGCGGTCGGTGAGGCGGGGTGGGTGCGGTGTGCGGGCTGCGCGTACGCGGGGCCGCCGGCGGGGCTGGCCGCGCATGTCCGGGGGAGCGGGTGCGCCGGGGCGCCCGCGGCCGCGGAAGGAGCTCAGGAGGCCGCCGAGGAGGCCGGCGGGGGAGCGGCGCCGGCCGCAGGCGCCGGGCGGGGGGACACCGAGGGCGTGGAGCCGGCCGCCGCGGTGGCGGAGCGCTCCGGGAAACCGGCCGGGCCGCCGGTGCGGGCGGCGGCGGGGGCGGCGGAAGGGCTGCTGCTCCCCGCCACGGACGATCCGCTGTGGGGGGACCTCGCGCCGACGCTGCGCCAGAAGTTGACGATGGCGGCGCACCGGTTGGTGACGCCGCCCCGGGGGCCGCTGCAGGAGAAGGCGCAGCGCCGGCTGGTGTTCGCGCTGAGGGCGGCCGGCCGGGGCCGGATGAGCGGGCAGCACTGGCAGGCGCTGCTGAGCGCGCCGAGGGAGGTTCTGGGCAGCGCGCGCAGTACCCGGGCGGCCGCGGTGTACGAGGTGCTGGAGGAGGTCGTGGCCGGCCACCTGGCGCCCGCCGACGACGATGCGGCGCCCACCGGGCCGGCTGTACCCGAGGGCCCCGGGACCGCCCCCGGCTGAGCCGCCGGCGGACCCTGCCCGCCGCGGCGCCGTACTCCCGCCGTGCCCTGCTGCACCCGGGTGCCGGGTTCCTGGGCGATGTCGCTGCTCCCCGTCGACGGCCGCCTCGGAAAGCCGGAGAGCGTCGCCGCCGCTGGCCCCGCCGCCCGCCACCGCTTTGCCGGCCGGAGCTGCTCTCCCGGCCCGGCCGGCCAGTTCGCCGGCGGTCCCCGCTCCAGGGGCTGCCGGACGACGTACGCCCCGGCCGGCGCTCGGAGTGCGACGCCGGCCCGCGGCTCCCGCCGCTGCCGGCCGGGGGTGCCCAGCTCCTCGTCGGCGCCGTACGCCGCGGCCAGCCTGCCGCGTCCTGGCGGACGGATTCCCAGGGCGCGCCGCCGGCACCCGGGGGGTACTCGGTGGCCGCGCACTGCTGCGCCCGGCTTCCGGTCGAGGCCGGCCGCTCCCGGGGCACGGTGGGGCCCCGGTTTGAGTCCTCGGTGCCGCCGCCGGGCCGGGGCGCCGAGTTGCTCGTCGACGTCGACGTCGTGCGCTCTGCGCTGCGGCGCGCCTGCCGGCCCGGGGTGCGCCGTGTTCCGCCGGCCGTGCCCGTCGCTGCGCCCCGCCGGCTCACGTGCTGACGCCCCGCGCCCGCCCGCCGGCCCATGTCCGGCGGCGTCCGCCTGGTGGTGGGGCACCGAGCGCTGGCCTGGCCCTCGCCCGCGGCCGGGCACCGGGCTCCGGGCCGCGGCGTCCAGGACGGTCGTGCCGCCGGCCCTCGGGCCGGCCGTGATCCGGCGCAGGCCCTTCGCCCGCCCGTCGAGCTCCTGTGCCGCGGGGGGCCCCTTGCGGGGCGCTGCGCCCGTCTCGCCCCGGGCGGCTCCCGTTGGGTTTCCTGGGCGCCGTGCGGGCTCTCTGCGGCGCCCGCGTCCGACGCGGAGCGGCGCCAGCCTGTTCGTCGCCGGCAGGGCGCCGTACGGCCGCTGCGCCCGCCCGGCGGCTGTCTCGCTGTTCCGCCGGCGCCGCGGAGTTGGGCCCGGCCGCCGAGCTCCGGTGCCGAGGTTCGTCCGCCGGCTGCCGAGCTCCCGAGCGGGGGCCGTGCTGGGCCGGGGCCGGCCGGGCTCCGGCTGTTCCCGGTGGGGGAGCCGTCTGGCGGAGATCCATGGTGTCCCCGCACGGCCGGGGGGTACCGGGCCCGCGTCCGGTGCGGTGCCGGCGGCTCCTGGCCGGCCGGCGCGGGGCCCGCGGCCGGGGATTCGGGTTTCTCCTTCTGTCCCGCCGGTGCCGGCCGCCGTTCGTCGCGCCGTCTGCCGGCCCGCGCCGCGCGGGCATCCGCTGATCGCTGTGGTGGCTGGTGGCCGCACGGGCGCCCGCACGGCTCCTCTCGGCGCGCCCCGCCCGCCGCCCGCACTGTGCCGGCCGCCCGGCGCCGGG